>JBEVNG010000079.1:0-7323 GCA_040508235.1 Polyangiales bacterium | reverse complement strand
CGCCCACCTCCAGGCGGCCGATGGTGAGGAACACGCGCCTTGGCGTCTCGCCGAGCGCGCGCGCCGCGGCCTGCATGTCGGCCACCTCGGTCCAGCTGTCCTCACGCGGCCAGGCCGGACGCACCAGCCGCAGCAGCGGAACGTTCGCCTCGCGCGCGGCGTGCACCGCGTTGGCGGAGATGCGCGCCGCGAACGGATGGGTCGCGTCGATCAGCGCATCGAAGTCGGCCAGGAACGCGCGCAGTCCTTCCACACCGCCAAAGCCACCCACGCGGCACGGAACGTCCGAGGGCAGCTCCGGGTTCTCGGTGCGACCGGCGAACGAGAGCAGCGGCGCGAAGCGTGGATCCAGCGCCAGCTTGGAGGCGAGCTGGCGGCTGGGCAGGGTACCGCCAAGGATCAACACGCGCATGACTGAAGCGCTGGAACCGTGGCTGCGGATCGTGGGGCTCGGTGCGGACGGCATCGACTCGCTCGCGCCTGCTGCACGGCGCGCGGTCGAGACTGCCACGCTGGTGGTGGGCGCGCCACGGCAGCTGGAGCTGGTCGCGGCGCTGATCCACGGCGAGACGATGCAGTGGCCGTCGCCGCTCGCCGAGGGCTTGCCCAAGGTGTTCGCGCGCAAGGGGCAGCCCACGTGCGTGCTCGGAAGCGGCGACCCGTTCTGGTACGGCATCGGCGCCACGTTGGCGCCCCAACTCACGCGCGGCGAGTTCGTGTGTTACCCGGCGCCGTCGTCGGTGTCGCTGGCGGCCTCGCGCCTGGGCTGGGCGCTGCAGGACGTCGAGCTGGTATCCCTGCACGGTCGCGCGTTGCAGGAGATCGTGCGCTTTTTGCAGCCCGGCCGGCGTGTGCTCGCGCTGTCGTGGGACAAGCGCACGCCGCCCGCGCTGGCGTCGCTGCTGGTCGAGAGCGGGTTCGCCGACTCGACGTTGCACGTGCTGGAGCAGCTCGGCGCCGCGGACGAACGCGTGCGGTCCTCGGACGCGCGCTCGTACCACCTCACCGACGTCGCCGACCTCAATCTGGTCGCGCTCGACGTGAAGGGCCCCGGCTACGCATTGCCGCTGCGTGGCCTGCCCGATGCGCTGTTCGAACACGACGGGCAGATCACCAAGCAGGACGTGCGCGCTCTGACGTTGAACGCGCTCGCGCCGCGGCCCGGCGAGCTGCTCTGGGACGTGGGCGCGGGCTCCGGCTCGATCGCGATCGAGTGGATGCTCGCGCACCCGTCGTGCCGCGCGATCGCCATCGAGCGCGATGCGGAGCGCGTGGCGCGCATCCGTCGCAACGCCGAGAAGCTGGGCACGCCGCGCCTGGAGATTAAGCTCGCGCAGGCGCCCGTCGACGCTCCCACGCCCGACGCGGTGTTCCTGGGCGGCGGCGTGGAGGAGAGCTTCGCACACGCGTGGCGGGCCTTGCGTGACGGCGGCCGGCTAGTGGTGAACGCGGTCGCGCTGGAGACCGAGACCCAGGTGCACACGCTGTACAAGCTGTACGGCGGCACGCTGCGTCGGATCTCGATCGAGCACGCCGAGCCGCTCGGCACGATGACGGGCTTTCGCCCACAGCGCGCGATCACGCAGTGGTGCGTGCACAAGGAGTCGAGATGACGATCCACTTCATCGGCGCGGGCCCCGGTGCGCCCGACCTGATCACCGTGCGCGGTCGCGACCTGGTCGCGCGCTGCCCGGTCTGTCTGTACGCGGGCTCGCTGGTGCCCAAGGAGCTCGTGGAGCTGGCACCCGCCGGCGCGCGCGTCCTGGACACCGCGCCGCTCAACCTCGACGAGATCGAGGCCGAGTACCTGGCGGCGCACGAGCGGGGGCTCGACGTCGCGCGCCTGCATTCGGGGGATCTATCGCTGTGGAGCGCGATGGGCGAGCAGCTGCGCCGGCTCAAGAAGCACGGCATCCCGTTCACGGTGACGCCGGGTGTGCCCGCGTTCGCGGCCTCCGCGGCGGCGATCGCGCAGGAGCTGACGCTGCCCGAGGTCACGCAGTCGGTGGTGCTGACGCGCACCTCGGGGCGCGCCTCGCAGATGCCGTCGACCGAGACGCTGGAGCACTTCGCGGCCTCGCGCGCGACGCTGGCGGTGCACCTGTCGGTGCACGTGATCGACAGCGTGGTGGAGCGGCTGACGCCGTTCTACGGCGCCGAGTGCGCGGTGGCCGTCGTCTACCGCGCCAGCTGGCCCGATCAGAAGGTGCTGCGCGGCACGCTCTCGACCATCGCCGAGGCCGTGAAGTCCAACGACGTCGGCGCGACCGCGACCATCCTGGTGGGCCCGGTGTTGTCGGCCGAGGACTTCCGCGAGAGCGCGCTGTACAGCACCGACTACCAGCGGCGCTTCCGTGGCCGAGACTGAGCTTGTCCTCGGCATCGGCTGTCAGCGCGGCACGCCGGCCGCGCTGCTGGCGCGTGGCATCGAGGACGCGCTGCGAACGATGCAGCTCGATGTGGCGCGCGTGAGCACGATCGCGACGATCGGCAAGAAGCGCGATGAAGTGGGCCTCTTGCAGCTCGTACGAACGCGCGGCTGGGCGCTCGTCTTCCACGACGACCTGAGCGACGGAGTGGCGGAGCCCGCCGCCGCGCGCCACGGTCGCGTGCTGATGGGCAAGCGCGTCTACCGCGAGCCGAACATCGAGGGCAGCATGACGATCGCGATCGCGGAGGTCGAACGATGACGGCGCGGCTGGTGATCGCGGGCGTGTCGAGCAACGTCGGCAAGACGACGGTCACCGTCGCGCTCACCCACGCCCTGCGCGCGCGCGGCTTGAAGGTCGCGACGTTCAAGTGTGGACCTGACTACCTCGACCCCACCTACCATCAGCTCGCCTCCGGCCGACCCAGCCACAACCTCGACGGCTGGATGATGGGCCGCGAGGCGGTGATCGAGAGCTTCAGCGAGGCGACGCAAGACGTGGATGTCGCGCTGATCGAGGGCGCGATGGGCCTGTTCGACGGCGCGAGCCCGCACTCCAACGAGGGCTCGTCGGCGGAGATCGCACGCTGGCTCGATGCTCCCGTGCTGCTGGTGCTCGACGCCGGCGGCATGGCGCGCTCGGTGGCGGCGCTCGCGCATGGCTACGCCACGTTCGATGACGGCGTACGCGTCGGCGGCGTGTTCGCCAACCGCGTGGGCAGCGCAGGGCACCTCGCTCTGCTCCGGCAAGCCAGCCCGCTGGTGATCGGCGGCATGGTCAAGGCGTCGACGGAGCAGTTCCGCTCGCGCCACCTCGGACTGCACGCGGCCGATGCCTCGGTCGACCTGAGCGTGTGGAGTGAACGCCTCCAGGCGCACACGGATCTCGACGCGATCCTCGCGCTCGCACGCAGCGCGCCGGCCCTCGCACACCGAGGCGCCAGCTCGGAGCAGCGCCCGATCACTTGCCGCATCGGCATCGCGCAGGACGCCGCGTTCTCGTTTTACTACCCGTACAACCTGCGCTTGCTCGCGCGGCTCGGCGCGGAGCTGGTGCCGTTCTCGCCGCTCCGCGATCGCCTGCCGGACGTCGACGGACTCTATTTTGGCGGCGGCTATCCCGAGCTTCATGCACCCGCGCTGGCGGAGAACCGCGCGCTGCACGCGCAGCTGCGCGCGTTCGCGGGGCCGATCTACGGCGAGTGTGGTGGGCTGATGTACCTGAGTGATGCGATCATCACGCTCGATGGGGTGCGTCACGAGATGGCGGGTTTGATTCCCGGCCACGCGGTGATGGAGCCCAAGTTGAGCGCACTGGGTTACGTCGAGGTCGAGACGGCCAAGGACACGCTGATCGGTCCTGCCGGTCAACGCTTCCGCGGGCACCAGTTTCGTTACTCCCGTTTCGAGACACACGAGCCGCCCGGCCAATACCGCCTGCACACGCGACGCAGCGCGGCGATCACGGACGAGGGCTACGGCCGCGACAACGTGCTCGCTTCGTACGTGCATGCGCACTGGGCCTCGAATCCTTCGCTCGCCGAGGCCTTCGTTCGCGCTTGCGCACGCTGACTTGCGCGCGTAGCGTCCAGTCTCTTTTTGGAGGCGTGATGGCGAAGGTTCCGTCGTTCGATTTGAAGGGTCAGGTCGCGATCGTCAGTGGTGCCAGCCGCGGCATCGGTGAGTCGATCGCGCATGCGCTCGCCGCCAACGGCGCGCACGTGATCTGCACGAGCCGCAAGGCGGAGAGCGTCGCGGGCGTCGCCGAGAGCATCCGCGCCAACGGCGGCTCGGCCGAGGCGCTGTCCTGTCACATCGGCGATCTGGAGGCGATCGACAAGCTCTACGAGACCGTCGCCGCCAAGCACGACCGGCTCGACATCCTGGTCAACAACGCCGCCGCCAACCCGTACTTCGGCCCCATCCAGGACACCGACACGGGCGCGTTCCAGAAGACCGTGGACGTGAACATCCGCGGCTACTTCTTCATGTCGGCGCGCGCGGTCAAGCTCATGCAGAAGCGCAACTACGGCGCAATCGTGAACCTGACGTCCATCAACGCGTTCGTGCCGGGCGCGTTCCAGGGCATCTATTCGATCACCAAGGCCGCCATCCTGTCGATGACGCAGGCGTACGCCAAGGAGGTCGCGCCGCTCGGCATTCGCGTGAACGCGCTGGCGCCCGGCGCCACCGACACCAAGTTCGCCTCCACGCTCGTCAACACGCCAAGCATCAGCGAGAAGATCCTGGAGCGCACGCCGCTCGGTCGCTTCGCACAGCCGGACGAGATGGCGGGTGCCGCGCTCTACCTGGTCTCGCCCGCCGCGAGCTACACCACCGGCACCTGCATCACCGTCGATGGCGGCGTGTTGATCGGCTGAGCGATGAGCGAACAAGTCAGCTTCGTCGATCGCGCCAAGGACGTACGGCCGGGTGAAGAGCTCGATGTCGAGAAGGTCGCCGCGTACCTGCGCGGAATCGACGCCTCGCTCGTGGGCACGCCGGTGGTCACGCAGTTCCCCGGTGGCGCCTCCAACCTGACGTACCTGCTCGCGTACCCGAGTGGGCGTGAGCTCGTGCTGCGTCGCCCGCCGTTCGGACATCGCGCCAAGAGCGCGCACGACATGCTGCGCGAGGCGCGCGTCATGAAGGCGCTCAAGCCGGTCTACTCGTACGTACCGAACGTCGTCGCGGTCTGTGACGATGCCAGTGTGCTCGACGCGGACTTCTTCGTGATGGACCGCATCCGCGGCATCATCCCGCGCACCAACCTGCCCAAGGGCATGACGCTCTCGCCGCAGGACACGCGCGTGCTCTGCCGCAACGTGCTCGACCGCATGATCGAGCTGCACAAGGTCGACTACGCGGCCGCGGGGCTGAGCAACCTCGGCAAGGGCGAGGGCTACGTCGCGCGTCAGATCTCCGGCTGGTCGGACCGCTATCGCAAGGCGCGCACGGAGAACGTGGGCGACTTCGAGCCCGTGATGGCGTGGCTCGCGGCCAAGATGCCCGCGGGCGAGGTCGCGATCACCATCGTGCACAACGACTTCCGCTTCGACAACGTCGTGCTCGACGAGCACGATCCCATGCGCGTGATCGGCGTGCTCGACTGGGAGATGGCGACGCTCGGCGATCCGTTGATGGATCTGGGCAACTCGCTGGCCTACTGGGTCGAGCCCGGCGACGACTCGTTTCGCCAGCTGACGCGGCGCCAGCCCACGCACCTTCCGGGTATGTTCAGCCGCGCGGAAGTGGTCGAGTACTACGGCCAGCAGACCGGCATGCGCGTCGACAACTTCGACTTCTACGAGGTCTACGGGCTGTTCCGGCTCGCCGTGATCATCCAGCAGATCTACTACCGGTTCCACCACGGCCAGACCAAGAACCCCGAGTTCGGGACCTACTACGCGCTCACGCAGTGGCTGGAGAAGCACTGCCTGGGGCTGATCGAACGCAGCAAGCTGTGATCCCCTGGGAGAAGCTCGGCGAGGCTCCCGCCCCAGGCGGCGGCACGCTGACCCTGCATCGTCGCGGCCACGAGTACTCGATCCGCGTCGACGGCAAGGACCTGATGGGCAACCGTCAGCACGGCTCGGAGGATGCGCTGGCGCAGCTCGGCTGCGAGGGACTGAAGGACGTGCCCAGGGCGCGGGTGCTGATCGGGGGGCTCGGCATGGGCTTCTCGCTGCGCGCCGCGCTCGACGTGCTGCGCCCGGACGCCAAGGTCGAGATCGCGGAGCTGGTGCCGGCCGTTGTGGCGTGGAACCGCGGGCCTCTGTCGCCATTGGCGGGGGACCCGCTGCACGACAAGCGCGTCGAGGTCCACGAGGGGGACGTGGTCCCACGCATCGCGGCGGCGCGCGCCCGCTACCACGCGATCTTGCTCGACGTCGACAACGGGCCCGACGCGCTGACGTCGCCCGGGAACGCGCGGCTGTACGGCGCCGCAGGACTGCACAGCGCCGGAACCGCTCTGATCCCGGGGGGCACGCTCGCGATCTGGTCCGCAGAGGACGATGCGCGCTTCACGGCGCGCCTGGAGCGAGCCGGCTTCCGCGTACGCGTCGAGCGGGTGTTGGCCCGTCACAATGGCACCAAGCGCGGGGGCAAGCGGCATGTGCTCTGGCTCGCGCAAAGACCAGTTTGAGGGCACTGGACCCTACTGGACTGGATTGTGGCCCTTGCGGAAAGTTCGGGTTCCCCCCATAGTGCCAGGGCTCACGAGAAGGCACCCCTGCACTGAGACCTTCGCTGCTCGCCGTTTCGAGACGCGACCTATCTGTGAATCGGCGCTGTTAGCGTGGGGATGCGAGAGCCTTCTCTCGCGCACTCCCTCTGAGACCGGCGGCGATCTGGGACGGGTTTGATGTTTGAGCCGCAGTGAGAAGAGACAGGCAATGGGTAACAGACTCTACGTTGGTAATCTTTCGTTCAACACGAGCGCCGAGACGCTTCGCGAGTGCTTCAGTGAAGTCGGCGAAGTCACCGACGTGCATATCGTGAGCGACCGTGAGACGGGCCGTTCGCGCGGCTTCGGTTTCGTGACGATGAGCACGGCCGAGCAGGCGACGACCGCGATTGCGCAGATGGACGGCGCCACCCTCGACGGCCGCGCCCTGCGCGTCAACGAGGCCGAGGAGCGCAGCAGCGGTGGCGGCGGCGGCGGCGGCGGTAGTCGCGGCGGCCGTGGCGGCTTCGGCGGCGGTGGTGGAGGCGGCGGCGGCGGTGGTCGCGGCGGCTTCGGCGGCGGCGGCGGTGGCCGTGGCGGCTTCGGCGGCGGCGGCGGCGGTGGCAATCGCGGCGGTGGCGGCGGCTACGGCGGCGGCGGCGGTGGTGGTGGGTACGGCGGTGGTGGCGGCGGTCGCTGGTAAGCGATCTCCCGCACTCCGCGTGAG
>JBEVNG010000042.1:0-7461 GCA_040508235.1 Polyangiales bacterium | reverse complement strand
CTGCCCTCGGGCAAGGTCTCGCGCGTGAAGGGCATCGACACCTTCAGCGGCGAGCGCGAGGAGGCGTTCGCGCCCGAGAGCGTGACGCTGCGCCTCGAGCACGAGATCGATTGCTCGCGCGGCGACATGATCGTGCACCCCGGCAACCGCCCGCGCGTGGGGCGCAGCTTCGACGCGCACGTGGTGTGGCTGCACGAGAAGCCGCTCGACCCCGAGAAGAGCTACTTCCTCAAGCACACCACCCAGTCGATCCGCATGCAGGTCAGCAAGGTGCACCACCGCATCGAGCTGACCACGCTGAAGGAAGAGGCCGCGGAGACGCTGCAGCTCAACGACATCGGCCTGCTCAGCATCACCACGCATCGGCCGACGCACCACGACGCGTACCACAAGAACCGCGTCACCGGCGCGTTCATCATCGTCGACTCGCTCACCAACGCGACCGTCGGCGCGGGCATGATCCTGCCGCAGGACGACCAGGAGCAGGACATCGAGGACGCGCTCAAGGAAGCGCGCGCCGGCTCCGGCCTGGAGAACAAGACCCAGGTGTCGCCGCGCGAGCGTCGCGAGCGCCTGGGCCAGACCGGCGTCACCGTGTGGCTCTCGGGCTTGCCCGGCAGCGGCAAGGTCAACGTCGCCTACGTGCTGGAGCGCAAGCTGTTCGACCTCGGACACGCGGCGCACGTGCTGGCGCCCGAGGGCGACCCGCTCAGCGCGATCGCGGTCGCCACGCGCGGCCTCACCGACGCCGGCATCATCACCATCTGCGCGCTGCCCGCCAAGACGCGCGCCGAGCGTGCCCAGGTGCGCGAGCGCGTCGGCAAGGAGCGCTTCGTGGAGGTGTTCGTCGACACCGACCCGGCCATCAGCAAGGAGCGCCGCCCCGACGGCGACCAGACCGGCTTCGAGAAGCCCGACCAGCCCGACGTCACCGTCAACCTCGACCAGCTGCGCGTCGAGCGCGCGGTCAGCACCATCATCGACCAGCTCGCCCAGCGCGGCTGGGTCGACCTCGAATAATCAGCGCATGGCTCGCGCGTCGTCGTAGGCGCGCTCGAGCTCGGGCATGGTGGTGTGGTGGTCGAACTGCCGCACCATCTTCGCGCGTGAAGCACGGCCCATGCGGGCGCGCAGCGCGGGGTCGCGTAGCAGCTGTTCGAGGCGCGCGCTCAGCGTGGTGACGTCGCGCATCTCCACCAGGAAGCCGCTCTCGCCGTCGTCGACGGAGTCGGGCAGGCCGCCCATGCGCGACGCGATCGGCACCAGGCCACACGCGGCCGCCTCGCGCAGCACGATCAGCCCCGAGTCGCGGTCGCCGTTCTGGGCGATGACACACGGCGCGAGCAGGATGTCGTGCTGGCGCATGCGCTCCATCACCTCGGCGTGCGACAGGCTGCCGGTGAACTCGACGCGCTCGCTGATACCTAGCTCCGTGGCGAGGGCACGCAGCTCCGCTTCCAGCGGCCCCTCGCCGATCAGCGTCAGGCGTGCGTCTTGATGGCAGCGCGCGAACGCCTCCAGCCCGTAGCGAAAGCCCTTCTTCTCCACCAGCCGCCCGATCATCAGCACCTGCGGCACCCCCTGGTGCGCCGCGGGTTGAAAGCGCTCGGTGTCGATGCCGAGCGAATGCACGCGCAGCTTCTCCTTGGGCACGCCGTGCGCGACCAGCAGCTCCATCAGCTCCGCCGACGCACACAGGCCGAGCGTCATGCGCCGCAGCATCGGGCCGCTCAGCCAGGCGTAGGCGGCGGCGTTGCCGAAGCGGCGTGCCTGATCGAGCAGCGGCACGTCGTAGCCGTGGAAGGTGACCACCAGCGGCAAGCGCGCGAGCTGCGCGTAGGGCAGGGCATAGATCGCCATCGTGCCGAAGTGCGCGTGCACCACGTCGAAGCGCTCGCGCCGAAACGCGCGCACGAAGCCGGGCGAGAGCAAGGTCGCGTTGTAGAGCGGGCCGCCGACGCGCACGTCGTCGAAGGGGAACTGCTCGGCGTGCTCGCGCAGCGTGCAGAACACGGTCGCGCGGTAGCGCGTGAGCCGGGTGACCGCGTCGTGCACGAAGGTCTGCGAGCGCGGCAGGAACGAGCGGCAGAACACGGCGACGCGCGGGCTCATCTAGCGGCTCCTCAGCGAGCGCATCATCGTCACGCCCTCGCGCAGCGCCACGTTGCCCCACGGCGTCAGCCACGCGACCAGTCCACCCACGGCCAGCGAGAGCGGCAGGCCGACCGCCAGCTTCAGCTCCGCGCGCGGGTGCCAGCCGAAGTTGACCGCGGCATACGCCGCGCACATCGGCACCGCGACCGTCCAGGCGGGCACCAAGCAGCGCACCAGATCCGGCCAGCGCACGGGGCCGGTGCGGCCCGTCATCCAGATCAGGATCGGCGCGCGCAGCAGCACGTCGAAGGCGGTGAACGAGATGGCGACGCCGAGCGCGCCCCACGGCAGGCCGACCAGGAACGAGACCAGCGCGATCACGCCGCCGAGCACGCCCCAGCGCAGCATGTCCGCGCTGCGGCCCTGCGAGATGAACAGCCAGCTGGTGGTGAACAGCAGCGGCTTCACGAACAGCGCCAGCGCGAGCACCTGCAGGATGGGCACGGCGCCACGCCAGGCCTCGCCGAGGACCAGCGGGATCAGCGCATCGGCGCTGAAGATCATCAGCGGCCCGAGCGGCACGGTGGCGAGCAACAACAGGCGCGTCACGCTCAGGTACGCCTTGCGGTAGCGCTCGGGCGCGTCGATCAGGCGCGAGAGCGCGGGCACCGCGACGGTGGCGATGGGCGCGTTGATCGCGGTCAGCGGCAAGCGCATCAGCTCGTACGCCTTGGCGTAGAAGCCCAGCTGCTGGGCGCCGGCAAAGCGCCCGATCAGGATGTTGTCGAGGTTGCGCTCCGCGTAGTTGAGCACCTGGTAGCCGCTCATGTGTCCGCCGAAGCGCAGCAGCTCGCCCAGCTGGTCGGCACCCGCCGGTCGCGAGGGCCGCCAGCTGCACCAGAACCAGGTCATCACCGCCTGCACGAACAGCCGCACCAGCTGGCGCGCCACCAGCGCCCACGGCCCGAAGTGCGCGTAGGCGAGCGTGATCGCAGCCGCGATGCCGGCCGCCCCGCTGGCGACGTCGATGATCGACAGCGCGCCAAAGCGCAGCTCGCGCTTGAGCAACGCCTGTTGCTGCAGGCAGACCGCCCCGAGCAACGTGCTCAGCGACAGCGCCAGCGTGAGCTCCAGCAGCTCCGCGCGGTCGTAGCCGATGGCGATCAGCGGCGCGATCGCGGCCACCAGCAGCGTCAGCCCGGCGCCGATCGCGGTGCTGATCCAGAACAGCGCGTTGACCTGCCGGTCGTCGATGCGCGGGCGCTGGATCAGCGCGGTGCCCAGGCCGAAGTCCTTGAGCTGATCGATGATGCCCGTCACGGACACGATCATGTCGACCAGGCCGAAGTCGGCGGGGGTCAGCGTACGTGAGAGCACCAGCACGCCGATCGCCTCGACGATGCCGCGCGCGACTTGCGCGACCGCGACCACCACGCCCCCGCGGGCGGCACGACGCTCGAGGTCTTCGGCGGGGGCTTGCAAGGGCGGCGAAAATAGCACGACCTCGCCCGGCCACGTTCTAGAGTGACGGGGTGCTTCACTGGAGCGAGTTCTCGAACTTCGCGCGCGTGCTCGCCAACCGGCCGCAAGCCGCCCTGCGCGAGCACGACTTCTGGTCGCTGTACGAGCGTCGCACCGAGCCCTCGGGGCGCGCGGACCTGCTGTGCGTGCTGATGACCTACAACCGTCCGGACGCGTTCCGGGAGGTGTTACGGGCGCTGCACGCCACGCTGGGTGACGAGCCCGCGTTCGTGCTCGTGCTCAACGACAAGAGCGCGAGCGACTACACGGAGGCGCGTGCCGAGGCGCAGCGCCTGTTCGGTCCGCGCCTGCTCTGGCTCGACGCGCGTGAACGCCTCGGCAAGCCCGGCTTCTGGAAGGCCTACCAGGTCGCCTTTATGGTGGCCCGCACGCAGCAGCCCACGCACGCCCTATTTCTGCAGGACGACCTCGCCTTCGAGCCGGACATGCTGGCGCGGGTGCGCACGCTGTGGTCGCGCACCGCGAGCGACCCCAAGCGACGCGTGCTGTACCTGTTTTCGTCGGACGAGGACGAGCGCCTGGGGCGCTGGGTGCTGGTGCCGCGGCGCGAGGTCGACGCGGAGCTCCGCCTCACGCAGTGGTTCGATCTGCAGGCTTTCTACGTGGATCGCGCGTTCTTCGAGCTGCTCGACTACCGCATGATCCCGATCCACGACAACCGCTGGCGGCGCACGCCCAGGCACTCCAGCGCGGTCGGCAAGCACCTGACCCTGCGCTCGTTCGGCCGCGCGAACATCTACCAGACCTATCCGCCACTGGTCCTTCACGGCGGCGTCGCGAGTGAGATGAACCCACTCACACGCGCAAAGCGCAGCCTGGACAACCGATCACTCGCCAAAGCTCCGCGCGTGGACACTTCCCATTCGGGCTCGGGCTCCGGCTCGCGCGACTGAGTGCGGCGTTTGCGCTCGCTACCTTACATCTGAGACCTCGCCGCGAAACTTGGCAGTCGATTCGAGGATAGCGGCGAAACGATCGGTGCCGAGCTTACGACTCGTTGTCTGTTGTGCGGACGCCGGAGGAATCGCATGGCTTCGGCAGATGAGGCGACGGGCCAGATCAAGCGTGGCTTCGTCTGGCTGGGCTCGGCGAGCCTGGTCACGCGTGTGCTCGACGCGGTGTTCACGCTCGGCGTGCTGTGGCTGGTCTCCAAGGAGGAGCTGGGCCTGGCCACGCTCGCGTGGTCGATCGGCGTGTTCATCGAGGCCTTCAACGGCTTCGGCATCTCGACCGCGCTGATCCAGAGCGAGCGCCTCGAAGACGGCCAGCTCTCGGACGCGTTCTGGTACTCGCTCGCCATCGCGGTGTTGCTGATCGGTGGCGTGTGGTTGGCGGCTCCGCTGCTGGCGGAGCTGTGGGGCGCCGACGCGCTGACGCCGCTGATCCGCGCCTCCGCGTTCAAGCTGCTGTTCGTGGGTGCCGCGCTGGTGCCGCTCTCGCTGCTCAACCGCGAGCTGCGCTTCGAGCGCATCGCGGTCGCGAACACCTGCGCCACGTTCATGTCCGGCGGCAGCACCATGTTGTTGGCCTGGCTGGGCGCGGGCTCGTGGGCGTTCATCATCGGCCAGCTGATGTACGGCCTGACGATCATGATCGCGGCGTTCGCGCTGCAGCCGTTCTTGCCGAGCCTGCGCTTCAGCTTCGCGCGCGTGAAGTCGCTGGCCGTGTTCGGCGCGCGCGCGGCGGCGGCGACGGTCGTCTATCACCTGTATCGCAACGCGGACTATTTCTTCGTGGGCCGCTTCCTCGGCGTGGCCGCGGTCGGCGTGTACCGCGTCGGCTTCGAGCTGGCGATGACGCCCACGGTGACGCTGCTCAACGTGGTCAATCGCTCGGCGTTGCCGGCGTACGCGCGTCTGCAGACGGATCGCGCGGCGCTCTCACGCGCGATGTTGTGGACCAGCCGCAGCTTGAGCTTGATGCTCGCGCCGGTGACGGTGTTGCTCGCGTTCGGCGCCGGGGACCTGCTCGCGCTGATCAACGACGGCGAGTGGGCCGACGCGGCGAGCGTGACCTCGTGGCTCGCCTGGGCGGCGTTCCTGCGCTCGCTGACCCACATCTTCCCGCAGGTCTTCTACGCGGTGGGTCGCCCGTCGCTGGCGCTGTTCGAGTCGCTCGCGAGCGCGGCGGTGCTGTGCCTCTCGTTCGCGCTGGCGCTGGCGTGGTTCGGCGCGGACTACGGCATCCTGACCGTGGGCTGGGCCTGGTTCGTGGGCGGCGCGCTGCTGCTGGCGCTGCTGTTCAAGCTCACGCAGCGCGTGGTCCCGCTCTCGCTGGCGGCGCTCTGGCAGAGCCTCAAGCCCGCGGGCCTCGGCTTCGCCTGGCTGATCGTGATCGAGGGCGCGCTGGCCGCGGTCCTGCCCGACGAGCTGCCGCCGATGTGGGCGCTCACCGCCCGCGCGGGCCTGCTCGCGCTCGGCTACCTGGCCTATCTCCGGGTGGGGCTCCAGATGCGCTGGTCCGACCTCCGTTCGCGCCCCGCTTAGTTGCTCCATGAGCTGAACGAACGTACAGTCTCGCTCATGAGCATGGGCGAAGGCGACGGGGCGTTTCGTGCGGTGCCGGCGCGGCCCTGGGCGCGCAAGACGGGCATCGCGCACGTGCTGGAGGGCTTCCGCGCGGACGGCGGCATGCGTCGCTGCTTCACGCTCGATCACGCCCTGGCGCCACGCGCGGCCAGCTTCGCGCCCTTTCCGCAGGCGATGCACCCGCAGGTGGTCGCGGCGCTGAAGGGGCGCGGCGTCGCGCAGCTCTACAGCCACCAGGCGCAGAGCTTCGAGCTGGCGCGCGCGGGCAAGCACATGGTCGTCTCCACGCCGACCGCGTCCGGCAAGAGCCTCTGTTACAACCTGCCGGTGCTCGACGCGCTGGCGCGTGATCCGGCGGCGCGCGCGCTCTACCTGTTCCCCACCAAGGCGCTCGCGCGCGATCAAGAAGAGGCGCTCAAGGCGCTCATGCGCGAGGCCGGCCTCGACCACGGCGCCATCACCTACGACGGCGATACGCCCGGCGACGCGCGGCGTGCGGCGCGCGATCGAGGCGGCGTGCTGCTCACCAACCCGGACATGCTGCACGCCGGCATCCTGCCGCACCACGCCAGCTGGGCGCGCGTGTTCGCGTCGCTGCGCTATGTGGTGATCGACGAGCTGCACACCTACCGCGGCGTGTTCGGCTCGCACCTGGCCAACGTGCTGCGTCGGCTGCTGCGCATCGCGGCGTTCCACGGCTCGTCGCCGGTGGTGATCTTCGCGTCGGCCACCATCGGCAACCCGCGTGAGCACGCCGAGCGCATGGTCGGCGGCCCGGTCGCGGAGGTGGGCGAGAGCGGCGCGCCCAGCGGCCCGCGCACGGTGATGGTCTACAACCCGCCGGTGGTGAACAGCGAGCTCGGCATCCGCCAGAGCTACCTCAAGGCCGCGGTGCAGATCACCAGCGAGCTGCTGCGCGCGCAGGTGCCCACGCTGGTGTTCGGCTCGGGCCGCAATCAGGTCGAGATCATGCTCAAGTACCTGCGCGAGCGGCTGGTGCGCGACCGCGTCGATCCGGAGTTGATCCAGGGCTACCGCGGCGGCTATCGGCCCGACCTGCGGCGGCGTATCGAGGCGGGACTGCGCGCGGGCGACGTGCGCTGCGTGGTGGCCACCAACGCGCTCGAGCTCGGCATCGACATCGGCTCGCTCGATGCCGTGGTCTGCGCCGGCTACCCGGGCAGCATCGCCGGGTTGTGGCAGCGCTTTGGGCGCGCGGGTCGTCGCCAGGACGGCTCGCTGGCGGTGCTGGTCGCGTCGAGCGCACCGCTCGACCAGTACTGCGCCAGTGATCCCA
>JBEVNG010000015.1:0-9493 GCA_040508235.1 Polyangiales bacterium | reverse complement strand
GACGCCACGCATTCCAGAGTCGCTCGGGGACGCCCCCCAGCGGCGTGGTCGCGTAGACCAGGCCATCGGCGCGGGCGAGCACCACCAGAAGCTCCGCGCGCTCGGGCGCGATCGTGAACTCCGACGCCAGCCGCCGAACGGCCACCTTGGAGATGCCGCGTCCGGGCAGCGGCAGCTGATCGCTCGACGACAACGCCGCCAGCAGCGTGACCGCCAGCGGGCCCGGCGGCGTGCCGTGCTCCGCGCGCGACGGCGTGAGCTCCAGCAGGTGCCGGCTCATCAGCAGCTTCTGACGCTCGATGCCCGCACGCGTACGGCGCTCGCGCCCGACGATGCGCTCGACCTCGTCCGCGATCCGCCAGCCCTCCGGTCGCGCCAGCACCAGGCCGCGACGCTGCAGCGGGAAGATCGCGCTGCGCCGAGGCACCTGCACCGTGCCGCCATGCGCGATGCGCACCGGCTCGCGCGACAGCTCCAGCACTTCCTCGCCGCTCACCTCGCCGCCCGCGGCGTCGATCGCGGCCAGCAGCGCGCGCTCGCCCTCGCTCAGCGTGCCCAGCTCCTGCTTCACCCAGGCGGCGTCCTCGAGGCGCTCCAGCACCGTCTCCAGCAACATCGCCCACGGCAACGGCGGCAGCCGCGACAGGTGGTACTGGCAGAGCTCGCGACGCGCCTCCTCCGGCACCTGACCGAGCAACAGGCGCGCGGCGCGTGGGCTGTCCGAGGGCGTGCCCGGGAGCTGCAGGCGGAACGCGGCCGGCAACAACACGCGCGTGAGCCGCTGCGGATCGACGAACACGAAGCCCTGATCGACCAGCAGCTGCACGTCGTCGGGCAGCGACTGCAGGGCCACACCCTGTGGCGCCGCGGCCAACAGGCGCAGCGCCTCGCGCGCGCCCTCGCTGAGCTTCGACTGATCGAGCCACTGAGGCACCGCGACCAGCCCGCGCGCGACCTGCTCGGCCACGGTCAGCCGCTTCTTGCGATCGATGGCGATGTGCCAGCGCGCGGCGAGGTCTTCGACGCGCTCCGGGGCCAGGCTGAGGATGAGTTCGAGGAGCTTCATCGCGGGCTACGGCGACAGCAGGCGGACCGACCAGCCCGACTCCGCGCGCGTGTACAGCTCGCGATCGTGCAGGCGATCGGGGCGATCACGCCAAAACTCGATCGACTCCGGCAAGAGGCGCAGGCCACCCCAGTGCGGGGGCCGCGGCACGGTCTTGCCCTGGTACTCGCGCTCCAGCTCCTGCACCCTGCCCTCCAACACGGAGCGACTCGACACCGGCTGGCTCTGGGGGCTGGCCCAGGCGCCGAGCTGGCTGCCGCGCGGACGGCTCGCGAAGTAAGCGTCAGACTCGGCCGCGGAGACGTGCTCGATGGCGCCCTCGAAGCGGATCTGGTCCCCGGTGCTCGCCCAGTGGAAGCTCAGCGCGGCCTGCGGATTTTCGCGCAGATCGCGCGCCTTGCGGCTCTCCAGGTTGGTGAACACGCAGAGCCCACGCGCATCGAACTCCTTGACCAGCACGAAGCGCACCGAGACCCGACCGCGCGCATCCGCGGTGGCGAAGGCCGCGCGTGCGACATCGAAGGTCTCCGTCGCACGCGCCCGTTCGTAGGCATGGCGAAATCGTGCGATCGGATCGGACTCGGTCATCTCGCGAAGGTAGCGCCTGGCGCGGGCTCTGGCAGCCGGCCGGCGATGGGCTGCGATGGTAATTGCCCTTTGCGTCGATAGCGGGTATGCCGGCCGGGTGCCGAAGCGACACTTCACGCTGGCGCAAGCCAACTCCTTAGTCTCGCGCGTTCGCCCGCGACTCGAGCGCATGATGCAGCTGAGCGTGCACTTGCGCTCGAGCGGCGATGGCAGCTCGGCGGACAGTCTCACTCCCACGCCGCCCGGCACGCCCTGGATGGCGGATCCGGTCCTGGCCGCGTGGCACGCCAGCGACCCCGAGCAGGGCCGCGCGCTGGCAGCCGGGCTCTACGAGACGCTCTCCGAAGAGCTCAAGGGTGTCGAAGCGCTCGGTGCGGAGGTGAAAGACCTCAGCATCGGGCTCACTGTTTTTCCCTCCTACCTCGAAGGCAACTCCGAGGTGCTGCTCGCCTGGACCGTGACGGATCCCGAGATTCGTACCTACTACACGGCGCAGAGCGGCTATCGGCAGCGCAAGCCGGTCGAAGGCCGAACGTTCACTGCCGTACGAACCCCCGCTGGCCAGCTTCGCGAGTGACGCACGCGCGGCTTGTCTGACGGCTCACGACTGGAGGCTCGCGTGTGCAAAGCCTCGCTAAACTTATCCTTTTTCACGCGACGTAGCTCGCTCACGCGAGGCTTCCTGAGGTCTTCCGGAAGCCCCGAACGGGTGATAACGTGCGCGACTCCATGGATGCGAACGTGCGACATCTGATGACACAGTTGCGGCAGAATCCCCTGGATTTCGCCGTACTCGACGAGCTGCGCCAGCACTGCGAGTCGACCGGTAGTTTTGCGGTCTGGGCTGAGGCGCTCGAGCATCATGCGCGCGCAGCCAACGAGGCCGAGGTCGACCCGGTTGAGCTCGGGCGGCTGCACTTCGAGCTCGGCAACCTGTACCGAGACCAGCTCGGGCAGAGCGAGCTCGCGCTCAACCACTATCGCACCGCGATGGACTTCGACGCGGCCCAGCGCCCGGCGATCGCGGCGGCGCGCAAGATCTACGCGGAAGCGGGCGCCTGGCCCAACGTCGCGGAGCTGCTCGCGCAGGAAGCGGAGTCGTTGCCCGCGGGGCTCAAGCGCGCGGCCGCGTACGCGGAGCTGGCGGAGCTGCAGCGGGAGCGGCTGGGCGATCGGGAAGAGGCGGTCAACTCGCTGTTGGAGGCGATCGAGGCCGCGCCGGAAGACCTGCAGCCGCGGCACCAGCTCGCGACCATGCTGCTCGATGACGCCGACCACGCGCCCGATGCGCAGGACGCCACCGACAAGCGCGACACCGCGGCGGACCTGCTGGCAGGCATGGCCAGCGAGGTCAGCGACGACTACGCGCTGGCGTACCTGGAGGCCGCGCTCGACGCGGTGCCCGATCACGAAGACAGCCTCACGCAGCTGGAGGCACTGGCGCCGCGCATGCAGCGGGGCGACGTGCTCGCGCCGCGCTGGCTCGGGGCGATCCGCGCCGGGCGCGATCCCGCGCTGACGCGCTCGCTGCGGCTCAAGATGGCGCGCGCGTACATCGCGGTGGGGCAGCTGCCCGACGCGCGCATCTGCCTGGAGCCGCTGCTGTCTCGCGGCGATGACGAAGCCGAGTCGCTGGCCAAGCAGAGCGTGCGCCCGCCGCCTCCCGATGCCGAGGAACTGCTGAGCGCGGAGCTGCTGCTCGACGAGGTGGCCGCCAGCGACGAGCCGGTGCGCGAGAGCTTCGCGGACGAGCTCGCCGCGATCGACTCGCTCGGCAAGGACGAAGCGCGGGATCCGCTCGCCGATCTGGCGATGCTCGATCGTGCCGACAGCGAGCAGGCGCTCGACGAGGAAGCGCCCGCCGGCAAGAAGCGCAAGCCCGAGTCCGAGCCCACGGCCTCGGTGGGTCGCAAGAGCAAGCCGCCGCGCAAGAGCAAGGCGCCGGCCGAGGGCAAGCGCAAGAGCAAGGCCCCGCGCAACCGCGAGTCGCAGCCGGTGGTCGAGCCGGAGCCGCCGCTCGAAGATCTGGCATCGGCGCTCGAGCCGGACAGCGCCGCCGGCGCCGAGACGATCCTGGAGATCACCGCGCGCGAGGCCGTGTCCGCGCCGGAGCCCACGGCGCACGAGCGCGTCACCAGCGTGCCGCCCGCTCCGATGGCGCAGGAAGAAGGGCGCGCCGGCAGCGCACCACCTCCGCTGCCTTCACGCCGCGCCAGCGAGCCGCCGGCCGAGCCCCTGGAGAGCGCCCCCCCGCGCCACAGCAGCACGCCGCCGCCGCTGCCCAAGTGCAGCGAGCCGCCCAAGCCGGCGGTCTACACGCCGCCCAGCCTCGACGACGACGCGGATCCGTTCGCGGAGCAGACCCAGCCGCGCGCGCAGCCGCTCACGCTGGCCGAGCTGAACGCGCTGACGGGCGAGGATCAGAACCTGATCTTCGCCCCGCAGGCCGAGGACGTCGGCGACTCGGACGTCGTCGAGAGCGAGGTCACGCACGTGTCGCCGGCGGAAGATCCCGGGGTCGCGGAGCTGCGTGGCCTGCGCACGGAGCTGGCCAAGCGGCTGCGCTTCCGCGATCGCCGTGGCGCCGCCGAGGTGGCCGAGGCGCTGCTGGCGCAGGGCATCTTCGACAACGACGCGATCCACGCGATGGAGGAGCACTACCGCCTGTCGCGCGACTTCAAGAAGCTGCGCGACCTGTGCGAGCAGCTCGCCGCCGAGCCGAGCTTCGGCAAGGACGCGCGCGCTGGCCGCCTGCGTGAGGCCGTGCTGCTCAGCGAGAGCAAGCTGGGTGATCAAGAGGGCGCGGTGCGCAACCTGCGCTCCCTGCTCGCGCTCGAGCCCGACGACGCGGAGGCGTTCGCCAAGCTGCGCACGTCGCTGCGCCGGGCCCAGAGCTGGAACGACCTGGCCGAGTTGCTCAAGAGCCGCGCGGACTCGATCGCGACGGGCCCGGGACGCGCGGAGCTCTACCGTGAGCTGGGTGCGCTGCAGCGCGAGAAGCGCAGCGACCATGAAGCCGCGCTGAGCGCCTACGCCTCGGCCGCCGAGCTCGATCCGGGCAACGTCGACGACGCGGTGGTGTTGTCAGGGCTGTACGCCGGCGCCGGTCGCTACGCCGAGGCCGCCGCCGCCTACGAGCTGCGCGTCGAGCATGCCCAGCCCAACGAGCAGCCCGGGCTGCTGGCCACGCTGGCGCAGATCTACGAAGACAAGCTGCACGAGGACGAGCGCGCGCAGTACGCACTCGAACGCTGGCGTGCCCTGGCGCCCAACAAGCCCGAGCCGCTCAACGCGCTCGTGCGCGTGCTGGAGCGACGCGGCGAGTTCCGCGCGCTGGTCGACGCGCTGACCACGCAGCTGGAGCAGGTGCCGGCGGCGCAGCGTGGACCGCTGCACGCGCGCATCGCGCAGGTCGCGTTCGACAAGCTGGGCGACGCCCAGCGCGCGGCGGACTCCTACGGCGAGGCGATCGTGCGCGCGCCGCAGGACGCCAGCTTGTGGCAGCAAGCCACGCCCGCGTACGAGAAGGCGGGCCGCGGCCAGGAGCTCGACGAGCTGCTCTGGGGCATCGCCAACAGCAGCCGCGATCGCGCGAACTCGTCGCTGGTGTTCGACCACCTGGCCATCACGCGCGAGGCGCGTGGCGATCAGGCGGGCGCGATCACCGCACGCGAGGCGCAGTACGCGCTGACGCAGGAGATCACGGCGCTGGCGGCGCTGGTCTCGCTGCTGCGCACGGCGGGACGCCCGTCGGAGCTGTCGCGTCGGCTCGACGAGCTGGCCCGCAAGAGCAACGCCGAAGAGGCGCGCACGCTGCGCTTCGAGCGCGCCACGTTGCTCGCCGAGCAGCTGCGCGATCCGGAGGCCGCCAAGGCCGAGCTGGAGCGCATCCTCAGCGAGCTGAACGCGGACGACGCGACCGCGCTGCGCAAGCTGGTCGAGCTGTGCAAGCTGACCGGCGACGTGAAGCGTCGCGCCAGCGCGCAGGAGCGGCTGATCAAGCTGGCCCCCTCGCTCGCCGCGCGCGTCGAGCTGGCGGTCGAGCTGATCGACATCTACGAGCAG
The DNA here is from genome assembly GCA_040508235.1 of Polyangiales bacterium. Taxonomy (GTDB): domain Bacteria; phylum Myxococcota_A; class Polyangia; order Polyangiales; family DASUME01; genus DASUME01. The sequence continues at coordinate 3,774 of JBEVNG010000015.1, read as the reverse complement.
GAGCTGGAGGATCTGCCGGGCGCGGTGCGCGTGCTCAACGCGTGGACCTCGCTGGAGCCCGAGAACCCCACGCCGTACGTGCGCCTGTTGCCGCTGCTCGCGCAGACCGGCAAGAAGCGCGACCTGATCCTGGCGCTCGACAAGCTGGCCGAGCTCTCGATCACGGACGAAGAGTCCGGCGAGTTCACGCTGCGCGCCGCGCGCGTGGCGATGGAGATCGAGGACTGGGACGGCGCCTGGAACCGCCTGGTGCCGCGCGTCGTCGAGCACGACGACATCACCGCGGAGCGCATGCTGCGCGAGGTCACCAAGCAGGCGCAGCGCGGCGAGCAGCTGTCCTCGCTATTCGTGGGCCTGGCGCAGCGTGCGACCTCGCCCGAGTACGAGCAGCGGCGCTGGCGCGATGCGGCGCGCGCGTTCGAGCAGGAGCTCGGTGCCTACGATCGCGCGCTGGAGGCCACGTTGCGCGCGCTCGCCAAGCAGCTCGACAACCGTGAGCTGCTGGCCGAGGCGGAGCGCCTGAGTGGCAAGGCCAACGCCTGGCCGCGCCTGGGTCAGGTGTACGACACCATCGTGCGCAAGGCCGACCGCACCGACACGCGCATCGAGCTGTTGATGCGCCACGCGCGCCTGCTCGAGCACGAGGCCAAGGACGAGCCGTCGGCGTTCGAGCGCGTCTGGCTCGCCTTCCAGCTCGACCCCGCCAACGACCTCACCTACGGCGAGGCCAAGCGGCTCGCGATCGCGACCGGTCGCCGCGAGGAGCTGCTTGGCAGCTACGAGCGTCGCACCCAGTCCAACGCCAGCCGGGAGTCGCGCCTCGAGGCGCTGCTCGACGCCTGCGCGCTCGCCCAGCACGAGCTGGACGACACCGCGCGCGCCACCGGCTACCTGTCGCGCGCGGTCGCGCTGGCAGGCGACAGCGCGGAGCTGCTGCTCTCGATCGAGAAGCGCGTGCGCGTGCTCGATGCCGAGGAGCCGCCGGTCAGCGGCCGTGGCCTGGTCGCGGAGCTGGCGGGCGTCTACGAGGCGCTCGCGCCAGAGTACCCGCGCACGCCGCAGCTGCCCTCCACCTGGCTCGCACGCGCGGCCAAGATCCACGAGAAGGACCTTCAGGATCCGGTGGCGGCGTTCCGTGCGCTGGAGCGCGCGTCGGCGCTGATGCCCAGCGACGAGAGCCTGCTCGACGAGCTCTCGCGCGTGGCGGCGCTCAGCCAGAACTGGGAAGCGCTCGCCAAGCACCTGCAGCACGCGGCCGATGTCGCGATCGACAGCAACAGCTCCAGCGCGGCGTTGCGTCGCCTGGGCTCGCTGTGCGAGCGCGAGCTGTCGTCGCCTTCGCGTGCGGCGGATGCGTACGAGCAGCTGGTACGGCTGCGCCCCAAGGACGGCGAGGCCTCGCGCCGACTGCGCCACTGCCTCAAGCAGGCGGAGCGCCACGACGAGCTGCTGATCGCGATCGACCGCGAGCTGTTCGTGCTCAAGCCCGAGGAGAAGCGCGAGCTGCTCAAGCAGGCCGCGGAGACCTGGGAGTTCGGGCTCAAGAACCGCTACGAGGCGGTCGACGCCTGGAAGAAGGTGGTCGCGATCGCGCCCGCCGATCCGGACGCGGTGGCGGCGCTGGCGCGGCTGCGCATCCGCCCGCGTGCGGACGACTCGCTGCTGGAGGGCGACGTGGTGGTGACGTCGGAAGACCTGCGGCCGTCGATGGTCGCCGCGACCGTGGTCGCCAGCGCCGCGCCGGCCAGCTCGTCGCTGTTCGGGTCGAATGGCGCGGGCGAAGGCTCGAGCGCCTTCATGCGGCGCGAGTCGGCGGTCGAACCGGAGCGCGTCACGCACGAGGACCTGTCGCTGCTGAGCGGCGAGTTCGGCACGCAGGTGCCCAAGTCGGACGAGCTGCTGGTCGGCACGCGCGACTTCGACGCGGACATGACGATGCCGCTCGAAGCCAAGCACGATCCGGAGCTCACCCTTCCGCTCTCCGAGGCGTCGCGCCAAGAGGATGAGGAAGAGGAGAAAGACGAGGAAGAGAACGGCGAGCAGCTGGAGGCGAGCGTCTCGCACGATCCCGACGTCACCCTGCCCGTGCAGGACGCCGACGCACCGCTGCGCGACCAGGCGCTCACGGTGCAGCTGCGCGACGTCACCATGTCGATCGAAGATCACGAGCTCGCCGACGAGGCGACCAACGCGGCCGCCCGGATCGCGGAGCTCGCACCGCTCGCCGCCGCTGCCTCCGAGCCGCCCGCGGCTCTGTCGGCGGGTCTGTCGGAGCCGCCGGATGACTTTGGCGAGGACGGCCTCGATCACGACGAAGAAGTCGAAGGCGACGATCTCGCGTCGGCCGAGATCCTGGTCGACGAGGCCACGCAGGCGAAGGGCCGCCTGCCCGACGCCTACGAGGGTGTCGAGGCGCCCGCGCACGAGGCGCTCGACGAGCACGAGGAGCTGGAGCTGGAGGAGCACGAGGAGCTCGAAGTCGATGAGCTGCTCGACGATGACGACGACGAGGTCGCGCTGACGCAGCCTCCGCCGGCGTCGGGCTCCTTGGCGAGCCTGAGCTCGCTGGTCGGCGACGCCCGCGGTTCCTCCGCACGCGCCCCGAAGAATGTCACCTCCATCCCGCCCAAGCCGCCGGCCTCGCGTCCCGCGCCACCGCCGTCTCGTCCGCCGCCTCCGCCGCCTCGCGCGCGCGGTCGCGACGAGGACTGAACGTCGGTTTCGTGTGCTCGGGGCGGGCTCGTGGCAACATGAGCCCCGCCCCATGGATCCGGCAGTCGCGGAGACGCTCGCGCTCACGTTCGGCCTCGCGGCCTTGCGTCCGCAGCAAGACCTCGCGGTCGACGCCTTTCTACGCGGGCGCGACGTGCTGGCCGTGCTGCCGACCGGCTACGGCAAGTCGCTCTGCTACCAGCTGCCCGCAGTGATCCTCGCGCAGCGCGGGCAAGGCGCCACGCTGGTGGTGAGCCCGCTGATCGCGCTGATGAACGATCAGGTCGCCAGCCTGCGCGCGCGCGGCGTGCGCGCCTGTGCCCTGCACTCGAACGTGCCGTGGGAGGAGCAGCGCGAGGCGCTCGCGAACATGGGTGGCTTCGCGGTGGTGTTCGTCAGCCCCGAGCGGCTGGAGAACGCGCGCGTACGCCGCTCGCTGCGCGACGTGGCACGTGTGGTGATCGACGAGGCGCACTGCATCAGCGAGTGGGGCCACGACTTTCGCCCCGAGTACGCGGCGCTGGGCTGGCTCAAGCGCGAGCTGAACGTGCCTGTGATGGCGGTGACCGCGACCGCCACGCCGCGCGTGCGCGACAACATCGCCTCGTCGCTCGCGCTCGCGGACGAGCTCCGTGTGGAGGCGAGCCCGCTGCGCGCGAACCTGCGCTTCGGCGTCGCGCTCGCCAGCGACGACACGCGCACGGTGTGGGCCGCGGAGCTGCTGACCGCGCGTGGCTTCGCGACGCGCAAGACCCCGGGTCGCGCGATCGTCTACGCGCTCACGCGCAAGCGTGTGGAAGCCGTGCAGAAGGCGCTGCGCAAGGCAGGCGTACGCGCCGGCTACTACCACGCCGGTCGCAGCGACTCCGCGCGCCAGAAGGCGCAGCAGATGTTCGAGGCGGGCACCACACCCGTGCTGGTCGCGACCAGCGCCTTCGGCATGGGCATCGACCTGCCGGACGTGCGCGTGGTGCTGCACGTGGAGACGCCGAGCACGCTGGAGAGCTACGTGCAGCAGGCCGGGCGCGCGGGCCGCGATGGTTTGTCTGCGGAGTGCTGGCT
>JBEVNG010000003.1:0-17782 GCA_040508235.1 Polyangiales bacterium | reverse complement strand
CGGCGCCGCCGATCAGCTTCGCGTCGACCTTGCGTGCCTCGGGCACGTGGTAGTCGCTATCGACGAGCGGCCTGGGCGCCTTGGCGCGAACGAGCCGGTACAGCACCGCGTACGTGCCGAGCGCGCCGCCCATCACGAACATCAGCTGGGGGTCCCAGTCGCCCAGCACATCGAGGAAGCCGATCACGCGCGCGGGCGAGGTCATGCCGGAGAGCGCGAGCCCCGCCGCGAACAGCAGCCCGGAGAGCGCCGCCAGGAGCGCGTTCATGGGCGCACCATCACGGTCAGGATGGCGGTGGCCATGAACACCAGCGTCGCGACCAGCGAGCGCGGCGAGCCTCGGCCCAGCCCACACACGCCGTGTCCGCTGGTGCAGCCTCCGCCGACGCGCGTGCCGAAGCCGACCAGCAGGCCGCTCACGATCCAGAGCGGCCAGCCTGGCAGCCCCGTCATCGCGAAGTGCGTCGGCCACACGCGCGAGAACAACGCGCCGCCCGCGATCAACGCGAGCAAGAACGCGATGCGCCAGACCTCAGCGTGCTGCAGCGCGCCCGCAAGCACGCCGCTGATGCCGGCGATGCGCCCGTGCGTCCACAGCAGGAGCGCCGCCGAGGCTCCGATCAACACGCCGCCCGCCAAGCCTTGCAACCAGTCCATGGTCGCTCAGCATGGCGCGCCGCTCAGCGCTTGCGCCAGGGGTAGAAGGGCAGGCCGATGGCGCGCGCGCGCTTCATCTGCTCGGGCGTGTCCAGCACCAGGACATCACACGGCTTGCCGTGCGCGATGCTCGCCGCGCGCAGCTTGGCGCTGATCTCGGACAGGTTCTTGCGGAAGGCCGCGTCGATGCGCAGCGCCACGTGCACCGCGCCGCGGTCGCTGTCTTCCTCGCCCACCAGGCAAGCCCACTCGACCTCGGGGTACTCGCGCAGCACCGCGCTCATGCCGTCGATCAGCTCGTCGTTCGGCGTCTCGGGCAGCGCCGCCATGGTGGCGGTGATCGCGATCGCGAAGGTGGCGGTGACTTGCTTGTTCTCCGTGTCGATGTTGACGGCGGCGGGCTCCAGCGCGCTGCCTACGTGATCGTGATTGGGCGGCGGCCGGGAGCTCACGCGCACCAGCTCGTTGGTGTTGTCCACCTGGCGCACCGAGTGCACCACCGGACCGAGCCCCTGGTACGAAGGCGGACGCGTGCTCGGCGGCGCCGACACCAGCTCGATCTCGCCCTGGTCGAGCTCGAGCGCATGGTCCGACGTGATGTCGACGATCACCAGCGACACTTGCTGCTGACGCGCGGCGCGGATCGCCTCCGAGATGTGCAGTCGGCGTGTCGGCACACTGCCGTCGACGCCGTGCCAGCCGAAGCGCAGCGACGCCTCTTCGAGCTGACGCTCGTCGGTGAACAACGCGAGCGCGCGCACGCCCGAAGAGTTGAGGAGCGTGCGCAGCGAGCTCGGGTCGGTGGGCCACGTGGTCGCGTAGACCTCGGCACCGCGCAGCGCGCTCACGGCGCGTGCGCGATCGGTTTGATCACGAGTCGCGGCGACGAGAGCTTCCTGGAGCGCCAAGGCGGCGAGTGTACTCACCCGAAGATCTAATCATCTCGGGATGGCCGCTGGCAAACCCCGACTTGGCTCAGTCGGCCGCGACACAATAAAAGCGGCCGGCGCCTCCGCGGGGAGCCGTGTCTCCGCAACTCGCGTTGTCATGCGCGGAATACCAGGAGTTCCGCGGCGGCGTGGCGTCCTGGTTCGGACCCAAACCATCGCTGTGTCCAATCACGGCGACGCCAGCGTCCGACGCGGAGACCCAGTCCCCACATGTCCTGCCCAGGGCCACACCGCCGTCGAGCAGGGTCCCGGTCAAGATGTCGTGCTCGTTGGGCACGGGCGAGCCGATCCACTGGCCGTTGATCTTGGTGCCGCGCTCGTCGAGGAACAGGTCGGCATTGCCGGTGATGGCGAACAAGCCGCTGACGTCCGCCGCGACCAGCGCGCCCTTCGCGTTGTACCAGGGGCCGCGCCCGATACGCTCGAACGCCGACGTCGGCGCGCCGCCCTTCGCGACGTCGCGCTCCACGCTCAAGAACGCGCGCCACGTGCGGCTGCCCGCGCCGACCGCACCCGCCAGCGTCTGGCACTGCGTGTCCGCCGCCGTCAGCCCACCCAGGTTGGCCGTCGTGCTCTTGGTGCTGGTCACGAAGAAGCCCAGCCGCTGCCCCGCGTCCGCCGGCCCCGGCGTCGCGTCCATGTGCGGCCCCGCATCCGGCACCGCACCGTCGATGCTGCCATCCAGGCCGCCCGGCACCACCGGCCCGTTGTCGTCGTTGTCATCGGCACAAGCGCCCGCCAGCACCGCCCCCGCGACAACCAAGCTACCCAAGGAAAGCCTCATCGTTCCTCCCGCCCCTTGCCGGTACGCGCCCCCGCCCCAAATCGCAAGTGCGCGGCAACAAAACCTTCCACGCCAGAAACCGAGCTTGACACCCGAGTGGTCCCGACTATCTTGGCCGCCCACATCGCCCAGATAGCTCAGTTGGTAGAGCAGAGGATTGAAAATCCTCGTGTCGGCGGTTCGATTCCGTCTCTGGGCACCATGAACCCCTCGTTTACGAGGGGTTTTGTGCTTAAGGCGTCTGAGCAAGGGCCCCTGCCGACGCACGCGCCGTACGAGTTCCGCGACCGCGGGAGGGCTTAGTGCTGAGGACGTCGGCTTACCCAGTCGACTCCGTGACACGGTGCGAGTGAGTCAGCCGCGGGCCAGCCTGAGCCGTGTCGCCCAGCGCAAGATGCGAACGAGGATCTCCATCCGCCAGGGGTGAGTGAGTCGGGCCGGACGATGCTTGAGGCATCGCATCAATACATCGACTGCTCGCTCTATACCGATCATGAACGGCCGCACCGGGCCCTTGGCCATCTTGGTGTCGACGAAGCCGAGGCGCACGTTACTCACGGCGATGCCACGCGGACGCAACGCGAGTGCCAGGCCGGCGAGATAGGACGACACGCCGGACTTGGAAGCAGAGTAGCTCGGAGCATCGGCAGAAATGACTTGGTCACCGATGCTGGACAGGCCGATCAAGTGGCCGCTGCCTCGGGCAAGCATGGCGGGTATGACCAGACTCGTGGTCTCCACGAGGCTCAAGAGGTTGGTGCGAAAGACGGCCACTTCGCTCGTCATGTCCTCGAGGTCGAGAAACTCACCTATGCCCGCGCAGTACACACATACGTCGAAGCCGCCCGTCGTATCGAGGAGCAGACGAAGCGCGACGGGGTACTCGCTCGAGGTGACATCGCAGATGAGATGTTGATAGACCGGGTGCTCGATCTCGGAAGTGCTTCGTGAGACGCCCCAGACATGACAGCCGGACTGCAGAAGCCGCTTGGTCAACGCCAAACCGATGCCGGCGCTGTTGCCTACGACCAGGGCACGTCTCATGAGAGTCGCGTGAGCTTGAGCGCGACCTTGCCCGACACGCAGCCGACCGGTGTCATGGTATGACGCGCCGTGTAGTCACGGGCTAACTCGAAGCGACAGCGTGTGACTAGGGTATAGAACAGCAGCTTCGTCTCCAGCGTGGCTAGTTGCATGCCGACACAAGCGTGGGCCCCACCGCCGAATGGCAGGTAGATGGCCGGGTGCTTCTTGTCCTCCGCGCGCTGAGGCGAGAAGCGCTCCGGATCGAACTGCAGAGGGTCGCTCCACCAGTTGGGGTGCCGGCCCATGGCGCCCGCCATGGCGGCCACGAAGGTGCCGGCTCGGAACGAATGACCAAGCAGCTCGAAGTCGCGCAAAGCACGGCGCGGTAGCCCCGCGTTGATCGGCATGAGTCTGAGTGTCTCCTTCCACGCCCACTCGAGTTGTTCGAGCTGCTGCAGTCCCGACCAAGTGATACCGCCGGACATCACTCGAAGCGCTTCGCTGCGAAGACGTTCCTGCCAGCTCGGATGTTTGGCGAGCAGGTACGCCATGCTCGTCACGCCATGCGCGGTCGTGTCGAACGCAGCGAACATGATGGTCAGAAAGATGTAGATGAGCGCCCGATCGCTGGTGTCACCTTCACTCTCTACCTGACACATCTGGCTAAAGAGGTCCTTGCCCGGCGCAGCTCGACGCACCGGCAGCAGGGCCTTCAATTCCGACTCGAGCGTGGCCAACCCACGAATCGCCCTGCGCAGAGAAGGCCCAAAGCGCGCGTCTTTGATCAGCGCGAGCGGGCCGTGCCAGAAGTCGCTAAGCGCCTGGTCGATCGAGGCAACCTGAGCTGGATCGCTGATCCCGGTAAAGATCTCGCTCGAGACTCCAGCCATCAAGCCGCGTGATGCGCGCTTGAAGTCAACGCGACCAGACTCAATCCAGTGGGACACGGTGGATTCGACCCGGCCGAGGGCGGTCTCGAGGTAGCCCTTCAGCGCCTTCTGGGTAAACGCCGGCTGGACCAGTTTCCGCGCCAGACGGTGGGGGTCGAAGTCCATCGACAAGAGGCCGCCGAAGTTCCCCCGCTGCGGCCGCATCTTATCGAAGACCAGCGCGTCCCAGCCCATACCGGCCGACCACAGACCGTGCTCGTTTCGCATGATGCGCTGCACCTCATCGGCATCCCAGACGAAGAGCACGGGCTCGGCTGCGTACATGCCGCGGTACAAGTTTCCGTGGCGCTCGCGCTGTGCAGCATCGTAGGCCACGCCGTGACGCAAGCCGTTGAAGAGTGCGCGTGTCGCTGCCAGGACCCCGACTTCGCCTGGCACACCTTGCGGCAGGGCTACACGTGCAGGCATGGCCTCGGGTGCGCCTGGATGCACGATGACCGCGCTGATCGCGGGATCGACCTCCAGGGTTCGGGCGGATGGGACGCTGATCGCCGATTCGGGAGAGCTGGGCACGGTGGACTCCCCTGAGTGGAGGGCAGACGCACAGCGAGCCATCCTGTGACTCGGACAGCTCGTCGCACAAGGTCACGCCCTACAGACAGCGGAAGCCGCGGCGAGTTCCGCCGTGCGTCCACTTAGATCAGGAGCCGACTCCGGGTGAGCAGGTCGACGAGCCGCTCTTCGTCCGTCTCGCATCGGCTCGTTCATGTCGTCATCGCGCGTGGTCTCGAACTCAGGTCGAGACCTTGAGCCGGGCCGAAGACGCTTTGCGACGGTCAGATCTCGTCTGCCTCTTTCGGCAGAAACAGACGGCCAATCTCCAGCTCGATGGCGTCGAAGGGAGCTATCCGTGCTGTGGCGGTATCGTCGAAGACGCCGAGCTCCACCCAAACCCCATCGCGGAGCGCGAGCGCCTCGACGGCTCGCAGCTCAGGATCGATCAACCAGTAGAAGGGGATCCCCGCCTGAGCATAGAGCCGGCGACAGCCGGTCGCGCCGCCACCCGGCCAGGTCAGGCCGCACGACGTCATGTGGAGCTAACATCACGTCGACCTCGACGAAGATCCACCAGCCGCCTGGGCCCCCGCGCCCGTCGTCGTCATCGAAAGGCCCGCCCAAGAACCGGCGCGCGGAGCCTTGTGCTTTCGAGTGCCTGGGTGGCGGTGCGGGCGACAAGATGACGTCGCCGCCGAGGATCTCGGCGCGTGTGTCTACGGGCAGTGCCAGGAGATCGGCGTAGGTCGCGAGCTTGCGCTGAGGACTGGCCATTCGGCCACGATATCACTCGGCTCTCCGGACGCGAGAGCAGGTTCCTGGCGCTGATTACGAGCCCTTCGGTGTCACCTATCACAAACAACTCACACAGCGCCCTTGAGCAGCCGCAACCAGTTGTCCTCGTGGCCTCCGACAAGGGGCCCGCGACGGTGATCGCCGCGTCTCCACACAAGCACCTCCTGGGCGTGCACCTGCGGACCGTGGTCAAGCACGTCGACGGACGCGAAGAGCTCATCACGGACACGCCTTACTCCTTCGAGGACCAGGCGATCGAGGCACGGACGGCGAGATGTGTGGCAACGGTCTGCTGGCGCATCCGCCCGGAAGCATCGCGGGCGGTCTGTTCGGCGGCGTGCTCGGCGCACTGGGGGTGCCGAACATCTGCATGGGCGCCGGGGCCGAGCCGGTCTTCGGTCTCTGAGCCCCCCGTTGACCCGCTTGCCGTCACGTGTCGAGCGAGCACATCCTCAGCGGAGTCAACCGGGGAGGCTGATGATGACGGGAGTCGAGGTAGGTCGCGCGACCCGCGACGAACAGGAAGTCCGCTCGCTGATCGCGAGCTGGGAGCAGGCCATCCGCGCGGGGGACCTCGACGGCGTGGTCGCACGGCACGCCGACGACGTCGTGATGTTCGACGTCGCGCCGCCGCTTCACCGCAGCGGGCTCGCGGACTGCCGCGCTGCCTGGGAGCCGTTCGTGCACGGTGGTCCGCACGCGCATTTCGAGCTGGGCGAGCTCGCGCTCCACGTGGGCGCCGACGTCGCGTTCGCACACGCGCTGCTTCGGCTCACCCCCAAGGCGCCGTACGAAGTGCGCATCACGCTCGGCTTCGAGAAGCGCGGCGAGCGCTGGACCTTCGTGCATGAACATCACTCCGCGCCGAGCAACTCCTGAGCAACTTTCACCCCGGTTGCCGATCGCTCGGCGTACGCGTTCGCTTCAAGCTGCGCACCGCACCCTGTTCGGGGGCAGGAGGGTGAGGCGATGGTGCGAGCATTCGAGAACAAGCTACGTGCGCTGGCTGCAGACGAGCAGGGACTCTCCACGGTGGAGTACGTAGTGCTGCTGGTGCTGATCGTCGCGATGGCCGTGGCCGCGTGGAACAGCTTCGGCCGCGACGTGACAAGCAAGCTCGGCAGCGCGTCGACGAGCTTCAAATCCAGTGTGGTGGGAGGCGAGGTCCAAGGGGCGGGCTCTCCCACGGGCGCGCGCGGCCCGAGTGGACCGCGTACGATCGACGCGGAGTAGGCGCGCGCAGAGCGGGCGCGTTCAGAGCAGACCGTTGATCCAGAGCAGCGTGTTGGCGCTGAAGCGCTTGAACGAGTTGATCGCCTCGCTACCCGACCTCTCGCCTGACGAGTGCAGTCCCACCACGATCGGCGCGCCGTCGGCCCGGTAGTAGAACATCGGGCTGCCGCTGTGGCCGCCGTTGGTGTCGCAGCCGTGGTAGACCTCGGGCGACCACGGGTCGTCCAGGTACGCATCGTTGCCCAGTGGGCAGCTCTGCTGGTCACCCCAGAGCGTGGTGCCGTGGCCGGACCAGCAGTCGCTAGGCGCGTCGGGATCGTCGATACGCACGCCGTTCTTCTCCGCGGTGCAGCCAGCGTAGCCGCGGTTCTTCAGCTGGCGCGTCTGCAGCTCCTCGCGCGTCTCATAGGCCGGCGTGAACCACCAGCGATGTCCTTCGCTGGCGAACTGGTCGCGCTCCACCTTCACCAGCGCGATGTCGTACTGGATGCAGCTGGCGGTGAAGTGGCCGTTGCAGTTGTTCTTCGTGTAGGCCTTGGGCACGATGACATCGAGGTCGCTCCAGAAGCCCCAAGGGCTGAGCGGTAGGTTCCCTTCCGTGGTCGACCAGTCTTCGCGCGGTTGGAACACGCTCTTCTCCAGCTCGCCCTGCTTGTTGAACACGCAGTGCGCCGCGGTGAGGTAGGCCGTGGGGCTGATCAGGACGCCGGTGCAGCCGTCGCGGTAGCCGAGCGCGGCCAGCCAACCCTCCTTGGCCACACCGTCCGTGATGCCGAGTCGCACGCGCGTGTCGTCGCCGATCACCTTCTTGGTGCCAGCAGACGTCGGCTCGGGGAGCGTCGGCCTCTCCATCACCTTGCGAGCGAGCTCGGCCGCGCGCGCCTTCGCCACCTCCCCGATCTTCTCCGGCAGCGTGACGCTGTAGCTGCGCCCGGTCGCTGTGTGGATCAGCGTGACCTCGTTCTCGGGGACGTCTTCGAAGTCGGGCTCCGCCGGGAAGGTCGGCGTGGCCGGGCGCACGTCGCGCTTCTCGACCTCGACGATCTTCATCTTTCCCTCGTCGAGAAAGACCGGTGGGGCGATGCCCATCTTCGTGCCCGGCCAGTCCGCGGACAACAGCCCGGCAGCGATCGGGTCTGCGACGATCTGCCCGGTCGTGTCTTCTTCCGCCGCGCATCCTCCCAGCGCGGTGCTCGCCGTGAACGCAAGGATGCTCAGTACGCTGCGCAGTTCGAGTTCGCTGTGTTTCATCGCTCTCCCGCGCAAACTTCTGGCACGAGAACGAGCACCGGCAGCGCGCGAACGGGGTGAGCGGGAGGGTGAAGCGTCAGCGGCTCGCAGGCCGCGGCACGCGCATCACGCAACGAGTCGCCCTCTCCACGCTGCCCGGCAGCTCGAAACGCAGGCTATGCGTGCCCCAGTGCAGCATGTGATGACCGGGCGCGAGCTTCGGGATGCGACACACCGCGAGGGTGCCGCTGCTCTCTCCCTCCGCGATGCACGGGCCGTCGGGCGCGGAGGTGGTCGACGATGAGGTGACGCGCAGTCCGTCGCTCTGCTGCTCCACGACGCAGGAGTGCGTGCTGGTGCGCGTGCAGCCGGTGGCAGGGATGGGTCTGATCGCGACGTGGAGGTCGCCGCCGTCCACCAGCTCGAGCGGATCACCCGGAGCGCGCAGCACGCTGTCGCGGTCCTCGGGCTCCCCCTGGAACAGGCACAGCGTGCCTTCGTTCAGCAGCTCGCCGTTGGAACCGTATTCGCTGGTCTGCCCACGGAGTTCGGCGGGCTCCGTGCTCACGTGCGACTCGGGGGCGCGCCCGCAGCCGGCTGCGGCCAGGAGTGCGAGCGACACAGTCCGCCCTCGTATTTTCATGCGCTCAGCTCTACCACCGAAGCCGCCCGACCGCGGGGTGAGCCGATTGGCCGCGTTCGACAGCGCTTGGCCCATTTTTTCGAGCGGCTCCCCTCTACTGTGGCGTCACCCCTTCCCGAGGACCTGCATGAACATCAACGATCAGCGTATCTGCCTCTGGCTCGTGCCGATCTTCGGCACCTTGCTGTCGATCGCGGCGCTGACCTTCCTCGTGCCGCCGTCGTCGCCGTTGATGAGCGCGGAGGAAGTCGCCCGCTTCTATCGCGAGAACGTCGCCCAGGTGCGCGCGAGCACGGTCGTCTTCAACGTCTGCGGCATCACCTTCATCCCGTTCTACATGGTGATCGTGGTGCAGATGCAGCGCATGGCGAACCCGAGCCGCGCGTTCTCGTACTCGTACCTGAGCGCGGCCGCGAGCGGCGGCACCATGTTCGCGCTCGCCGACCTGGGCTGGCTGATCGCCGCGTTTCGTCCCGAGCGCAGCCCGCAGCTCACGCAGCTGCTCAACGACATGGCGTGGATGGCGTTCATCACGCCGGTCGGCTTCATCATGGCGCAGAACCTGTGCCTCGCGCTCGGCATCTACATGGACGCTGGACGCAAGCCGATCTTCCCGCGCTGGGTTGCCCACTTCAACGTGCTGACCGCGCTGCTGATGGCGCCCGGCGCGTTCGCGCTGATGTACACGGAGGGCCCGCTGGCGTGGGACGGACTGCTCGCTTTCTGGCTGCGCACGGGCACCTTCGCTGTCTACATGGCGGTGATGTTCTTCGTGGTGCGCGCCGCCCTCGACGAGCAGGAGCGCAGCCAGCGCCCGAGCCTGGACGAGCCGAGCCTGGCGGTGGCGGCGTGAGCACGCTCGTCTCGGACGTGACGGCCGCGCCGGTCGAGGCGGTCCGCAATCCCAAGCTCGACCAGTGGATCTGCTGGTGGTCGATCCCGATCTTCTACAACCTGTTCGGTCTGATCTTCGTGTACCTCGGCAAGCTGATGCCGCCGCCCAAGCCAGGGCTGTCGCAGGCGGAGATCATCGAGTTCATCACCTCCAACAAGGACTCGATGCAGACCGCGTGGGTGATGCTCGCGCTCACGCTCGGCACGGCGTCGCTGTCGTCCGGGCTGATCATCGAGCAGATGAAGCGCATGAAGGGCGTGAGCCACGCGTTCGCCTACACGTACCTGACGGTGCTCGCGGTGGCGGCGCTGCCGGGCTGCCTGTTCTGCGGCATCATGTTCGCACTCGCGGCGTTCCGTCCGGAGCGCGATGCGGAGCTGATCGTGCTGCTGTACGACATGGGGCTGCTGTCGTTCGTCGGCTCGCTGGGCTGCTTCGTCACGCAGTACATGGTGTTCGCGTTCGCGATCTTCCTCGATCAGCGCCGGCTCTTCCCGCGCTGGCTCGCGTACATGAGCATCTGGGGGCTGGTTACCGAGTTCATCGCGGCCACCATCTGGACGTTCCGCTCCGGACCTTACGCCTGGGACGGTCTGATCAGCTTCTACCTCGGCACGGTGATCTTCGTGCTCTGGGAGATCTGCCTGGTGGTCTGTCTCTACAAGTTGATCAAACACCAGCCGGTGGAGGAGCTACACCCGGCCTACGGAGGCGCGCGATGACGATCGCCCAGGCCACTCAGATCGAGTCGGAGCACGTCCCGGGCGACAAGGACGTCTGGGTCTTCGTGCTCGGCGAGATGGTGATCTTCTCGTCTTACTTCTTCGTCTACGCGTGCCTGAACCGCAGCGTGAACGAGCCGGTGTTCGCGGCGTCGCGCCATCACCTCAACCAGACGCTCGCGCTGGTCAACACGTTGATCCTGCTGACCAGCTCGCTCTTGATCGCGCTGAGCGTGCAGGCCACGCGCAAGCGCGACTATCGCGTGGCCACGCGCTTCGTCGAGCTCGGAGCCGGCTGCGGCGTGCTGTTCCTGCTGCTGAAGGGCTACGAGTGGTACGCCAAGCTCAGCCAGGGCATCACACTCGGCACCAACGCGTTCTTCATGCACTACTTCGTGATGACGGGCGTGCACGTGCTGCACGTGCTCATCGGGCTGGTGTTCCTGGCCATCCTCCGGCTCGAGCTGCGCACGCGGGCTCAGCCACGCGTCTCGCTGATGGAGGTCGGCGCCACCTACTGGCACATGGTCGACTTCCTCTGGTTCCTGATCTTCGCGCTGCTCTACCTGATGAGATGACCATGACCGCCTACTTCCGCGGACCGCTGTTCTACACCTGGTTGTTCCTGGTCTCCGCCACCCTTGCCAGCGCGCTGCTCGGCCTGGAGGGCAAGGCCGGTGTCGCCCTGATCGTGCTGCTGATCGCGCTCGTGAAGTGCCGCGTCGTCATCCGCACGTACATGGAGGTGCACGCGGCTCCGCGTTGGCTGCGTCGCTCGTGCGATGCCTGGCTGCTCGGCAACGCGCTGATGTTGTCGTCGCCCTACTGGAGCTGAGCGTCGCGATACTCGGTGGGCGTCAGCTTGGTCCAGCGCTTGAACGTGTGGTGGAACGTGACCGAGTCGGCGAAGCCGAGCGCGTGCGAGATCGCCTGCAGCGTCAGCTCCGGGTTGCGCAACATCGTGCATGCCGAGTCGCGCATGACCTCCTGCGACAGCGCGCGGAACGTGGTGCCCTCGTCCTGCAGGCGTCTTCGTAGCGAGCGCACGCTGAGCCCCAGCTCGCGCGCCGCACGCTCCATGTCCATGTCCGCGTGATGACGCAGCACCAGCGCCCGCACGCGCTCGCTGCACGTCGCGGGGCGACTCAGGCTCTGCAGTCCGCGCTCGGCCTGCTCGCGCAACAGGCGCTCCAGCTCCGGCTGGCGATGGATGTGGGGGCGGTCCAGCAAGTGGCGCGCGAACTCGACGCCGGTGAACGCTTGCGCAAAGCGCTCCGCGCCGCCGAACGCGCGCCTGTACGCCTCATGGTGCGCCGGGCGCGCGTGCTCGAAGCACACCGCGCGCAGATCTTCCGGCCCGCAGCCAAACGAGCGCAACGTGCGCACCAGCCCCGCGACCACGAACTCGCTCATGCCGCGATCCGACGGCGCATGCACGCGCGGGAACGTGCAGTGCACGCGCGCTTCGTCCAGGTGCTCGTCGAGCCGGATGCGCACGTCGTCGAGCAGCAGCGGGTGAAACTGCACGATCAGCTGGATCGCGTGGCGCAGCGTCGTGGTGTGCGAGATCAGGGGGCTCATCAGCCCGAAGCTGGCCTCGCTCGCCCGCAGTCCACACTCCAGGCCCAGTGCGGGCTGTTGCGTCAGCGTGATCGCGCGCTCCAGCAAGCGCTGGAACTCCGGCAGCGACACGCGCTCGCTGGCCGAGACGTCCCGCTGCAGCAGGGCCTCCGGCGCGATGCCGCGCTGCTGCACCAGATCGACGAGTGCGCCGATCTGCACGCGCGCGGCGTTCGCGGGGGGAGCTGAGGCGAGGGTCGCTTTGGGCACGACGGCTGGCAGCCTACCTCAAGTGGCGCGCGTCGGGTGGGCGAGCGAGCGCCTGACCGGCTGCGATCACATGGTGAGCCGGCCGACGAGCCGTCGCGACAAAGCACGCTAGCTTGCACACGTGGCCATGCAGGTGCGCGAGCTGAAGCGGCGTGAGGACCGCGTCGCGGTCGAGGCGATCGACACCGGCTTCGAGACCGACGTCGTGTTCGACGTGATCGCGGGCGAACGTGGCCTCGCCCTCGAGGAGCGCAAGCTCCCCAGGCCGATCACCAAGCGCTACTCGATCCGCGAGGTGTTCCAGCCGTGGGCGAGCTGGCAGCAGGGCTGGGTCGCGGAGGTCGACGGGGTCGTGCGCGGCTTCGCCACCGTCGAATACGAGCCCTGGCGCGAGCGGCTCGCGCTGTGGTTCCTGTACATCGGACCGGCCTGGCGTCGTCAGGGCCTCGGTCGCGCGCTCTTGCAAGAGGTCGAGCGGCATGGTCGCGAGGTCGGTGCCACGCATGTGTGGCTGGAGACCAGTAGCGCCAACGTGCCGGGCGTGCGCGCGTACGCACGGCTCGGCTACACGCTGTGCGGCGCCGACGTTCACTACTACGGCAAGTACATGCCCGGCGAATCCGCGATCTTCCTCGCCAAGCCGCTGCGCTGACCCCGCGGAAGCCGAGTGATCTCGCGCGAGCTCACGCCAGCACGCCAAACTTGGCGGCACATGGCTTGATGTTGCAGTTAATGGTGTTACGGTTGGGAGTGTCGCGAGAGAGGATGCCCATGACGCAGACATTCCAACGACCCGAAGGTGTACGAGTGACCTACCGGCGCATGCGCTTCGACTTCGAGTCGGGCTTCGAGCGCTACTGGCACTCCGGCAGCCCATTCAAGAGCCTGTTCTGGACGCAGCTGTCGACGGCGTTCGACCCCGGCGAGCGCTTCTTCATCGACTCGGCGCGCGCGCTGCGCACGATGACGTCGGACCCCGCGCTGCTCGAGGAGATCAGCGAGTTCTGCAAGCAGGAGGGCCACCACACGGCCCAGCACCTGAAGTTCGACAAGCTCAACGAGCAGATGGGCATCGACGTCGCGGGCTGCCGCGGTCGCTACGAGTTCATCCTGCGCTGGGCGCGCCGCACGCTCGACGCCAAGGAAATGCTGGCCGCGACCTGCGCGCTGGAGCACTTCACGTCCGGCTTCGCGGACCTGTTCTTCCGCACGCCCGAGCTGTCCGAGGGCGCCGATCCGCGCGTGGTCGCGCTGTGGTCGTGGCACGCCGCCGAGGAAGCCGAGCACCGCGCCACCTGCTTCGATCTCTACCAGGCTTGCGGAGGCGGCTACTTCCAGCGCACGACCACCATGATCGGCGCGTGGTTCCTGATCGTCTCGGCCGCGCTGATCAACACGTTCGTGCTGCTGAAGCGCGATGGAAAGTTGTTCAGCTGGGACACGCTGAAGGGGCTCGGCTACCTGTTCGGTCGCAAGGGCTTGCTCAGCGGCATGCTGCCCACGTTCTTCTCTTACTTCCGCCCGCGCTTCCATCCGTGGCAGGGCCTCGACGGCGAGGACATCGCGCGCTGGCAGGCGGAGAACGCGCGCTACATCGTGAACCTGGATCAGGTCCAGCGCGCGGCTTGAGCTTGTGCGCGTGTCGTCGCTCGGAGACCGAGCCCCGACGATATGCGCGCCCGCGATCCAGTGTCGGCGGCGAGAGACTCCCGAGTCGGTGACCCACGAAGCCTGGTCGCTGTCCCGAGAACGCCAGATCTCCCGTGCGTGGATGTGCGCAATCGACGTACCACCCGGACTTCGCCGCCTGAAAAGCCTCGCTCACACATGCACACGCCGAGATCACGCGTACGCTTCCGGAGTCGCGAGCTGGCTCGCGATTCGAAGCCTACGGCGCGGCACTCCTGTAATCGGCGCAGCAAACCGGGGTTGGACGAATGGTACAGCACCCAACTATCCGTGATATTAGTGCAAATACTCTTGACGCGCTGCGGCCAGCCTGCGACAAGAATGCCTACACTGTACGGCTGAGGCTACCCAGGCCTCGCGCTCGCACAGCCCCCTCAGCGATTCGGTCGAGTGCGTTCCCCTCTGCCCTCCGCTCGCAGAGACCATCGCGCGCTCGCGCCCCCCTTACCTTGCTTTCTCCTCTGAATCCACGCGGACAGGAGTCTTCATGTTGAAGCGTTACCAGGACACCGTCGGCGGCGTTTATCGGATCGTGGACGCCTCGATCATGGTGGGCGCCTGGCTGCTCGCGTACTGGTTCCGGTTCTTCGTCTCGCCGATCGCAGCCACCGAGTTGCCGCCCTTCGCGCGCTACTCCGCGCTGGCTCCGCTGGTCGCGATTCTGTGGATGGCCGTGTTCACCTGGATGCGCGTCTATACGTCGCGCCGCGCGCTCGGACGCATCGCCGAGCTGCAGCGCGTGCTGCGCGCGCACGGCGTCGCGCTGCTCAGCTTCATCGCGATCACTTACATGTTCGAGGACTACAAGTTCTCGCGCCTGGTGACCGTGTACTTCGCGGTGTTCGGCTTCCTCGGGCTGTCCTTCTTCCGCATGTTCCTGCGCACCGTGCTGCGCCACGTGCGCGGACGCGGCTACAACCTGCGCCACGCGCTGTTCATCGGCGAGGGGCCCGCGCTCGAGAGCGTGATGCGCCGTATCGTGTCGTTCCCGGAGCTCGGCCTGCGCGTGCGCGGCGTGCTCACGCACGAGAAGTCGCAGGCCACGTCGCTCGCCGGTCAACCCGTGATCGGCCACTTCGACGCGCTCGACAACCTGCTCAGCACCGAGAAGATCGACGAGGTCTTCATCGCGCTGCCGCCCGACCAGCACGAGTCGCTCGACGTCGTGCTCGGCCGCCTGCGCGACGAGACGATCGACGTACGCATCGTCCCGGACGTCCTGCGCTACGTGACGCTCGGCTGCGAGGTCGAGAACATCGACGGCTTCCCGGTGATGCGCCTGAACGACTCCCCGATGTTCGGCATCGGCGCGGCCGCCAAGCGCGCCACCGACTTCCTCGGCTCGGTCGCCGCGCTGTTGTTGCTCTCGCCCCTATTGCTCCTGATCGGCGTGCTCGTGAAGCTCACGTCGCCCGGTCCGATGCTCTACGGCCAGGAGCGCATGGGCCTCGATGGCCGCACGTTCAAGATGCTCAAGTTCCGCTCCATGAAGGCGGACGCCGAGCAGAAGTCCGGCGCCGTCTGGGCGCAGCAGGTCGATGACCGCCGCACTGCGTTCGGCACCTTCCTGCGCAAGACCAGCCTCGACGAGCTGCCGCAGTTCTGGAACGTGGTGCGCGGCGACATGTCGCTGGTTGGACCGCGCCCCGAGCGTCCGGTGTTCGTGAACAAGTTCCGCACCGAGATCCCGCTCTACAACGTCCGCCACCGCGTGAAGTCCGGCATCACGGGCTGGGCGCAGGTGAACGGCTGGCGCGGAAACACGTCGCTGGACCGCCGCATCGAGTGCGACTTGTTTTACATCCGTAACTGGTCTTACGCATTGGACATCAAGATTCTGTTCATCACCCTGTACAAGGGCTTCGTGAACAAGAACGCGTACTGAAGTCCAAGGCGCGACCCCGCGCGCGCCATTAGACCAACACACGAGTTCGCAGTAGAGCGCCCCCCGAGGCGCTCTCTTGCGCTTTAGATGAGGTTGCTACCTTGGCTGGTTACCGCGCGACTCTCCGCTTCGGGCTTGGGCTAGGTCTTCTGGTGCTGCTGGCGAGCGGCTGCGGAGCCGCCGTCACCCGCAAGATCGTCCCCTCGAGCGTCATCTCTCGAAAGGAGGAACGGCTCGACCCCGCGCTGATGCAGCAGCTCGTGGGCGAGCGTGACGGGGACGCCTACCGGATCGGTCCCGGCGACCAGCTGCTGGTCGCGGTCTACGGACACCCGGAGCTCGCGATCGCGACCTACGCCGGAGCGTCGACGGTCGGCAGCGCCCGTGGCGCGCTGACGGTCGACAACGACGGCTCGATGCAGCTGCCGCTGATCGGCTCGGTGAAGGTCGCCGGCAAGACGCAGGATCAGCTGCGCAAGTACCTGGAGACCGAGCTGGCCGTCTACGTGCGCGACCCGAAGGTGACCGTGCAAGTCACGGCGCATCAGACCACGCGCTACTACCTGCTTGGCCAGTTCGTGAGTCCCGGCATCAAGTTCACGGACCGTCCGCTGCGCCTGCTGGAGGCGATCGGCCTCGGTGGGAGCGTCGCGTTCAGCACCGCGAGCCTGCGCACCGCCTACCTCGCTCGCAACGGCAAGAAGCTGCCGATCAACTTCCGGCGCCTGCTGCGCGAGGGCGACCTCTCGCAGAACATCCCGCTGCACACGGGGGATGTGGTGATGGTGCCCGACAACACCTTCGAGCAGGTATTCGTGTTCGCGGGCGCTCCCAACGGTGCCGCCAAGGGCGGGCCGGTTCCCTTTCGCAACGGCAGGCTGACGCTGATGCAGGCGCTTGCCACCGCCGGCTACGGCTACCGCGACCGCGCGCTGGCCAAGCTGGCGCAGACTCGCCTGATCCGCAGCGAGGGCGAGCGCGCCGAGCTGTTCGTGATCGACGCCAGTAAGATCATCAAAGGTGAGGCAGGCGACTTCGAGCTGGAGCCGGGGGACGTCGTGTTCGTGCCCGCGCGCGCGTTTACGACCTGGAACATGGCAGTGGAGCAGCTGATCCCCACGCTGCAGACGGTGTCCGGGTTGATGAACCCGTTGGTTCAGATCAGATACCTCGAGCGATCGAGATAGGAGCGACCCGTGGCCCTCACCCCTTGGAATGATGACGAATCTCGCGATTCTGTCGTGCCGTACGAGGGACCACGCAATCAGCTTGGTCACCCGCGTCGCGCGGCGCCGCCGCAGCCTCCGCCGCAGCAGGTGAACCTGCCGCCGCCGCCGGCGACCATCGACGTCGGCACGCTGTTCAAGGCGATCGCGGAGAACTGGCGCTTCATCGCCCGCGTGGGCTTCTCGATCATGCTGGTGGTCCTGACGCTCACGCTGCTGATGCGCATGAACTTCAAGGCCACCGGTCGGCTCTACCTCGGCGAGCTCGACAACAAGTCGCTGGGTGGCGGAGCCAACGGCGGGCTCGACCTGCTCGGCGGCGCCTCGGGCGAGGTCGCGAGCGAGATCGAGATCATGCGCAGCCACTCGCTGGTGCGGCAGGCGATCGCGAGCTCGGGCTTGAACGTGGTGGTGCGGCCCGCGGGCTGGAAGCCGCCGCGCCTGTACAAGTGGCTCGCGGTCGGCCGCGACCCGCACGAGATCCGGGGGGCGGCCGGTGAGCTGACGGCGTCCGATGCCGCGCTCGCCGAGGGCATCCTCGAGCCTCAGAAGCTGCAGCTGCGCTTCGACAGTCCGACCGAGTATCAGGTCTTCTCCGACGGACAGGCGATCGGCAAGGGCACGATCGACCGCCCGCTGGCGCTGCCGACGGCGACCTTCACGCTCCACCGCGGCGACCGCGGTCTGCCGGCGGTCGGCGCCGAGTACGACATCGAGGTGAGCGCGGTCGACGCCACCATGGCCAAGGCGCTCGACGACCTGGCGATCACGG
>JBEVNG010000516.1:0-10764 GCA_040508235.1 Polyangiales bacterium | reverse complement strand
GTGGACGGCTTGTGCTGCAGGTTGCGCAGCAGCTCGTCGTGGAAGCCAGGCGGCACACCGAGCAGGTCCGCGACCGCCACCAGCGCGAACGGGTTCGCGTACTCGTTGATCAGATCGACGCGACCCGTGTCAGCGAACTTCTCGATCGTGTTGGCGGCGACGCGCCACAGGAAGTCCTCGTTCTCCTTGAGGCGCTTGGGCGTCAGCAGCCGGCCGAGCAGCGAGCGATGCGCGGTGTGCTTGGGCGGATCGAACGTCACCAGCTGATCGCTCAGCGGCAGCGTGTCGCGGTACTTCTCGATGATCGGCGTGATGTCTTCGCCCTCGAGCGGCTCGGGCCACTTCGCGAAGGGTCCCGACATCAGCGCGGCGTTCGAGTACATGGCGGTGTCGCGGTAGACCTCGGAGCACTCCGCGTGTCCGGTGACCATGAGCACGTTGTCGTGATGCGGGGAACGCCAGACTGGACCGTGCGAGCGAACGTACTCGAAGTACGGATACGGATCTTGGTAGAGCGGACTCCGCTGTAAGAAGTCGACTGAGTCAAAGTCAATCGCACTCATGACGTTCCTTCCGTGCTCCCTCGAAGATCGATCGCCCGCGCACTTCCGAGGTCGGGCAGGGCATAAGTAGCATGCGCATCTGCGCCACGGTCAAGGCCAGTCGGCCGCGTAAACGAGGCTCAACGACGTATGAGACTGGGGGCTCATAACTCGCGCGTGAGAGCGTCGAAGCATGAGCAACGACTCTCATATTTCGAGTCAGCACAGTTGAGGTTTGACCTCCAGATCGCCCACTGTCAGGGTGCTCGAACTTCAGCGAGAGGAGCGCTGCCATGAAGGTGGCCGTTGCATACGAAGCGGGGAAGCCACTCGTGATCGAGGACCTCGCTCAGCCTGCCGTCGGCGCGCGCGACGTGCTCGTGCGCTTGTGCGCGAGCGGCATCTGTCACTCGGACTTGAACGTGATCGCGGGACGCTCGTCGCTGCCGTTGCCGATCGTTCCCGGACACGAGGGCTGCGGCATCGTCGAGGAGGTCGGGCGCGAGGTGCGCCGCGTGCGCGTCGGCGACCGCGTGCTGGCCTCGGTGTCGCCCGCGTGTGGCGCGTGCTGGTGGTGCACGAACGGGATGTCGAACCACTGCGAGAAGGGCGCGTCCGTGCGCACCAAGCCGCGCTACGAGCTGGCGCAGGGCAAGCGCGCGGCGGCGATGTGCGGCTGCGGCACCTTCTCCGAGGCGATGGTGGTCGACGAGGCGTCCGTGGTCGCCGTCGAGACGGACCTGCCGGACGAGCAGCTCGCGCTGCTGGGTTGTGGCGTGACCACCGGGCTCGGCGCCGCGCTCAACACGGCCAAGGTCACGCCGGGCTCCAGCGCGCTGATCATCGGCTGCGGAGGTGTCGGTCAGTCGATCATCCAGGGCGCACGCATCGCCGGAGCGGCCACCATCATCGCGGTCGACTTGTCCCCCGCACGTCGCGAGCTCGCGATGCGGCTCGGTGCGACGCACGTGGTCGACCCCACGCAAGCCGACCCCGTCGAGCAGGTGCGGGCGCTGACGCATGGACGTGGTGTGGACTACAGCTTCGAGGTGGTGGGTCTGCCCGACCTGATGCTGCAGGCCTACAACGCCACGCGCGCCGCGGGCACGGTGGTGCTGGTAGGCATGCCGCCGGCGGGCTCCACCTTGACGTTGCCCGCGATGAGCGCGGTGTTCTCCGGCAAGAAGCTGGTCGGCTCGGTGGTCGGCGGCGCGCAGATCCTGCGAGATTTTCCGCTGTTCATCAAGCTCGCCGAGAGCGGCAAGCTCGACCTCGGCTCGCTGGTGTCCCGGCGCATCACGCTCGACGAGGTCAACGCGGGCATCCACATGGTCGAGCGCGCGGATGGCCTGCGCGCGGTGATCGTCTGAGAGGGTGTATGGAAGACAGACTGCTGCGACGACGTGCGTTCTTCATCGGCGGTGAGTGGATTGCCGCCGCGGGCGGCGAGCGCTTCATGGTCGTCTCGCCCTCGAGCGAGGAGGTGATCGGCGAGGTGCCGCTGGCCACGAGCGTGGACATCGACCGCGCCGTGGAGGCCGCACGCAAGGCCTTCGATCAGGGCCCGTGGCCGCGGATGACGGCGGGCGAGCGCGCGGACGTGCTCGCGCGCGCGGCCGAGGAGCTGCGCAAGCGTGCGCCCGACATCGCGGCGGTCACGCTGGAGGAGATGGGGTGTCCGGTCAGTCAGGCCGCACGCTCGCAGACCGGTCTGGTCGCACCCGTGTTCGACTACTACGCGCAGCTGATTCGCGGCTTCGAGCTGGAGCGTAAGGTCGTCGTCGGCGAGCGCGCGGGGCTGGTGGTGCAGCTGCCGATCGGCGTCGTCGGTGCCATCGTGGCGTGGAACGCGCCCGTGTTGCTGGCGGCCTGGAAGGTGGCTCCCGCGCTGGCCGCCGGCTGCACGGTGGTGATCAAGCCGCCGCCCGAGGCGCCGCTCAGCAACTTCGTGTTCGCGGAGGCGCTGCAAGCCGCCGGGGTTCCAGACGGCGTGATCAGCGTGGTGCCCGGAGGACGTGAGGTCGGCCAACACCTGGTGCAGCACCCGGGCGTCGACAAGATCGCGTTCACCGGCTCCACCGAGGCGGGCAAGCGCATCATGGCGGTGTGCGCCGAGCAGGTGAAGCGCGTGTCGCTGGAGCTGGGCGGCAAGTCCGCGGCGATCGTGCTCGACGACGCCGACATGGCCACCGTGATCCCCAACGTGGTGCGCGGGGCGCTGCATCTCTCGGGGCAATTCTGCGGCGCGCAGACGCGCATCCTGGTGCCGCGCGCGCGCTACGCGGAGCTGGTCGACGCGGCTGCGAGCGTGGCGGCGTCGGCGGTGGTTGGTGATCCGCACGACCCCAAGACCACGGTGGGACCGCTGGTGGCGGAGCGGCAGCGCTCGCGCGTGGAGGGGCTGATCGCGCAGGCGGTCGAGCAGGGCGCGCGCGTCGTCACGGGCGGCAAGCGTCCGGCGCACCTCGACAAGGGTTGGTACGTGCAGCCCACCGTGCTCGCCGACGTCGACAACGCGATGACCATCGCACAGGAAGAAGTCTTCGGACCGGTCCTGTGTCTGATCCCGCACGACGGGGACGACGACGCAGTCCGCATCGCCAACACCTCTCGCTACGGACTCGCCGGCGGAGTCTGGTCCGGAGACGATCGCCGCGCGTTCGAGGTCGCACGTCGTCTGCGCACCGGCAGCGTCACGGTCAACGGAACGCCCGCTCCGTTTCCGCACGTTCCGTTCGGCGGACTCAAGGAGTCCGGCCTCGGCCGCGAGCTCGGACCGGAGGGTCTTCGCGGCTACCTGGAGCCCAAGAGCATGGGCCTGCCACCCAAACTCTAGGCTTCGAATGGATACTGGCAGCGCCACTCCACCACCTTGCCGTCGCGGTTCAGGCGCATGGTGTCGATGCCGCTGCGCTCACCCAGCTTCGGATGGTGGACGGTGTAGCAGAGCACTACGGTGTCCGTGCCGGAGTACGACGCATCGAGCGTGTACCGGATGCCGGGCGTCACGCGCACCAGCGAGTCCGCCACGTACTGTCGCACGTCGGCGATGCCGCGCAGCGTGGAGTCGCCGCCGCCGCGGATCCGCGCCACGTAGGGCGAGCTGAACAGGATGTCCTCGGCGAACGGCGCCACGATCGTGGCCACGTCCTCGCCGTTCCAGCCGTCTTCCCAGTGCTTGGCGAGCGACCTGACGGTCGAGGCATCGACCAGGCTCAGGTCGGGCTCGCGCGCCCAGAGCGTGGTGCGATCGAGCGTCGCCATCAGGCGGTAGGTGTCGTGCTGGAAGACCAGGATCTCCTTGATCAGCCCTTCGGCGAACGAGAACAGCTCGATCACCTCCACGGTGGCGGAGCGGCCGGTGGCCTTGGCGGTCCAGGTCTGCGTGGTGACCTGCAGCACGCCCTGCTCGCAGGCCGAGCGCTGCGGGGCGGAGATGGTGCGCGTCCAGAACTGCGCGAACGTGGCACCCATCGCGCGCACGCCCTCGCGCCCCTCGTGCACACCACCGTGCGGCAGCGAGGCCGGCTGCACGATGCGCAGCTTGGGGTGGTAGAGCTCGAACGCGGCGTCGAAGTTGCCGGCCGTGAACCGGCTGGCCAGCTCCTCCACGATCGCGAGGCCTTGGTGCCGCGTCATCCGGCGGCCTGCTCCAGGCCGATCAGCTGCGCGGTGTTCGAGCGCAAGACCTTACGCTGACTGACCTCGTCGAGGCCCTCGATCAGCTCCAGGTAGTCGCGCGGCAGACGCAGGCCCTCGGGGTGCGGATAGTCCGAGCCGAACAGCACGTGGTCCGGTCCGAGCAGACCGAGCAGCTCGCCGATGTCGTCCTCCGGGAAGGGCGAGATCCACAGGTGCTCCAGCAGCGCCTCGCTCGGCTTGGTGGGCAGCTTGCCGCCGATCTGCGGACCCTGACGCCCGAGCGCCGCCGCCTTGTCGACGTTCTTGCACACGGACTTGAGCCAGCCGCTGCCGTTCTCGATCGAGATGATGCGGATGTCCGGGTGACGGCCGAACAGGTTGTGCAGCGTGATCGCGGTCAGCGTGTCGACGATGGGCCGCTCGGTGTTGCACAGCGCCCACTGGAGGGGCGACTGGTTGTGCGAAGGGTTCTTGGGGTTCTCCGACCAGAGCGCGCCGAACGCGCGGTTGTAGCCGCTGTTGGAGACGTGGAACACCACGCCCACGCCGGCCTCGGCGAGCGTGGCCCAGAACTTGTCGAACATCGGGTGCGCGGGCGACTGACCGCCGACCGGACCAGGACGCAGGTGCACCAGCTTGGCGCCCGCGGCCAGCACTCGCTGCACCTCCACGAGCGCGTGATCGAGGCTGAGCAGCGAGAGCATCGGCACGCCGTACAGCCGGCCGTCCGTGCCGTAGCTCCAGTCTTCCTCCAGCCAGCGGTTGAACGAGCGCAGGCTCGCGTACGTGAGCTCGACGTCGTGCGCGAGATCTTCCTCCACCGCGACCGCCAGCGTGGGCAGCATCAGCGTGGCCTCCAGGCCCTGCTCGTCCATGAACGCGAGGCGCGCGTGGCGGTCGGTGAACGCGGGGTGATCCTTGGCGTTGATCACTTCCTTGTGCGCGAAGCCGTCGTCCTGCTTGCCCGAGAACAAGCCCAGCTTCGCACCCGGCGCGGACGCGTAGTCGCCGGGCATCGCGCTCATGAACGTGCGCTTGTCGCCCACGTAGATGCGACCGAGCCCGTCGCCGCGACTGCGATCCACACGCACCGTGGCGGCCTTGAACTTCTGCTCGATGTGCCGCGTGAAGCAGTCGTCAGGTTCGTAGTAGTGCCCGTCCGCATCGATCCATCGATAGTTCATGTTCGCCACCTCAAGCGCGTGCCCCACTCTCGTGCACGATCTCGATAGCCGTCGATGGATGGCGTGGTCAAGTGCGTGAGATCGCTATGAGACAGATGGCTCAGGTTCAATCTGAGACAGTTGGCTCTTGCCTGGAAAACAGCGGCTTCGCGGGTACGAGCGCGCGCAAAGTGTTGCATAGTCGCGCTGCGTCCCCGGAGGTTGTGATGGTTGAGCGAACGCTTTTGACCAACGCGAGGATCCTCGCTTGTTCGAAGGACCCCGCGGCGCGTCCCTTCGATGGAGACGTGCTGATCGAAGGTCAGCGCATCGTGCGTGTCACGACGGGGCGCATGAGCGTCGACCGTGCGTCCACACGCGTGGTGGACCTGCGGCGCGCGCTGCTGATGCCCGGGCTCGGTGACGCGCACACGCACATCAGCTGGCCGCTCGACTTCGTGTTCAACCACGGCGCGGTCGCGGCGGCGCCCCCGGCCGCGCACGCGCTCGACGTCGCGGCGGTCGCCAAGACGTACCTGGAGAGCGGCTACACGCTGATCGTCGGCGCCGGTGTGCTGCAAGAGCAGGACGACCTGCTCGCCAAGGACGCGATCGATCGCGGTCTGCTCACGGGCCCGCGCATCGTGCCGAGCGGCTTGATGGTCGCCGAGCAGGGCGGACTCGGAGACGCCGGCGGCATGATGGACGTCGCCGCCAACGCGGACGACCTGCGCGCGATCGTCGCGCGCCAGTGCGACGCCGGCGTGCGCGCCATCAAGCTCTTCATCTCCGGTGACGGCGCGGTGCCCGCGTTCCCCTCCGACGACGTGTACATGAACGACGTGATGCTGGAGGCCGCCGTCACGGAGGCGAGCCGCCACGGCGCGTTCATCACGGCACACGCGCGCTGCGCGGAGAGCGTGGCGATGGCCGCGCGCACCGGCGTGCGCCTGATCCACCACGCCTGCTTCCTCGACGACCAGGCGCTGCGTGCGCTGCAGGCGCGCGGCCAGGACGTCTGGGTCTGCCCCGGTCTGCACTACCTCTATGCGATGGTGAACGGACACGCGCGCGCCTGGGGCATCAGCGACGAGCACATCGAGGCGTCAGGCTACCCGCGCGAGCTGGTCGCCCAGGTGGACGGACTCAAGCGCATGCGGTCTGCAAACATTCAGATCGTGTCCGGGGGCGACTTCGGGCACCAGTGGACGCGCCACGGCACGTACGCCGCCGAGCTGCAGCGCTACGTGGAGCTGGTGGGCATGACGCCCGGCGAGGCGATCCACACCGCGACGCGCAACATGGGGCCGCTGGTGGGCCTGGAGCTCGGGCAGATCGCGGAGGGCTTCCTGGCGGACATGCTGGTCGTCGAGGGCGACCCGACCGTCGACATCACGGTGCTGCAGCAGTCCGCGCTGCGCCGCGCGGTGATCAAGGGTGGAGAGTTCGTGTACCTGAATCCGGTGATGTTGTCGTGCTGAGTACGCAAGCTGTCGTGAAGGTCGTGCCGACCACACGTATCTCGCTCTCGGGCGTGGAGGCGATCGGGCGCCTGTTGGTGCTGCGCCACGAGCTCGATCGCGATGCAGGCCTCGAGGTCGCGGCCATGGTCGCGGGCTACCCGGGCTCCCCGCTCGGCGGCGTCGACCTGATGCTCGAGCAGCAGAGCAAGCTGATGGCGGAGCACCACGTGCTGCACCGTCCGGGCGTGAACGAGGAGCTCGCGCTCGCCACCGCCTGGGGCAGCCAGATGGGGGCCAACGTCAAGTACGACCGTGTCGACGGCGTGGTCGCGGCCTGGTACGGCAAGACGCCGGGGCTCGACCGTTCGGGCGACGTGCTGCGCCACGCGAGCGCGCTCGGCTCCGGCCCCAACGGTGGCTTCGTGCTGTTCTGCGGCGACGATCCCAGCGCCAAGTCGTCGACCTTGCCCTGCGACAGCCAGTACACGTTCCAGGATGCCTGCGTGCCGGTGTTCTACCCTGGCGATCAGCAAGAGGTCGTGGAGCTCGGCGTGCACGCGTTCGCGCTCTCGCGCTGGGCCGGCCCGCTGGTCGGCATGAAGATCGTGACCGCGGTGGCCGACGGCACCGGCACCGTCGAGCTCGATCGCGCACGCTACCGCTTCGAGCGCGAGCTCGAGCCCGCGCTCGTCGATGGCCAGCCCTGGCGGCACGAGCCGCTGTGGACCATCGGACCGCACCGCATCCCCGAGCAGGAGCGGCTGATGGTCGACAACCGCCTCGCCGCCGCGCGCGCGTACGTGCGCCAGCATGGCCTCGACCGCGTGTCGGGCGCGCCCGCCGGAGCGCGGCTGGGCATCGTGACCGCCGGCAAGACTTACTACGATCTGATGCAGACGTTCGCGGACCTAGGTCTGTCGCGGGAGGAGCTCTCGCGCCTCGGCGTACGCGTGCTGAAGCTGGCGATGACCTATCCGTTGGTCGAGGAGACCACGATCGAGTTCGCACGCTCGGTCGACGAGCTGGTGGTGGTCGAGGAGAAGCGCCCGTTCATCGAGTCGCAGCTGCGCGCGATCCTGCACGAGGCGGGCGTGGCCACGCGCGTGCTCGGCAAGCGCAACCGCGAGGGCAAGCCGTTCATCTCCACGGTGGGCGAGCTCGACGCCACGCAGATCGCCAACGTCCTGACCACGCTCCTGCCCGAGCTTCAGCCGCGCAAGCCCAAGCGCGCCAGGCCGCTCGCGCTGGCGCTGCAGCTTCCCGCGCGCCCGCCCGCGTACTGCAGCGGCTGCCCGCACAACCGCTCCACCGTCGCGCCGGCCGGTGCGCTGGTGGGTGGAGGCATCGGTTGCCACGGCATGGTGTACTTCGAGCCGCGTCAGAGCGAGCTGCAGAAGCTGCCACCGCCGCCCATGGGGGCGGAGGGCGTGGCCTGGATCGGGCTCGCGCCGTTCGTCACGGAGAAGCACCTGATCCAGAACCTCGGCGACGGAACGCTGAGCCACTCGGGCATCCTCGCCATCCGCGCCAGCGTCGCCGCGGGCGTGAACGTCACCTACAAGATCCTGTACAACGGCGTGGTCGCGATGACGGGCGGCCAGGACGTCGCTGGCTTGCTCGACATCCCCGCGCTCACGCGCGCGCTGGAGGCCGAGGGGGTCAGCAAGGTCGTGGTGTGCGCGGACCATCCCGATCACTACCCGAGCGACGCACGCTGGTCGTCGGGCATCGAGGTGCATTCTCGGGACCTGCTGGAGGAGACGCAGCAGCGCCTGCGCGACGTGAAGGGCGTCAGCGTGTTGATCTACGATCAGCGCTGCGCTTCCGAGGCGCGCAGCCTGCGCAAGCGCGGCCTGCTGGAGACGCCGCCCGCGCGCGTGGTGATCAACGAGGCGGTGTGCGAGGGCTGCGGCGACTGCGTGCGAAAGAGCAACTGCACGTCGGTGATGCCGCACCGCACCGAGTTCGGCGACAAGCGCCGCGTCGACGACCTGACCTGCAACCGCGACTACACCTGCGTCGACGGCGAGTGCCCGTCGTTCGTCACACTGGTACCCAAGGATTCGAGCAAGAAGAAGGCCGCGCGCAAGGCGGCCATCCCGCTGCCGCAGGGCACGCTGCCGGAGCCCGCGCGCGCGGAGATGAAGGGCAGCTTCGGCGTCTACTTCACCGGCATCGGCGGGACCGGCGTCGTCACCGCGGGGCGCATCCTCACCACGGCCGCGGAGGCCGCGGGGCTGTGCGTGAGTGCGATGGACCAGACCGGGCTCTCGCAAAAGGCCGGCGCCGTGGTCTCGCACATCCACTTCGCGGTCGATCGCGACTCGCTCGGCTCCGCCAACATCGGCCCGGGTGGCGCGGACCTCTACCTCTCTGGCGACATCCTGCAGGCCGCGTCGCCGCTGCACCTGGCCAAGACGCGTCCCGGTCGCACCGTGGCCTCGATCGAGCGGGAGATCACGCCGACCTCCGCCATGCAGCAGGCGGGGCAGCGCGCGCCGGAGCTCGCGCCGATGCAGCAGGCCGTGCGCGAGCAGCTCGGGCAGAACCGGGTCGCATTCGTCGAGTCGCAGCGCATCGCCGAGAAGGTGTTCTCGGAGAGCGTGCTCGCCAATGTGATCCTGATCGGCGCGGCCTTTCAGCTCGGTGGCTTGCCGCTGTCGCTCGCGGAGCTGGAGGCCGGGCTGCAGGGACGCGGTTCGAACCTCAACCGCGAGGCGTTCGAGTGGGGACGCTGGGCCGTGCACGCGCCGGAGAAGGTCGAGGCGGCGCTGGCGGCCATCGGCGGCGACCATCCCACCATGGTCGCGTTCGAGCCCTCGTCGCGCGCGCGGCAGCAGGCGGCGAGCTTGCTCGCGGCGCAGACGCTGCCGAGCGAGCTGGTGGCGCGCGTGCAGCGTCGCGCGGCCCAGGTCGTCGACTACCAGAGCGCCGCCCTCGCGCGCCGCTTCTTGCAGCTCATCCAGCAGGCGTCGCTACGCGACAGCGCGGAGCTCGGCTGGCGGCTCACGCTCGCGGTGGTCGAGTCGTGGTTCAAGCTGCTGACCTACAAGGACGAGTACGAGGTGGCGCGCCTGCATGCCGCCGCCAACTACGAGGGTGTCGCGCGTCGGCTCGGCATCGAGGGCGACTACGAGCTCAAGTACCAACTGCACCCGCCGTTCCTGGCGCGGCTCGGCATGAAGAAGAAGCTGCCGCTCGGCAAGCTCTACGCCTTCACGTTCGCGATCCTGCGGCGCATGAAGTGGCTGCGCGGCACCATCTTCGACGTGTTTCGCTGGGACCCGGATCGCAAGCTGGAGCGCGCGCTGATCGAGGAGTACGACCAGCTCACCGCGGAGCTGCTGGCCGACGCCTCGCTGCGCTACGAGACCAAGGTGGAGATCGCGGCCTCGGCGCTCGACATCCGCGGCTATCGCACGGTCAAGGAGCGCAACGTGGCGCTCTGGCGCGAGCGGGTCGCCGAGCTGCGCCGCGGGGGGCCGGCAAACCTCTCGCAGGCCGCCGAATGATCAAGCGCTTCCGCTTCGTGAACCGGCGCGAGGGCATGTCCGTCGCCGACTTTGCAGAGGCGTGGCCCGAGGCGGTGGCGAGCGTGCAGGATGGCCCGGCCGACATGCGTGCGCTGCGTGCGGTGGTGTGCACCACGCTGCACGGCGTCGAGGCGGCGCCGCACGATGGGCTCAGCATCGAGTGGTTCGCGAGCCTGACGGCACTGCGTCGCTTCGCCGCGCAAGAGCGCGCGCTTCCCCTCACCCCCTCGGACGCGTGGTTCGGGGCGTATGCGCGCGTGAGGCGGGGCCCCGACTGGCTCACGCGCAGGTGGGCGAGTGGGGCGGTGAAGCTCAAGCACATGGCGCTCGCAAGACGTGCCGAGGGCTTGAGCGCAGCCGAGTTCTCCGAGCGCTGGCGCAACCGCGCCGGCAGCGCGGGCGCCACGCCGATTCCAGAAGC
>JBEVNG010000506.1:0-13455 GCA_040508235.1 Polyangiales bacterium | reverse complement strand
CAGTCGCACAGCGCGTCCACCGTCAGCTGTCCGCGCGCCAGGGCGTCGTGCACCACCTGCTGGTCCTCGTCCCCGAAGACGGCACGCGTGCGCCTGGGCGCCGGCGGCTGCTCGGGCGCGATCTGGGCCAATACATCGGCGCTGCTCCGGAGCATGAGCGCCCCCTCGGCCAGCAGCTCCAGGCAGCCGGCGCCGCGGACCTCCCAGGGCGCGAACGGCACGGCCATCAGCGGGCGCCCGAGCTTGCGCGCATGCGCCGCCGTCGACAGCGCCCCCGACTGCACCGGTGCCTGCACCACGATCGTGATCCGGGCGAGCGCCGCGATCAGGCGGTTGCGCGCGAGGAACACGCTCGCGTAGCGCACGGGCTCCAGCTCGTGCTCGCCGAGCAGCGCGCCCGTGGCCGCGATGTGTTCGAATAGCAGGCGATTGCGCGGTGGATACGGCTCGTCGAGCCGACTCGGCAGTACCGCGATCGTGGCGCCGCCGACGTCGAGCGCACCCTCGTGGGCCGCCGTGTCGATCCCGTGCGCGCCGCCCGAGACGATGGTGCAGCCCGCGCGCGCGAGGTCGCTGGCCAGCTCGCGCGCAAAGCGCAGCCCCGCCGCATCGACGCGGCGCGTGCCCACGATCGCCACCGCACGCTCCAGCGAGGGCAGCGTGCCCTCCACGTGCAGGGTCCGCGGTGGGTCCCTGAGCTCCCGCAGACACGCCGGGTACGCTTCGTCGTCGAGCTCGATCCTTCGCGCCATGACGCCCTTTTCGGCCGCTGTCCCCGGAGGTTGCGCACGCATTCGCCCGCAGCGCGCCGGGAAGTTGACCACGCCGGTCCGGCAGTGGGACGCAGGGGCGTGGATCACACCGTCTTGGCGGCCCTCGCAGGCGTGGCCCTGCTGTTCCTGTTCCTCGGCGGTTGGCTCGAGGGACTGCGCCGCACGTTCAAGGCCAAGCGCATGGCCTCGAAGGCGGCCAAGCACGGGCTCAAGAGCGAGAAGGACGCCGAGAAGCTGCTCAAGAAGCTGGGCTACACCGTGCTGCAGAAGCAGCCGCCCGCCAGCTACTGGGCCGTGGTCGACGGCGAGCCGCAAGCGATCAATGTCTCGGGCGATCTCTTGCTCGAGAAAGGCGGCCAGTCGTTCCTCGCCGAGGTAAAGACCGGCAAGGCCGCCAAGCTGGAGAACGAGGCCACGCGCCGGCAGATCCTGGAGTACCAGCTCGCCTTCGGCGTCGACGGCATCCTGCTGCTCGACATGGACGCCAAGGTGATGCGCACCATCCGCTTCCCGCTGCCCAAGAAGGCCGGCGTCGCGGTGGCCGCCGCCAAGAAGAAGAAGGCGCTCACCTTCGCGCTCGCGATCGGCGCGCTCGCCCTGGTTGTGGTGGGCCTGGTGGTGGCCGCGGCGAAGAAGGGCGATCCCGACACCGCGCACGCCGAAGCGTACGAATAGCGCTCAGGGCGTGCCCGCGCCCAGCTTCTCGTCGGGTTCGATCTGCGAGCCGGCGGGCTGCGTGTTCACGAGCTCGGGTGGGATCGTCGGCGTGGTGCCAGGCACCGCGGAGGGAGGCGGCAGTGGTGGCAGCTCCGGGTCGCAGTCGACGGGTGCTTCGCCCGGGACCAACACGCCGTCCGGCTGCGGGGTGACCACTCCGCCATCGGGCAAGTAGTACGCCTTGCACTTGGCGTTGAACTTGGGGATCGCGTTCTCGATCGCGTGCTCCGCCACGCCCTTGATGTGGCCCTCCTCCACCGTCACGAAGATCGGCTTGTTGAGGCGGAACACGTAGCCGCCT
The DNA here is from genome assembly GCA_040508235.1 of Polyangiales bacterium. Classification (GTDB taxonomy): domain Bacteria; phylum Myxococcota_A; class Polyangia; order Polyangiales; family DASUME01; genus DASUME01. The sequence continues at coordinate 11,664 of JBEVNG010000506.1, read as the reverse complement.
TCCTTGATCTCGATCTTGTGGTGCTCGTTGTCGTAGTCCATCTCCAGCGTGAAGTCGGTCTCCTGGTGGCCGGTGCGGATGTGCGGGCGGTGGTTGAGCACGAACGAGAACAGCCGCACCGCGATGTGATTGTGCAGGCGATGGCAGCCGTGGGAGTGCGTGCGCATGATGCTCATGTACGCGACCGAGCCGTGCGAGCGGATGCCGTCGTCGCCGGTGATGCGCAGTCCACCCTCCTCCGTGCGCTCGAACGGACGATGGTAAGCCGCAACCAGACCGTATGCAGACGCGTAGCTCGGTCCGGTCTCGTGGTAGTTGACCTCCCATTTTTGCTCGCGCGGCCCTTCGGGCCCGCTCGACTTGGTGCTTCCACCCTTCTTCTTGCGCTTGAGCAGATCGCGCGGCGGCGTGCTGCTCGGCGGCAGCCAGACCGGCGCCGAAACGATGTCCTTCCACAGCACCTCGCCCGCCGGCGACTCCTTGTACTTCCACCACACCGAGCCCTCGATCAGCTCGCTCTTCCAGCCACCGATGGTGGTGCCGTAGCTGGCGATCGGGATGCGCTGGCCCAGGTAGTTGACGAACAGGTTGGTGTGCGGGCGGACGTTGACCGCCTGCGAGCGCTCCCTGCCCTGCAGGTCGTACGGGAACTCGTACCAGACATCGCCGCGATCGATGCCGACCACCAGGTCCATGTCGTCGGTGTGGTACTCGGGTCGCTCGGGCGCATCGAAGGCGAGGAAGTGGTGCCCGTTCTTCTCCAGCTTGCCGAGCGACGTCAAAAATGACGCGGTCGTCTCCGCGTCCGTCAGCCCGAACGCCTTGGCCACGGCGTCGCGTAGCTGCGCCTCGAGGTTGGGCACCTCGTGCTTGTTGCCGTCGGCGCCGATGTACTTCGCGGGCGTACCATCGAGCTCGATCGCGCTGCCATCTTCCAGCGCGCCAAAGGTGTGCATCGCGCGCTCGGTCAGCACGCGCAGCACCGCCTGGCGCTCCACCTCCGTGCTGTCGAGCCGCAGCATCGCGAGCGTGGGCGTGTTGATCACGCCCCAGCTGAACACACGATGGCGGCGCTCGAACTCGGCCAGCGCCTCGTGCGTCGCCCAGTCGAACGCGCCGCGCACCCACTTGCCGCGGTTCTTGAAGTAGCCCTCGCACTCCAGCCGATCTTGCGCTGCCTTGATCGCGAGGTCGTCGTCGCGCTGATCGACGTAGTACGCGAGCTGCGCCTTCTGCTTGTCGTCCAGCGCGCTGGTGTCTCCGTCGAGCGCGCTCAGCTTCTGGCGCGCGAGCAGCTCGTTGACCACCTGCTCGGCGGCCGTGAACTTGCCGTGCTTGCGCAGCGCCTCCGCCGGGCTGTCGTAAGCGACGGTGCCGGTGAAGGCGGTGAGCGCGCTCAGGTCCAGCTTCTTGGCGCACTCCAGCGAGCGCGCCGTGTCCATGCGCCCCCGCAGCGCGCCGAGCGTGGGCATGATGCCGTAAAGCTCGAGGTACTTGTCTTCCTTCGCGCGCGCCCCGTAGGCATCGTTGGGAAAGTCGCCCCGCGCCAGCGCCAGGTACGTGGGCCGGAACTTGTGCGGCACCGGCTTCTTGCGCCAGTCGATGCCGTCGGTGAACAAGAGCGGCGTCCAGCCCTCGCCGACGTCGAGGAACACGTACTTGTGCTTGTCCGGTCCCTGCGCGTCGACCTGCCCCGCCGGCTTGCCGTCGCGCCACAGCTCCACCGGCTGCAGCAGCTCGGGTGGCGGCGGCTCCGTGGGCTCCGCGAGCGGCGGCGGCTTGGGCGCCTCTTGCGCGGGCGGCGCGGACGGCGGCTCGGACGGGCTCTCTGGCGCCTGCTTGTCGCACGCGATCGCGAGCAACAGCACACACCACGTCGTTCGGAGCTTGCTTACGTACACCTCGGACTCACCTTCGCGCTGCGGGGGAGCCTCAGGATCCATCGCTCGCGAGCGTTCTGCCAATTGCTGTGCACGCGCTGACGCAGACTTGGCAGTGGCTTCGCTGGCTTCCCCTGCTGTGCGTGCTACGACCCTGGCCGATGGCGTCCCAGCCAGAGCCGCCGGATTCGACCCAGGTGGCGGGCCTCGTGCCGGCGCCCGAGCCGAGCCTCGTCTTGATGCGTCGAGCCGACTACCGCCTCGTGCGTACGTTGCTCTCGCTGCAGCACACGCGTGCCAGTGGCGCGTTGCGTGTCGATGCCGAGGGTGTGTTGACCGTGGTCTATGTCCGCGACGGACAGCCGGTGTTCGTCGAAGGTGGCCTGCCCTCTGACAGCCTCGGTCGCTTGCTGGTGCAGCGCGGCCTGATCTCCGAGGGTGAGCTCGCGCTCGTCGAGGAGCAGCGCATGCTGATGCAAGGCCGGCTGCGCTTCGGCGAAGTCGCTCGCCGCATGGGCGTGCTGGAGCCGGAGGCGCTCAAGACCGCGCTGCACGATCAGGTGCGCCGCAAGCTCGCGCGTTGCCTGCACTGGGAGCGAAGCCAGCACGTGTTCGTGCCGCAGGATCACGGCTACACGCGCGGCGAGGACAGCATCCTGCAGATCGAGCCGGTGCTCTACCGCGGCATCACGCGCCACTACCCGCTGGAGCGGGTGCGCGACGTGATCTCGCCGTTCTGGCACGAGGAGATCGAGCTGCGCGGCGATCCGGCGGCGATCAGCAAGTACTTCGAGCTCGACGAGATCGATCGCGGGCTGCTGGCGCTGCTCGACGGCACCTGTTCGATGCGCGAGCTGCTCGGTGAGAGCGGAGAGAATCGCGACCGCTGCGGTCACCTGCTGGTCGCGCTCGCGCTGACCGACCAGCTGGAGCTGCCGGAGCCGATCGCCCCGGAGGAGAGCGGGCCGTTCATCATCGAGGACCTGCCGCGCATCCGCCGCGACGGCGAGCGCCCGGCCAGCGTGCGTCCGCAGGCGCGCGAGGTGCTCGCGCTGCCGGGCAAGGAGAAGCTGCTCGCAGACAGCGCGTTCCTGCAGGGCAAGGAGCTGCTGCGCGCGGGCGAGTACGGCGCCGCCGCGGACGCCTTCCGCGAGGCCTCCAACCTGCGCCCGAGCGCGCTCGAATACGCGCTGTTCGCGGCCTGGTCCGCCTACCTCTCGACCGGCCGCGCGGTGAAGTGGCGCGACATGCTGATCGAGCTCTGTGAGCGCACGCTGGCGCAGGACCGGCACCTGGCCTTCGGCTACCACGTGCGCGGGCAGCTCGCGCTGGAGGAGAAGGAGATCAGCCTGGCCAAGGAGTCGCTCAAGCAGGCGCTGGAGCTCGACCCGCAGGACGACGAAGCCCGCCGGCTGCTCTCGCGCCTGAGCAACTAAGCAAAGGGTTTCCAGCCGGTACCGTCACGGCTGACCCGCTTTTTTGCCGTCTTTTGTTGGCCGCTACTACGCTGGGCTCCTCGCAAAAGAGGGTGCAGTCGTATGGAGCGCGTGAACCGAAAGCCGGCCCTGTTGGTCGCGGCGGAGTCGATCGCCCTCGCCTCTGGCATGGTCGAGACCGTCGCTGATGTGGTGCGCACGCGTGCGCTTCGCCATTACGGCGAGGGGCTGCGGCAGTACCTCGCGATCCGGCTGCAGTCGATCGTGGTCGGCGATCGCGCGATGGAGATGCTGCGGGAGCGACTGGTCACCTGGACCTCCAGCGCACTGCTGGAGCCGCCGGGACCTCGCGCCCACCTCTACAAGATCGCGCGCGACATCAGCTTCGAGCTGGAGGACGACGCGGTCGGGCACAGCTGCGAGCTGGCCTGGCTGTCGCACCAGAAGCAGGCCGGGCAGAGCTACCGCAACGCGCTCGGTCGCCTGCGCACGGAGCTGGCCGCCGACGACTCGGAGCTGCTGGAGCTGCACCACGCGCGCGAGCTGACGCTCGAAGAGATGGCGCACGTGCTGGAGCGCTCGGCCACGGAGATCGAGCAGGATCTGGAGCTCGCGCACACGCACGCGGTGCGCATGCTCGGCGCCGCGCCACCCAGTCGGCTCGGTGGGCTCGCCGGCGCGATTCAAGAGGCGTTCGCGCTCTCGCCCAACGCGCCGGTGCGCATCGAGGTGCACAACGATCGCGAGCGACGCGCGCTGCCCGAGGGCACGCTGATCGGCGAGCGCTATGCGATTCAGAAGCGCGTCGGCGAGGGCTCGTTCGGCGATGTGTACCGCGCGCTCGACGCGGACGTGCCGGGCCACACGGTCGCGCTCAAGCTGCTGCATCGTCCGTCGGTCAGCGAGGAAGCGCGCAAGACCGCGCTGCGTGAGCTGCGCCTGATCGCCTCGGTGTTCCACCCGAGCGTGGTCGACTTCAAGGATCACGGCTGGTACGACGACAGGCTCTGGTTCGTGATGCCGTGGTACGACGGCGAGACGCTCGAAGAGCGCATGCTGCGCGACCCGCTCAGCCGCGAAGAGGCGCGCGAGCTGTTCATCGCCCTGGCGCAGGCGCTCGCGACCATGCACGCGGCGGGCATCCGCCATCAAGACGTGAAGCCCGACAACATCTTCCTCGCGCGCATCGGCGAGGTCGGACGCGGCGCGCGCACGCTGCCTGTGTTGATCGATCTCGGGGTCGCGGCCAAGGACGCGGAGATGATCGTCGCCGGCACGCCGCTGTACTTCCCACCCGAGATCGCCGCGCAGTACGTCGGCCAGGGCAAGAAGCAGAAGGTGACCGCCAAGGCGGACGTGTTCTCGCTGGCGCTGTCGCTGCGCAACGCCCTGGAGCCCGGCACACAGGAGCAGGTGCCCGGCACGGCGATCGAGTCGTTCATCGCGCATCGCTCGCAGGTGCCGCCGACCGGTCCGACGGCCAAGGAGTTCGCGTACCTTCAGCCGTACTTCAAGCGCTGGCTCGCGCACGATCCGATCGACCGCCCCACCGCGGAGGAGTTCGCCGCCGAGCTCGACGTACTGACGCGGCCGGAGCAGGAGCGTGCGCGTCGACGCTCGGTGATGCGCTGGGCCGCGCCGATCGCGCTGGGCTCGCTGACCGCGCTCAGCTCGATCACGTACGTCTACATCAAGGAGCGCGAGGTCTCCCACAATGCGCAGCTGCGCGCGGACCTCACCATGACCAAGCTGGACGCGGAGGCCGCGGCGCGCGCGCTGCTGCAGGAGAACTTCCAGCACAGCGAGCTGACGCGGCAGCAGATCACCGATCGGCTGGCGGCGCGCACGCGCGAGGCGGCGTCGCTGGAGACCCAGCTCTCGCGGTCACACCGTGAGCGCAACGAGTTGAACGGCCGCCTCAACGGCACCCTGAGCGAGCTGGAGGCGACCAAGCGCGACCGCGAGGCCACCGTGCGCACGCTGGATGCCCAACGCGGGCGCACCACCATGCTGGAGGGCCAGCTGTTCGACGCCGATCAAAAGCGCGCGTACCTGGAGAGCGAGCTGCGCGAGGTGCGCACGCGGGCCAAGGCCTCCGAGGCCGAGGTCGACGAGCTGCGCGTGCGCGGGCGTACGATGCTGTCCGAGCTGGAACGTGCACGGGCCGAGACGGACGCGCAGCTCTTGCGCGCGAACAACCTGGAGCAGCTGCTCGGGAACATGCGCCGCGAGAAGCTGCGTATCGAGCTGGAGCTGGACGTGGAGAAGCGGAAGCGCGACGGCGTGGCCGAGCGGCCCGTGACGGCTCCCGCGGAGCCCTCGCCGGGCGCCCCCGCGGAGAGCTGACACCGTCGCACATCGACGGGCCGAGGTCCGCGTCATATCTTCGGGACGCAGTGGCTTCTCCCTCTCGTGAACACGCCATCATCGTCGGCGCCAGCATCGGCGGCCTGTGTGCGGCGGAGGTGCTCGCGCGGCACTTCGCCCGCGTCACCGTCGTCGAGCGCGACCCGCTCCCCACCACGCCCGATGCGCTACGCCGCGGGGTGCCGCAGGGCGCGCATCCGCACGGCATCCTGACGCGCGGCCGCAAGGAGCTCGATGCGCTCTTTCCGGGCTTGCTCAAGGAGCTGCTCGCCAAGGGCGCGTTCGCCTTCGACGGCTCGAACGACATGGCGCGCTTCACGCCCGAGGGCTGGGCGCCGCGCTACCCCGACGTGAGCGCGCATGCCTTCGCGTGCTCGCGCCCGCTGCTCGAGCTGACGGCGCGCAACATCCTGGTCGCGAACCGGCCCAACGTGACCTTCCTCCAAGGCACGCGCATGATCGAGCCGCTCTCCGAGAAGCGCGCGGACGGGGTGCACGTGCTCGGCGTGCGCACCGACACGCACGGCGAGCTGCGCGGCGACTTCGTGATCGACGCCACCGGCCGCGGCACCAAGTCGTGGAAGTGGATCGCCGAGCAGGGCCTCGACAAGCCGCACGAGCGCAAGGTCGACGCCAAGGTCAACTACGCCACGCGTCACTACCAGGCGCCGCCGGAGGCCGCGAGCTGGTGGTGGAAGTGCCTGCTGGTCGACAACTCGCCGCCCACGTTCGGCCGCGGTGGCGCGATCCTCAGCGTCGAGAACGGCGTCTGGCTGGTGACCGCCTCCGGCTTCAACGGGGACTACGCGCCCACGGACGAAGCGGGCTGGCTCGACTACATCAAGAGCCTGCGCTCGCCGGTACTGTACGAGATGCTGCAGCGCGCGAAGCCGCTCACCGACGTGATCCAGAGCCGCACCACCGTGAACGTGTGGAAGGAAGTGCACCGCTGGGATGCCCCGCTGCACGGGCTGCTGCTGTACGGCGACGCGATCTGCACGTTCAATCCCGCCTACGGCCAGGGCATGACCGCCGCGGCGATCGGCGCGCAGCTGCTCGACAAGCGCCTGCGCGCGCACACGGGGCCGCTCGACAAGAGCTTCCTGCGCGGCTTCTACGCGGAGCAAGCGACGTTCCTGGAGGAAGGCTGGGCGTACTCGACCACGCTCGACCTGCGCTGGCCCAAGGCCGAGGGCGAGCGCCCGGTCTACTACGGCGCGCTGGCGCAGGTGGCGCACTTGATCGAGCGCGTCGCCATCCACGACCCGGCGATGCTGCGCAGGTTGATCCCGCTGGTCGACTTCGGCGCCAAGAAATGGATCGTGCTGGCGCCCGACTTCGTGGCGCGCGCCGCCGCGGGCGTGTTCAAGCGCTTCACGGCGCGACCCACCCTGCCCGGTCCGCGCGACATCGATCTGTTCGCGCCCCCGGAGCGCCCATTTTCCGAGACCACCTGGGCGCGCGAGCTGATCCGCGAGCCGTGACCACTTGAAGCGAGTGCGCTTTGCACTCGCTGTCGCTCCCCTGCTGCTCGGCTTCGTCGCCCTGGCGATGTTCGACCTCGCGGACGACAGCTCGGCCATGCACGCCACGCGCGTGGAGCAAGCGCACGCGCGGCTGGTGGTGCTGATCGTCGACTCGCTCGACGCCCGCGATGTGGCGCACCTGCCTGCGTTGCGCACGCGCTCGCCGGGCCTGCACGGGGAGGTGCGCGCGTGCGTCGACGGCGTGACCATCCCGTGCGTGACCGCGATGATCCACGGCTATGACCGGGCGAGCGGCTTCTCCCCCTTGCGTAACTTCGGCGCCGCGCGCGAGCTGGTGCCGCGCAGCGTGCTCGGCGCGCTGGAGCGGAACGGCGTGCGCGTGGGCTACTTTGGAGACCCGCTGCTGGCGCGTGCGCTGGCGGGGCTGCACGAGGTGCAGGCGATCGAGGACGCCGACGACGCGCGTGCGCTGCGGAGTGGGCTCGCCGCGCTGGGGCACCTCGACGTGGTGCTGATCCACTTGCTCGGCATCGACGAGGCCGCGCACAAGTTCGGCGCCGAGGCTCCCGCCTACGAAGAGGCGCGCCGCTCGATCGACCTGGCGATCGAGCGCACGTTCTCGCAGCTCTCCAGCGACGACCACCTGGTGGTGCTCGGCGATCATGGGCACGCGCTGAGCGGCCGCCACAGCGCGGACATGGGCACCACCACGTATGCGGCGTACTACGGCCCTCGCTTCGCACGCGGCGCCGAGCTGCCGATGCAGATGACGGATCACGCGGCGCTGTGGGCGCGGCTGTTCGGCCTGCGCTGGGGCGAGCACACACTGGCCGACGACTACTTCGCGGCTCGACCGCTGCACGCGAGCGCGCACCTGACCACGCGCGAACGCAAGACGTGGCCACTCTTGCTCGCATGCGCCCTGGCCGGCCTGATCGCGGCGGCGGGCGCGGCGCGGCGGCCACGCGCCATCGATGCTCCGGTCGCGGGCCTGGCCACGCTGGGCATCGCGCTCGACGCCTGGCTCGCGACGCGCGCGGCAACGTGGCTGAGCAGCGTGGGCGGCGCGCTGGCTGCTTCGCTCTGGCTGGGCGGCTCGGGCGCACTGCTGCGCAAGGCCGCCGGACAGGTCGAGCTGCGCACGGCCCTGCTGACCGGCGCGCTGCTGTGGGCGCTGCCCACGGCCGAGCCGACGGCGGGCATCAAGGCGCCGATGTTGTGGCTGGTGGTGCTGCTCGCCATGCACCGGAGCTGGCGTGCGGGCGCGGCGGCGCTGGTGCTGCTCGCGCTGGCGATGGTGCGTGTACAGGCGTTCTTGCCGCGCGTGCTGCTGGAGCCCGGGCTCGACGCGCGCCTGGCCGAGGGCCTGCCCGCGCTGCTGCTGATCGCGGCGGTGTGGCTCGCGTCCGATGCGCGCGCGGCGCTGTGCGCGCTGGGGGGCTCGCTGATCGCCTTGGTGATCGACGTCGACAGCCGCTGGCTGATGCTGCCGTGCGCGCTGGTGTTGCCGCTCGCCTTCGCGGCGCTGCGCGTGCGCGCGTGCTTCGCGCCGCTGTGCCTGCTGCTGCCTATCGCGTGCAGCGTGTTCTTCCCTCGCGACTCGGCGAGCCTCGCGGCCGTGTGCGCATCGTGGCTCGCGTGGGCGCTGGTCCCACGCGCGCTACGCGAGCAACCGCCCGAGCTGCGCGCCGCGGCCTTTGTGGTGTTGATGTGGGTGAGCTTCTGGACCGCGATGAGCACACGCATCGGCGGCATCGACTACGACTTCTACTTCCGCTGGCTGCCCACCACGGCGGGCGCGATGGATCAGGCGATCCCGCAGGGCCTGCTGACCGCCGCCAAGTGCATGCTGCCCGTCGTGTTCGGCGCCCTGCTCGCGCGGCGCGCGGAGGCGCGGCACGAACATGTGCTCGAGCTCGCCGCGACGCTCACGGCAGTCCGGCTCGCGCTGACGCTCGTGTTCGTGGCCGCGGCCTCCTTGCTGCATGCCGACGTGCAGGCGCTCTACGACGCCACCCAGGAGGTCGCCTTCTGGTTGTTGATGTACGCGGTCCTCGGCCTGGTCTCCGCCGCGCACCCGCGCGCTACTTGACGTGCTGGGCGAGCAGCGCGTCGAGCGCGTCGTGCTGGGGCGCGCTGCGCGGCACGAAGAAGTACGTCTTGCGGAACAGTCCGTCGCGCGTGCGCAGCGCGAGCGCGTCTCCCGTGCGCAGCACGTGCTTGACCCACGACCAGTCCTTGGTGGTCGTCTCGCCGTCCTCGACCTGGATCTCGCGCGGCGAGAAGTGCAGACGCACACGCTCGCGCCCCGCCTCGCGACGGCGCTTCACCAGCAGCTCGGTCGAGATCGCGATCACCGCCGCCGACAGCCCGATCAGCGACAGCCCGACCAGCATGAACACCGCGACCGAGGAGCGCAGGTCACCCGACGCGACGTAGATGCCGATACCGATCAGCGCCGCGCTGACGACGTAGCGAGGCGCGCTCCGCCGACGCCAGTGCAGCATCTTGGCGCGAAACACGTGCTCCCCCGTGTACTCGAACTCGACCGTCACCGGTTCGCTCATGCCCGAGCGATAGCGCCGATCAGCGCGTTCCGCCCGTACCACCGTGCCGGCGCACGCTCGCCAACGAAGCGACTGAAAAACCCACGACCTCGAGCACGGCCAACCCGATCCCGATCTTCGACCACCCACCCAGAAAGGACACACAGAGCAGGACGCTCGTGCATGGCGGACACCATGGGCCGCGCCGTGGCGTCGAGCATTCACCCTTGCGGGTGAACCGGTGAGAACGCCACGCAGCTCGTCACCGGAAGCCGAGGATACTTGCTGAGCCGTGGGTCGGTCTTGGCCGCGCCGCACAGGTAGAAGTTGGAGCCGCGCTCGCTGGTGATCACGCGGACGTGCTCGCATACCGAGCACAGTCCAACCTTGAGGTCGCGCAAATCCGATGACCGAGTCACGTGGCCCAGGCTAGCATCGTGACCGTGCCTCACCTCGTGTTCGTCTACGGCACCCTGATGAAGGGCGAGCTGCACCACGCTCTGCTCGCGCGCGGAGAGACCGCGCCCATCGACACCTCGATCCAGCACGCGCGCTTCCTACGCACGGCCGAGACGCTGCCCGCGTACGACCTCGTCCAGATCGACTACTACCCGGCGATGATCCCGGGCGGCACGCTCACCATCCACGGCGAGCTGTACGAGATCGATGACGAGACCTTGGCGCGCCTCGACGAGCTCGAGGAGGTCCCCACCTACTACGAGCGCCTCTGGATCGACCTCGCCGACGGCACCCGCGCCCAGACCTACGTCATGCCCCGCGACCGCGTGCGCGACTCCATCCCGATCCCCAGCGGCCACTTCCGTCTGCGCACCCAGCCACCCAAGAAATCACGGTAATTGATGACCTCGGTGCACCGACTCTGTTTGATCGCGTTGCTCTCGTTGTGCGCGTCTGGAGCGCGCGCGGACGCATGGCACTTCTCGCTGGAGAGTGGCTTGCTGAGCTGGCGACGCTCCACCACGGAGCTTCCTTTTCGGGATTCGAACACGAAGCAGGTTGCGGTCGGCTTCCCGAGCGGCCTGGGCGCGCGCGTCGGCTACTTGCCGCTCGAGGTGCTGGAGGTCGGCCTGTACGGCTCCGTGCACTGGACCAAGTTCAAGATCGACGGCAGCAGCGCGAACAAGCTGGCCAACTTCGAGGCGCTCGCGTACGCGCGCTACGTGCTGCCGGGAAAGGCGCTGCGCTTCTTCGTCGGCCCCACGATCGGAATCGCGTTCCAGCAGTCGCGCGCCGAGGACCAGGCCGCGCTTACCAGCCGGGCGCTCGTGGTCGGCGGCCAGCTCGGCCTGTACGGCTTCGTGCGCGACGCCCTCTCGATCGACCCGTTTCTCTCGTTCCTGTTCACGCGCGGCACGCTCGAGGTCCCGAACGACCTGCCCGGAGGCTTCGGTGGCAGAACGGAGTACGACGACTCCGGCATTCAGCTCGTGCTCGGAGTCGCCGTGTCCGGCTGGCTCGTGCGCTGATTACTGCGTGGGCTTCTTGAAGCGCAGCGTCATGCGGTCGCTCTCGCCGATCGCGACGTACTTCTCGCGGTCCTGCTCACCGAGCGCGAGCGACGGAGGCAGGGTCCACACGCCCTTGGGGTGGTCGGTGGTGTCCTTGGGGTTGGCGTTGATCTCGCTCTTCTCCTCGAGCACGAAGCCGGCCGCGGTGGCGAGCGCGATCACGGCCTCTTCCGAGACGTAGCCGGTCTCGGCGGACTGCGCGGCGGGCGTGCCGGGGCGCGCGCGATGCTCTTCGAGGCCGAGGATGCCGCCCGGCTTGAGCACCTTGAATGCCGACTCGAACACCTTGGGCGCGTAGCCCTGGCTAACCCAGCCGTGCACGTTGCGGAACGTGAGCACCACGTCTGCGGACGCATCCGGACCCAACGTGAGCTGATCCGGCGGCGCGAGCTCCTGCAGCTGCACGCGATCGTAGACGC
>JBEVNG010000498.1:0-4819 GCA_040508235.1 Polyangiales bacterium | reverse complement strand
TCTTCTGGCCGCCGATCTCGATGAACGAGTTCATGATGCCCCAGACCGTGCCGAACAGCCCGACGAACGGGGCCGTGGAGCCCGTGGTGGCGAGGAACGGCACCATCGTCTCGAGGATGGTGACCTCGTTGATCGAGGCGCGGCGCAGGGCGCGCTCGACGTTCGTCATCTCGGCGGCGCCGGCTCCGCCGCGCTGGCCCTGCAGCACGCGCGCGAGCTCGACGTAGCCAGCGTGGAAGACCTTGGCCAGCGGCGAGGTGTTGACCACGCCGAGCTGCGAGTAGATCGACTCCAGGCGCTCCGCGGTCCACGAGCTGCTGCTGGAGCCGCGGCCCGACTCCCAGAAGATGTCGAGGAACTTGTTGCTCTGGCGCGTGGCGCGGCCGAGCCGGAACAGCTTGGCGCCGATGATGAACCAGCTGATCAGCGACATCAGGACCAGCATCACGAGCACCAGCTTCACGGTCGGCGACGCGTCCATGACCAGCTGCCACGGATCGAGGTGGCTCGACTTGGGGTTCGCCGTGGGCGTGGCCTGCAGCGTGATCAAGTTGACGAACATCAGCCTATCCATGCGTTCTCCGCGCGCTCTCCGACGAACCCGCCAGGCCCGGGTCCCGACCCCGCGCAGGCGCTTGCGTTCCGCGAGCTTGGCACGGACGGGCCCGTCCGGCTTGGCCGGTTGAACCACGGCCGGTGTGGGGTGTCAACGAAAGGGGGGGAGTGGCCTTGACGTGTGCCCAAACCGAGACGAAAACGCACGCGCTGGCTAGGTGTTCTCGAACCGAAGCCATGCATCAGCGAGGGCGCATGCGGGGACTGGGAGCGATAGCGATTTTGGGGGCGGCCTGGCTGCTGGCGAGCCAGGGCTCGGCGCAGGACAACTTCGACCTCGATGCGCCCGAGCCGGAGGCGGCGCCCGAGCCGGAGGCGCCTCCCGCGGTGCAGAAGACGCCGATCGAGGAGGCGCGCGAGCACATGGAGCGCGGCCAGGCCCTGTACGGCGCGCAGCGCTACATCGAGGCCGCCGAGGAGTTCCTGCGCGCGTACGAGGCGCAGCCGTTCTCGGCCTTCCTGTTCAACGCGGGCGTCGCCTACGAGAAGGTCGACGACCCCGGGCGCGCGGCGGACTACTTCGCGCGCTTTCTGCAGACCGATCCGCAGGCCAGCAACGCCGGCAAGCTCAACGCGCGCATCGATCGCCTGCGCGGTCTGGCGCGTGCGCGAGACGCCGAGCAGGCGGCCAGCGGTGGCTCGGCCGCCGAGCTCGCCGACGCGCGCGCCCGCCTCGCCGAGGTGCAGGGACAGCTGGCCGCGCTCGGCGGACGCGACGGCTTCAAGTCGCTCTTGAACGTGACCTCCACGCCGAGCGATGCCGAGGTGGTGGTGAAGGGCGCGCGCGGCGAGGAGCTGTACCGCGGCAGCGGCGAGCGCTTCACGCAGACGTTGGACCCGGGCTCGTACGTCGTCGAGGTCACGCACCCTCGCTACACCACGATCTCGGCGCCGATCACGGTCGCGCCGGCGGTGGTGAACGTGGTGCTCGCGGAGCTCAGCCAGGGCCAGTTCCTGGGCTTCTTGCGCGTGCAGACCGATGTGCCAGGCGCGAACGTGTTCGTCGATGAGCGCGGGCCCGGAGCGCTGGGACGCACGCCGTTCCAGAACGCAGTGAAGATCGGCAAGCACCACCTGTGGATCGAGAAGGCCGGCTACAAGCCGGTCGAGAAGGACGTCACGGTGGGCGTCGGCGACGACCCGCTGATCAAGCTGCAGCTGGAGCGCGTCGACTACGGCCGCGTGCGCGTGGTCTCCAACAACCCCAGCGCCGAGGTCTTCATCGACGGCAAGCGCATCGGCCGCGTGCCGATCGAGACCGACGTGCCGCACGGCGAGCACACCGTCAGGGTGAGCGCGGAGGGCATGAAGGACTGGAAGCAGGACGTGCAGGTGCAGCGCGGCCAGGCGACGCCGCTGCGCGTGCGGCTGCGGCGCAAGGTCGGTCGCGCGGGCGCGTGGGTGACGGCGGGCATCGCGGCCGGCGTGCTCGGCGGCTCGATCGCGGTGGCGATGGTGGGCAAGGGCCTGCAGGACGACATGAAGGCCGATCGCGCCGCGGGCACGCTGCGCAGCGACGACGATCGCGCCGACCGCGGTCGCTTCATGTGGATCGGCGCCGACGTCGGCTTTGGCCTCGCTGCCGGCCTGGCGGGCCTGTCCACGTTCTACTTCTTGCGCGATCCGCTGCCCGACTCCGAGGGCCGCGTGCTGGAGCCGCGCGACTGGGCGCTCGACGTGTCCGCCGATCGCGTCGGCGCTCGCTACCGGATGAGCTTCTGAGGAGATCATGATGCACAACATGCGTACCATCTCGCTCGCGCTGCTCGTCGCCGGCTGCAACCCAGGCGAGTTCCAGGACTACCTGGACACCGCACCCATCCGCGTCAGCTCCGCGCCCGACCGCTTCGACGGCCCGAACTTCGGCGAGACCATCACCACCGTCAGCGGTCAGCTCGACGGCGCCAGCGTCAGCCGCGTCGTCGCCAGCGCGGGCGGCGGCTCGCCGTTGGCGTTCATCCGCTCGTACGGCGACGGCAAGGTCTCGGAGAGCACGTTCCTGCGCTGCAAGAACGAGATCGAGTGCAGCGACGCGCAGGACATCGGCGCGGTCATGATCCCGTTCGAGCGCTGGGGTGGCGACACCAACGACGCGCGCCAGCTGTGCGTCTTTTCGCCCGCGAACGCGACCCGGCCCACGGCACAGAACGAGACGCGTCCAGGCGGCAACGGCTACGTGGCCTGCGAGGCGCCCAGCAATCGCCCGCAGTCGTTCACGCTCGGGCCGCAGATCACGGACGTGCGGGACAACGAGGGCACGCTGCGCTTCAGCGGCTTCGGCTTGCCGCCGGAGCACCCGCTCGGCGTGGTGATGCTCGGTGTGCACTCGATCGACAGCCGCACCAGCGTGCCGCGCAACGGCGGGCTCTACCTGCAGCCGGACCTGCAATACAACGAGAACCAGCGCATGAACATCGCGCCGTTCCTCGGGCTGGTGCCGCTGTTGGATCCGACCACGGGCAAGCCGTTCTCGGAGGCGGAGGATGCAGCCGACTTCGGTGCGCAGGTGGCGGGCGCTGCGGACGGCAACGACCTCACGTTCGCGATCGCGCAGCCGAGCAAGCGGCGCGTGATCGTCGGCAGCTACGACGACGGCGCGAGCGGCGACGTGGCCAGCAAGTTCCGCGTGCACGCGTGCCTCGCGAGCGACGAGAGCGGCTTCGGCGCCAAGCTCGCGGTCGGTGATCTGACCGGCGATGGCGTGCCGGAGATCGTGGTCGCGACCAAGGCCGACAAGGTGCTGGTGTACGACGGGCGCTCGCTGCCCGGCCCGGCCACCGGCGACGACTGCCCCGGCTGGGACGACGACGCGCTCGAGGTCGGCTGCGACGCGAAGCAAGGCCCCAGCTGCGACAGCTTCGGCAGCGCGATCGCGATCGGCGATGTCGACGCGGACGGCAAGGGCGACCTGATCGTCGGCGGCCCTCGCGCGTCGGTCGGCGGCACGTCCGAGGTCGGCGCGGTGTGGATCGTGCCCGGCGATGGCGCGGGCCTCGATACCGACCGCACGGTCGCGATCACGGTGCCCGGCGATCAGGGCGCGCACTTTGGCTTCAGCGTCGCGGCGCTGCGCACCAAGGATCGCGACGAGCCGGTGGCCAGCGCACCCGGCATTGGCCAGGTGTTTACGCTGATGTGCACGCCCCTGGAGAGCGGCTTTGGGGGCGACAAACTCTGCCTCGACTGAGCGTGAACGGGCTCACGTCCAGCTGGCCGTGAAAGCTAGGTTTTCGCACACAGCGTAGGCCGCAGTCGGCCAAAGGTTGGCGCAACAGGCCAGACCGGCGATCGATCTGTACAACTTGGCGGGATCTCTCGCATGAAGCGACCATGCGTACTCTCTCGCTTGCCCTTTCGCTCGCTTGCTCGTCTCTCGTCCTCGGCGCCTGTGGGGAAGAAGACCCGGCCGTATCGCCCTCCGACGACGCCGATGGCGACGACGGCGAGGACGGAAAGACCGAAGACGAGGGCGACGATGCCCCGGGGGGCAAGCTCGACGCGGGCCGCTTGGATGCACGCGTCACCGAGCCCGACACCAGCAAGCCCGATGCGGCCACCAAGCCCGACGCGGCCGTGAAGCCCGACGGCGGTGGTCCGGTGGGCGGCGGTGGCGGCGGCGCGGGCCTCAAGCCCAAGTGCGTGAAGAAGGACTCGCAGGTGATGATCGTCGGTGACTCGTACATCAACTGGGTCACCCACACGTTCCCGCAGGACATCATCGATGTCTCGAAGCAGAACTGGCGCATGGAGGCGGTCGGCGCCTACTCGATGGGCTCGGGCGGCATCGGCTTCATCCCCGACCTGTACCGCGAGTCGATGAAGAAGGACCCCGACTGCCACACCATCCTGATGGACGGAGGCGGCAACGACCTGCTGGTCGCGGACTCCAGCAAGGACGCCTGGGGGGACTGCAAGACCGACAAGGCGCCCACGCTCAAGAACTGCCAGGACATCATCACGACGGCGATCGCGGCCGCCGACAAGATGCTGATGGAGGCGAGCGCCGCCGGCATCCGCGACGTGGTCTACTTCTTCTACCCGCACGTGCCCAACGGCACGCTGCTTGGTGGCCCGAACCCGAACGCGATGCTCGACTTCGCGCTGCCGCAGGTGAAGGACTTCTGCGACGGCGTCGAAGAGAAGACCAAGGGCAAGACGCGCTGCACGTTCATCGACATGGTCCCGGTGTTCGAGGGCCACGAGA
>JBEVNG010000479.1:0-7470 GCA_040508235.1 Polyangiales bacterium | reverse complement strand
CAGCATGCGCTGCGCCAGCAGCTTGGGGCCGCCCTGGATGTTGGCTTCGTCGCTGTCGGTTCGGTAGAGGTAGGTCTTGAGCATGCCCAGCGAGTTGGCGCCGTCGCCGTCGTACGCCTGCATCACGTAGTTGCTGCAGTCGTTGTCGCAGGTGGTGTTGCCGGCGAGCGCGCAGTCGCGGCACTTGGCGTCGAACTTGGGGAACGTGACCGGGTCGAGGTACTGCGCGTTGCGCTCGCCGTAGCGACCCCAGTGCGCGCCCGTGGGCTCGATCACCGCGTGGCAGTAGTTGCAGCCGCAGCGCTTGGCCAGGTTGTTCTCGCGGTTGCACGAGTCTTCCGGGTCCGGCGTGACCGCATCGAGCGGCGGCGCGAACGACGTGCACAGGAACGAGTCGTAGAACTCGCTGACGCGCGAGCGCTGCGTCGGGAAGCGATACAGCCAGGCCGGCGTGGTCAGCACGCCCGACGCGTTGTCCGCACGCAGGTACTCCACCCAGTCGGTCGAGGTGTACGGCAGGTCCGGGATCGCCTCGCGCTGCAGCGGCGGCGTGATCGCGAGCACGCCGGTGGCTTGGTTCTGGCGATACAGCGCGGCCAGCGCGCCGTTCACGAAGCTGCGGCGCGTGGTGAGGATGTGGAAGTAGTCCTCGTCGCGGCGCAGCACGGAGTCGACGATGCGCAGCGGCTCCTCGTTGATCGCCTCGACGCGCGCGTCGTACACCGCCCGGTCGCCCGACTCGCAGCGCCGAAAGTTGGCGCCGCAGCCGCACGAGCGGTCGTTCAGGAAGTTGTTGCTCTCGCAGGACGCCAGCGTGGCGGGGTTGACGTCGCGCGTCTGCGCCTCGATCGCACAGGCGGTGACCTGCTCGCCGGTCGCGCTCCAGAACGGCGCCGCCACCTTCACGTAGCCCTCGCGCTGCACGCAGCCGCGCTGGGTCTGGAACGTACCCACCACGCCGTTGCGCGGGCTCAGCGCCAGCGAGCAGCGATCGAGCCGCGTGTAGGGCGCATTGGCGGGAGGCGTCGGGTTCTCGAACGCGATGATGCGCTGCTGATCGTCGAGCACCTCGGTGGTCAGCGCCGCGGTGGTCGGCTTGCCCGCGTCGGGCAGGCACAGGAACGGCGCAAGGCCCATGGCGTTGCGGCGCATGTCGCAGAAGAACAGTTGCTTGGCCGGCAGCGAGCCCTTGCTCACCGCGTCCGCGCAGCTGGTGGCTCCGGTCAGGGCCGTGCACTTGTAGAGGTTGTCGTCGTAGTCGAAGCTGACCGGCAGCGGCACGCCGTTGGGATCGCGGCACAGCTTGCTCGCGGCCGCGCCCTCGGCGTGCGGGTCCTGCTGCAGCGACGCGTTCTTGCAGTCGTCCTGCGCGATGAAGTGATCGCAGCCCGCGCCATTGCGGCCGCGCAGCCCGGACGAGATGTTGCCGCGCGTCTCCAGCGGCTTCTCGCCGTCGTTGGTGGTGTTGACGCGCGTGTCGCCGTTCTGCGGCAGGCTGGCGGACACGTTCGCGCGCAGCAGCGCACGGTGGTAGCCCTTCATGCGCGTGTAGAACTCCTCGCGCTCCATCAGCGCGCGGATGTCGTCGTCCGTGATGCTGCCCTTGGCTTGCGCCGCCTGGTACTCGGCGATCGTCGGCGGCCGCGACAGCAGGTCCAGGTACAGCTGCCGGAGCTGACGCGTAAGCTTCAGCCCGCCCACGGCGGCACACATGTCGTCTGCACTCGCGGTGGGAACGGAGGGTGCAATCAGCACCATGTTCATCAAGACCGCGATCAGAACTCGCCGAGCCGTCATCCAGACCTCTCCAGGGGGAGTCGGATAAAAGCCGGTTTTGACCCCGCGGAGCAAGGTCGTTATCCGCAGTGGCTGTAGGTTTTCAGGGCCGCTCGTCGGACCGACGTCAGCGGCCTCGCGCGATTACAGCGCGGCGGACCACGAACGAACGGCCGCGGCGTACTGCCCGAGGTTCTCGGCCGCGCGCTCTTCGATCTGCTTGAGCGTCTTGCGCGGGGTGTTCTTGGTGACGAACTCGATCGCCCAGCGCGGCAGGTAGCCGCCGGGATCGAGCGTCATCTGGTAGTCGATGTCGGTGAGCTTGTCGTCCACCTTGCTGAGCGTGAGCGTGCTGTCGCAGTCCTTGACGCGCAGCAGGTTGGTCTCCGGGTGGGACTTGGGCTCGCAGAGCAGCGTGATGCGGAACTGCTCCTTGGGCTTCAGCACCTCCACGTGGGCGCGCACGATCATGTCGCGGTCGCGCACGGGCCAGGGCAGATCGCTGGTCAGGTAGAGCAGGTGGCTGCGCTCGTCGATGCGCTGGATGGGCTTGCTGGTGTCGACGCCGTGGGCCCAGTGCTGCACGCCCTTGTAGTCGAGCATCACCGCGAGCACCTGCAGCACGTTCGCCTTGATGCGTCCCTCGCCTCGGAACGCCGGCAGCGCGGAGCCCGGCTGGTGGCGCTTGCTAATCGTGATCCCCTCACTTCGGTCGATCACGGTCCAACCCTCGGGTTTGTCGTCCGCCAGGCAGAGCGAAGCGGACAGCAGGCAGAGGGCGGTGAATAGGGAGCTACGGACGCGCACCCGGACATCTAGCCGCAGCGTTACAGGGTTGTCGATACCGATTCGCGTCGGCTGGCTTGACCGATGAGACCGCTCACCGGTGGCACGCTGTTTCGCCGCGTTTTCCCAGGAGATGACGCGGTTGCCGCGGCGCGTCGCTGCTTGCAAGCTAGGCCCGATGCTCGCGCGCGCGCTCTGGTACACCGGTCCTGGTCAGGCCGAGCTTCGCACCCAGAGCGTGCCCCCGGCCGGAACGGATCAAACGCGGATTCTCACGTGCTTCTCGGCGATCAGTCGTGGCACGGAGAGGCTAGTCTTCACGGGCCGCGTGCCCGTGAGTGAGCACGGGCGGATGCGCGCCCCTTTCCAGGAGGGGAGTTTTCCGTTTCCGGTGAAGTACGGCTACGCGAGCGTCGGCCGTGTCCAGGGATCGGCGGAGCACGTGTTCTGCCTTCATCCGCACCAAACCGAGTACGTCGTACCGCGCGAGGCCGCGATCCCGGTGCCTGCCGAGGTGCCGCCGGAGCGGGCCGTGCTGGCCGCGAACATGGAGACCGCGCTCAACGCCGTCTGGGACGCGCGGCTGGCGGCGGGCGATCGCGTCTGCGTGATCGGCGCCGGCGTGGTGGGCGCGCTCTGTGCGTACCTGGCCGCGCGCCATCCGGGCTGCGAGGTCGACGTGATCGATCCGGATCCCTCCCGCGCCCACGTCATCCACACGCTCGGCGCGCAGGCTCGCACGCGCGACGAGTACGACGTGGTGCTGCACGCCAGCGGCTCTGCGTCCGGCCTCGCGCTGGCGCTCGAGCTGGCGGGCTTCGAGGCGCGCATCGTCGAGCTCAGCTGGTACGGCGAGGCGCAGGTCACGCTCCCGCTCGGCGGCGCCTTTCACGCGCGCCGGCTCCAGCTGGTGTCGTCGCAGGTCGGCACGCTGCCCGCCGAACGACGCGCACGCTGGACCCACCGACGCCGGCTTGAGCTGGCGCTCGCGCTGCTGGCCGACACGCGCCTCGACGTCCTGTTCGGCGAAGACGTCGCGTTCGATTGTCTTCCCGACGCGCTACCTGGCGTGTTCGGGGGCAGCGCGCACTGTACGCGCGTGGTCTACGAGGGAGAACGATGAGAAGGTTTGCGTTGATGCTGCTGTTGATGGCCTGCCAGAAGAAGGCCGAGCCGCCTCCACCCCCCGAGCCGGTCAAGGCGCCGCCGCTGATCCGCGTGGCCGCTGCGTCCGACCTGACGCGCGCCTTCGAGGAGCTGCGCGTCGCGTTCGAGCGCGAGACCAAGCAGAACGTGGCGGTCACGTTCGGCGCCTCCGGCATGCTGCAAAAGCAGGTGGTCGCGGGCGCGCCGTTCGACGTGTTCGCCAGCGCCAACGCCGAGTTCGTCGACAGCGTGATCGGCAGCAAGGACTGCCTGGCCGACACCCGCGCGCAGTACGCGCTGGGCCACCTGGTGGCGTGGAGCAAGCCCGGCTCGGTCGCGCCTGCCCAGAAGCTCGAGGACCTCGCCGACGCGCGCTTCAAGCGCATCGCGATCGCCAACCCGGAGAGCGCGCCGTACGGCAAGGCCGCCAAGCAGGCGCTGGAGAAGGCCGGCATCTGGGCCAAGGTCGAGCCGCGCCTGGTGATGGGCGAGAACATCAAGCAGACGATGCAGTACGCGGAGAGCGGCAACGTCGAGGCGGCGCTGGTCGCGCTCTCGCTGGCGGTCGACATGCCGCCGTACCTGCGCGTCGACGAGGCCCTGCACGCGCCGATCGATCAGACGCTGGTGGTGTGCAGCCACGGCGAGAACGTCGAGGGCGGGCGCAGCTTCGCGCGCTTCGTCAACAGCGAGCGCGGCCGCACGATCATGCGCCGCTACGGCCTGATGTTGCCGGGTGAATCCCTGCCCGCCGCGCAGTAAGGTAGGCGATGTTCAGCGTCTCGGTCCGCGACCACGTCATGATCGCCCACAGCCTCAAGGGCGAGCTGTTCGGCCCCGCGCAGCGTATGCACGGCGCCACCTACGTCGTCGACCTGGAGCTCAAGCGACGCACGCTCGATCCGAACGGCGTGGTGGTCGACATCGGCCGCGCGACCACGCTGCTCGCGAGCGTGCTGGAGCCGCTGCGCTACCAGAACCTCGACCAGGTGCTGCCCAACCTGAACACCACCACCGAGGTGCTGTGCAAGTGGGTGCACGACGCCGTCGTCGCGCGTCGCGTCGAGCTGGGCTCGGGCAACGAGGGCCTGCACGCGGTGCGCGTCGTGTTCGTGGAGTCGCACGTGGCGCAGGCCGCCTATGAAGCCGAGCTCTGACTTCGACCACCAGGCTGCGTTCGCCTCGCGCTTGCTCGCTTTGACGCTGCCGGCCTGCGCTGCCCTCGCCGTCGCGCTGCACACGCTGGCGCCGCTCGCGCTGATGGGTCCCCCTGCCCTGACGCTGCTGGTGCATCGCCTGCGGCGATTCGCCGCAGCCAGCGTGCTGCCCAACCTGCTCACGGCCCTGCGCGTGATGCTGACGGCAGCCCTCGCGCTCTACGTACGCGAGCTCTGGCTCCAGGCCGCGCTGGTGGTGCTGGTGTTCGTGATCGACGGGCTCGACGGCCTGCTGGCGCGCCGGCTGCACGCGACCTCCGCGCAGGGTGCCCACTTCGACATGGAGGCCGACGGCTACTTCGTGCTGGTGGTGTGCGCCCTGCTGACCGAGCGCGTGGGCGCGTGGGTGCTGCTCGGGGGCCTGCTTCGCTACGCGTTCGTGCTCGCCACCTGGCTCGTGCCCTCCCGCGGCGAAGCGCCGCGCTCCCAGCTGGCACGCTACGCCTTCGCAGCCTCGCTCGCGGGCTACGTATCAGCGCTGCTCGTACCCGCTCCGCTCGCGCCGTGGGCCGCCCTGCTCGGCACGCTGGTGCTGGTGGCCTCGTTCGGGCGCTCGTTCTGGTGGAGCTTCCGGCCCGAGCTTTACGAAACTTAACCTACGAAGGACGAAAGCGTTCACACCACTCGGGCATTGTTTGGTTCATCGGGGTTCGCCCCCCAGGAGGACCACGATGCGCGAGACCGCCAAGCCTCTGTTCACCACCACGCAGACGCGCCGCTACCGCGGAGGCTGCCAGTGCGGTTGCGTGGTGTACGAGGCGAGCCTCGACCTCGCCAGTGCGCACGCCTCCGCGCCGTCGGTCTGGGAGCGGCGCACGCGCGGCTTCAAGCTGCTGCGCGGCGAGGCCGAGCTGCGCGGCTACGAGTTCGCGACCGCCGACCTGCACCACTTCTTCTGCGAGCGCTGCGGCACGCGCGCGTTCTCCCACGTGACCTCGCCCGCGTGTGGCGACTTCTACACCGTGGACCTGAAGAGCCTGCACGTCAGCACGGGCACGCCGACCAGCGAGCCCTCAGACGCGCATGAGCTCGCGCGCGACCTCGCTCCAGCCGCGTACCGGTAGCGGCACCACGCCCGCGAGCCTGCGCGCGCACGCCGCGGGATCGCGCACCAGCCCGAGCAGCGCTTCGGCGAGCGCCCGGTCGTCGTGCACGAGCGTGTCGTGTGGATCGAGCAAGCGGGCCACGTGCCCCCCCGCGCGCGCCAAGACCAGGCAGCCGCTCGCGCGCGCCTCGGCTATGGCCATGCCGTAGGACTCGCTGCGCGAGGCCGACACCAGCACGTGGGCGCGCGCGTACTCGTCCAGCAGCGCCTCGAACGGCATGCCGTCGGTGAACACGATGCGCGGCTCGGCGTACGCGAGGCACTGCGCGGCATACTCGCGATCGAGGTCGACCCGCCCCACGATGCGCAGCGTGAACGCATCGTCCGCGCGCGGTGACAGCGCTTGCAGGAACGGCAGCACACCCTTGTTGGGCAGCAGGTTCGCCACCATCAACGCCGTCAGCGGCATCTCCCTGCGTGCGGTGCGCTTGTGCACGGCGGGGCCGACCACGCTCGTGCGCAGCGCGGGAGCACGCTCGGCGAGCCACTCACGCATGGTCTCGCTGGGTGCGATCGCATGATCGAACAGCGCCAGCAGCGCGCGCTCGTGCGCCTCCAGCGCCTCGTCGGCCCGTCCCTCCGCACGAGCGAGCTGCGACGGCAACGCATGCGCGAGCAAGCCGAGCGAGGCCCGCCGCGCGCATGCCCGGACGCGCGGCGCGTGCATCAGGTACAGGCTGTCCAGCCACACCACGCGCTCCGCCTCGAGCGAACGTGCATCGAGCGCCGCCAGCTCGACACGACGCGCGCCCAGCGCCTCGATCACGCCATCGTTGTAGCGGTTGCCGCCGCTGACCGGCGCGTCCGGTCCGGGCACCACGAACAGCATTACTCGGCCGCCAGGGCGCGCGCGCTCAGCTCGCAGTCGAACAGCACGTCCGCGCCGAGCGTGAAGGTGCGGCAGCTGGGGTTGAGGGCCTCGTCGAGGCGGTCGATCGGTGGCAGCGCGAACGCGGGCGCACCCGAGCCGAGGATCATCGGCGCCACGCTGACGTGCAGGCGATCGAGCACGCGGCTGGCCAGGAAGCGCGAGACCGTGACGCCGCCGCCCTCCACGAACAGGCGCGACAGCCCACGCTCGCGCAGCACCGTGCGCAGCTCGTCGAGGTCGAGCCGACCGTCGCGGTAGCCGATGCCGATCCACTCCGCGTTGCCCAGGCGCGTGCGCGCGCCGATACGCTCGCGGGCGCTTATCACCAGCGTGCTGGCCATGCCGTCCTCCAGCAGCTTGTGCGGACCGCGCAGCTTGCCCTGCGGGTCGAGCACCACGCGCGTGGGATGCGGCCCGGAGACGTGGCGCGTGGTCAGCTGCGGGTCGTCGAGCTGCACCGTGCGCACGCCGACGATCACCGCATCGAACAGCGCGCGCAGCCGGTGCGTGTGCACCACGTCCTCGCGCCCGGTGATGAACTGCGAGGCACCGGTCGGCGTGGCGACGCG
>JBEVNG010000449.1:0-8743 GCA_040508235.1 Polyangiales bacterium | reverse complement strand
GGCTCGCGGGCGAGGCCACGCACGACCCGGGTCCCGGTCCGGGCAGCGTCGCGGTGGTGGCCGAGCGACTCGGCTCTTTCATGGTGATCTGGGCGCTCGCACGCGGCGTCGCCGGTGTGGTGGTCGGCGGCGCGGTCGAGGCCGACTCGCTGGCCACCGGGCTCGCCAAGGCCGGCAAGCTGCCTGTGGTGGCCGAGGTCGCCGGCCTGTTCGCCTGGGTGCGCAGCGGCGACACGGTGCTGGTCGATGCCGGCCAGGGTGTGGTGCGCGTGAATCCGTCGGCCTCGGCGCTCGCGCAGTACCGGCACAACAAGTAAAAAGGCGTTTGCCGCTCACCAGGCACCGTGTTAAGTACGCGGCCCTGGCGACAGTCAGGTTCGGGGTTGTAGCTCAGCTGGGAGAGCGCTGCGTTCGCAATGCAGAGGTCAGGGGTTCGATCCCCCTCAGCTCCACGAAGATGAAGAGGCCGCTTCCAGCATGGAACGCGGCCTCTTCGCTTTAAGCCTCACAGCGGATACGAGGACACGCCCACGCGACGGCCGTCCGGATCGCGGAAGTACAGCGTGTGCTCGGTCGCGGCTTCGAGCGCGTCGCCCAGGCGCTCTCGCAACAGTACGCGCTCCTCGACGGTCACGCGGAACGCCACCAGCTCCAGCGAGCGAGTCACAGGCGGCTCGTGTGCCTCGGCGAGCTCGATCATCAACACGCCCTCGGACAGCGCGAGCCACACCGAGCGCGGACGCATGTCGCGCGCGACCACGAAGCCGAACCAGTCGCGATAGAACGCCAGCAGGCGGTCGACGTCGTGCGTGCGCAGGGCGAGGTGATGCAGCGCGGGCACGTCAGAACCCCGGGTCGGTCAGCAGCGGCGTGTCGTCGACGAGCACCATGCCACGCTCCTTCTTCACGCTCGCAGCCTTGATCACGCGCGGCTTCGCGGGGGCCATCATGCGCGCGGGTCCGCCCGCGTCCGGCACCACGCGCTCCAGCGCACTCTGCGTCAGCACCTCGCGGACCTCGGGTCCTTCGCGACCCGCGGGACGCGGCAGCTCGGGCAGCGGCGCGGGCGCCTTGGCCGCGGCGATCGGCAGCGCCGGCACCGCTCGCTCGCGCGGCCGCACCACCAGCCCGATCACCACCAGCGCACAGCCGAGGCCGAGCGCGCTCCCGATCGCGATCCAGTACGCGCGACTGCCGATGAACCCGCTCTCGACGATGCGCGTGAGCGTGGTGCGCAGCTCGCTGGCCAGCCGCACCAGCCGGCGCGGCTTGCGCCCGCGGCGCGGACGATCGCTGCCGCGCGTCACCTCGCCGTGCGGTCCCGCGGAGTCGCTGCCCAGCGGCTCGGTGTGCTCGTAGGTCGGCTGCATCGCCAGCGTGGGCGCGGCCGCGCGCGCCACGTTTCCCGCCAGCGGCTCGGTCTCCGCGGCGTGGTCCAGGCGGTCGTAGATGCCGGGCGGGTAGGTGGTCTTCTCCCGCTCGCGGTGCTCGTTCATGGTCGCCAGCAGCAGCGCGCGCAGGCTGCCCGAGTCCACCTCGCGCGAGCTCGGCACCGCGCGACCCAGCAGGCGCGCGAACGTCTGCGCATCCGCCGGCCGCCGGCGCGTCTCCGGATCCAGCGCCGCCATCTCCGCGTCGTCCAGCGCGGGCGGCACCCGCTCCACGAATGCGCTCGGCGGGTGCACACGCGGCTTCTGCACCTGGGCCAGCAGGTCGACGTCGCGCTCCGCGTCGAACAGCCGGCGCAGGCACAACATCTCCCAGATCACGATGCCTAGCTGATAGATGTCGACGCGCCGGTCGACCGACTTTCCCAGCGCCTGCTCGGGCGCCATGTAGCGGAACTTGCCCTTGAGCAGGCCGTCCATCGTGCGATGCCGGCGGCCGTAGGCCTTGGCGATGCCGAAGTCGATCAGCTTCACGTGCCCGCCGTACGCGAGCAGGATGTTCTCGGGCGTGACGTCGCGGTGCACCACGTCGAGCGAGCGCCCGCGCTCGTCCATCAGCTCGTGCGCGGCGTGCAGCCCATCCGCCACCTGCATCGCGATCTGCGCGGCGTACGCAGGCGCCAGCCGACGCCGACGCTGCAGCAACGTGCGCTGCAGCTGCGACAGCGAACAGCCGTGCACGAACTCCATCACCAGGAAGTGCGTGCCCTCGTGCTGCCCCAGCTCCTCCACGTGCACCACGTTCGGATGCTGGATGCGCGAGGACAACAGCGCCTCGTCCAGGAACATGTTGCGGAACTGCTCGTCGTCCGCGAGCTCGGGGTGGATGACCTTGATGGCGACCGGGCGCGAGAAGCCGGCCGCGCCGCTACGTCGACCGAGGAACAACGTGGCCATGCCGCCTTCGCGCAGCTGCGCCACCAGCTCGTACTCGCCGACCTTTTGCCCCGCCCGCCACACGCCACCAGGCTAGCAAGGTTCTCGCGCGTCAGCTGACCTGACGATCGACCACGAGCGAGCGATGCATGAAGTGCGCGGACAACCACGACTCGCGCGCGAGGTGCAGCGACGGCACGCGCGCCGCCACCACCAGACCCGGCATGGTCAGTCGCACGCGCTTGGCGTCGACCAACCCGCGCGCGTCGAGCTCGCGCAGCACGCGGGTGGCATCGGCGAGACCGAGCGCACGCGCGACCAGGCCAGCTTCGGCGGCGACGTCCAGCTCCGCGAGCTCGTACAGAACGCGCAGGACACGCCGTGCATGAGGGTCGAGAGCAGCTTTCATCGTTGCAGCATCCTTGATCAGCTGAACATGCGTCAAGTTACGGTCGAGGTCGCGCGTCGCCGGAGCAATCAGTGTCCAGGAATGCGCGTTCGGCAGGGGGAAAGAACGACCCGGCCACGTACTTGGGATCGGATTCTCGAGTTCGGAAGGTGGGGCCGATGGCCGATGGCAAGGTGGTGGAGATCGCAGCGGCCGGAATCCGCGTACTCCACGGTGGGAAGGTGGGCGCGGACCGCCTGTACTTCCGCGCGGGACAGCCCTGTCGAGTGGTCGTGGGCAGCGACGAATCCGCAACACTGCGCATCGAGCGTCCCGAGGTCGCGCCGCGCCAGTTCGATCTGATCTGGGACGGGACCCAGCTCTGGCTGCAAGATGCCTTGCGCCTCGGCCGCACGTTCGTGAACGGACGGACGCTCAACGAGTGGCTGCCGGTCGCCCGCCAGGCGATGGTCTGCATCGGCAGCGTGCGCGTGTGGCTGACCTCGCGCAGTGGCCCCACCGCCGAGCGCACGCCCGACTTCGCCGCGCTGGAGCGTGCCCGCCAGATCGACGCCCACAACAGCGCGCGCGTCCGGCTCAGCGACACCTGCCGCATCACGTTACCCCCGGAAGTGCTCGCCGCGTTCAACGAGCAAGGCGTTCCGTGAGGTCGATCAGCTCCTCGGCCGTCGCGTAGCGCCTGGCCGGATCCTTCTCCAGGCAGCGCATCACCATCTGCTCCACCGCGTCCGGCACGTCCTTCGCGGCCGGGTGCGTGCGCAGCGGCGGCGACTGATCGTTGACCTGCGACATCAAGATGCCGATGCCAGTCGCATCCTTGAACGGCAGCTCGCCGCTGAGGGCGCGATACAGGATGCTGCCGAGCGCGTAGATGTCCGAGCGGCCGTCGAACTCGTCGTTGGTGATCTGCTCGGGGGCCAGGTAGCGCGCCCAGCCGATCGGCATGTTGACCTGGCTGAAGCCCTCGTCGCTGTAGCTCGCGATGCGCAGCCGGCCGTAGTCCATCACCTTCACCAGGCTCAGCCCGCGCGAGTCGCGGGTCACGAACAGACCCTCGGGCGAGAGGTCGCCATGCCAGATCTTGCGCTGATGCGCGTTGGCCAGCGAGCGCGCCACCTGGTTGGCCAGGAACAGCGCCTGGCGCGTGTTGAGCGGTCCGCGCGCGGAGAGCATGCGCGCCAGGTCGATGCCGCTCAGCCACTCGGAGGCCATGTACATCGACATCTCGTCCGCGTGCCCGCCCTCGTAGACCGCCAGCGTGTTGCGGTCGGTCAGCGCGCGCGCGACCTCGATCTCCTGGATCAGCCGCCCCTCGAAGTGCTGCTGCGACTGATGGAACTGGCTCTGCAACAGCTTCAGCGCCACGCGGCGCCCATCGTCGCTGCGCTCGGCGCGGTAGAGCACGCCGCGTCGTCCGTCCGCAGCCTTTTGGAGGATCCGGTAGCGCCCGGAGAGCACCCGCCCGAGCCAGGGGTCGTTCGCACTGGTCACACCCCGATCATCTCGCGAACGGAACACGTTCGTCATCTGGCGTGCAGCCCAAAAGCACGCCTACGGACGCGGGTTTATGAGGCGAGGTGCGCCCTGCGCGTACGCCGGCGGTGGTTTGCTTGCTCGAAGCTCGCACAGGGGTTGATCTCCAGAGTATGTTTGCAGCCGTAAGCGTCCCCACGGAGAACCGATGCGCCTCACACGGTGTTTTGCTCGCGCGCGGAGAGACCGCGCGCTTCGGCTGGCCATTCTTTTCGGCTTGTTGAGCACCCTGCCCTGCCTCGTCGTCGCCGCGCCCCAAGTGGCCTCGGCGCAGGACAGCTCGGCGGCTGCCAAGGCCGCCACGGCCAAGGAAGCGTTCAAGCGCGGCGAAGCCGCCTACAGCGCGGGCAACTACGACGCCGCGGTCCGCGAGTGGAACAACGCCTACTCGGCCGATCCGCGCCCGCGCATCCAGTTCAACCTGTCGCAGGCGTACGAGCGTATGGGCCGGCTGGAGGACGCGATCGCGTCGCTCAAGCGCTTCCTCGACTCGGGCGACCCCGAGGACCCCACGTACTCGGACGCCAACGCGCGCCTGGTCGCTCTCCAGCAGCGCCTCGCCGCCACCGGCGTGACCATCCAGGGTGGCCGCGAGGGTGGCTCCATCCTGGTCGACGATCAGGACTGGGGCCGCACGCCGCGCCCCGACAAGATCACGGTCGCGCCCGGCAACCACGTGCTGGTGATCCGCTGGCCGGACAACAAGGAGTTCCGGACCAACGTGTTCGTGCCCGCCGGCCAGGTCGTCGAGCTGCAGCTGCCGGCCGACGGCAGCGCCCCGGTCACGGCCACCGCCACGCCCGCCACGCCGGGTCCGCGCAACGACGGCTACGCGCCGCCGCCCAGCGACGACACGCGTAAGAAGAAGCTGCTCTGGTACAGCCTCGGCGCCGGCACGGCCGCCGTGGGCGCGGGCCTGCTGGTCTACGGCATCGTGCGCGGCACCGCGGACAACGACTGCGGCTCGGTGCAGGGCGGCTTTCGCGTCTATTGCAACCCGGACTCCAAGGACTCGATCAAGACGCAGAGCGTCGTGGGCTACGCGCTAGGGGGCGCGTTGCTCGCGGGAGGCGCGGCGTTCTTCGTGGTCGGCGCGCTGACCGGCCGCCACGACGACCAGCCGCGCGCGAGCACGCAGTGCGGCATCGGCATGGCCAGCGCCAGCTGCAAGTTCCAGTTCTGAGGGGGACGGCGCTCGCGCCGATGGGGGACGTAGGGATGACGACAGCAAAGCCGTGGGCGGCGCTCGCGATCGCCTCGCTGGCGACGTTCAGCGCATGTAGTGACGTCGAGAGCTGCCTGCAGGGCGTCGACCCAGGCTGCCTCGGCAGCGCGCCCGACGACAGCGGCAACTGCAAGTTTGGGCTCGTACGCTCCGCCGACGGCCTCACCTGCATCCAGCGGGGGGAAGACGGCGGTTCCACGCCCACGCCGCGGCCGGATGCGGGCACGCCCACTCCCGACGCGGGGCAGAGCAATTGCTCGTGTGCCTCCGGCCAGCTCTGCCGTCAGGACGGCACCTGCGTGAACCTGTGCACGCCGGTCGCCAACCCGCCCACGCCGCAGCCGGTGCTGTTGCCGTGCCGCGCGCCCATGGGCGTCACGGAGAGCTTCGCGCGCGCCGCGCTGGCGGCTTGCGTCCAGACCTGCAGCCATCGCGCGGCCTACTGCGGCACGCCCTGCGACCCCACCGTCGAGTGCACGCAGCTGCTCGCCAGCACCGCCGCGCGCGCCGCCTGCGCGGGTGCGGACGACCAGGCCTGCGCAATCGCGCTGTGCGAGCGCCAGCGCGACCTGCCGTGCGCCCAGCAGCAGTGCCCGGTGGGCAGCACGCCCAGCTGCACCGGCACCACCTGCAGCAACAACTGCGACATGCCCGAGTACAACAACGACGGCATCTGCGACGACGGCGACCCGTCCAACGCGATCAGCTACGTCTGCGAGTACGGCACCGACTGCGGTGACTGCGGCCCGCGCCGCGGCAGCGCCCCGCCGTTCAAGCTCGACCTGGGCGACGTGTGCGCCGACCCGCAGCAGTGCGGCGGCAACCTGTACGGGGTGAAGAGCTCCACCGGCTGGTGCGTGCCCGCCGCCAACAACCAGAGCTACTCCCGCTGCATCCCCGACTGCAGCAACGGCAAGACCTGCCCGGCGGGCCACAGCTGCGTCGGCATCGCCGCCGACGAGGATGGTCCCAACGGTCCTCTGCCGCAGGTGCAGTTCACGGACTATAACGACGGCACGCCCGTGTTCGGCTGCTTCCCCACGCAGTGCGGCGGCTGACGACAGGCTCGTTGCCGCGAGGATCTTTCTGCCCATGACCAAGCGCGCTTTCTTGTTGTGTTCGTTGCTGGCTCTCTGTCTGCTGGCGGTCGCCGGTTGTAGCGACGTCGAGAGCTGCCTCGAGGTCAACGAACCCGGCTGTCTGTACAGCCCCGTGCGCACCACGGGCTCGCCGTGCCTGTTCGACTTGGTTCCCGTCGACGGCATCTGCCGCAAGTCCAACGACACCACGCAGACGCCGTGTGGCGAGTGCGAGGCCGGCGCGCTGTGCGACGAAGCGACCAACACCTGCATCAACTTCTGCGACATGCCCGCGCTGTTGCCCGGCGGCGTGAAGGCGCCCGAGGCGATCTTCTGCGAGGCGATCGCCACGCCCTCGATGCCCTCCCCGGCGATGCTCGGCTTCGAGGAAGTGTGCCGCCGACGCTGCCGCTTGAACTGCCAGCGCTTGAGCCAGTTCTGCACCGGCTACCAGTGCCCTCCCGGCTCCTGCGACGGCGCCGACGTGCTGACCAAGTGTCAGTCCGATTGTCCGATGCCCGCCGGCGGTGGCAACGACCTCGCGTGCCTCACCAAGAGCTGCAACGACACGCGCTTCGCGGTCTGCGACACCAAGCTCACCTGCCCCAACAGCGCCACACCCAACTGCGCGAACATCAGCTGCAGCAACAGCTGCATGTTCAACGGCAAGAACGTCACCGGCGATGGCGTCTGCGACGACGGCGACGTGTACAGCTCCGAGTTCGCGCAGTGCGCGTGGGGCACCGACTGCACCGACTGCGGACCGCGCGTCGGCGCCGAGCCAGTGGGGGGTCCTGGGGACGTCTGCCAGTACAGTCTCAACTGCGCCGGAGGGACGGGAACTCCCGACAGTGCGGGCGCCTGGTGCGTGAACCTCAACAGTCTGCCCGGCGTCGCGCGCTGCATGCCTGATTGTTCGCGGAATCAGAAATGTGCGGACGGCTTCTCCTGCCGGACTCTGATGATTCCAGGCGACGACGGAACCAGTAAGCCCATCGAGGCTGGCGGGTATGAATCGAGTGCCTGCCTACCTGATGCGTGCCTCTGATTGTGAACTCATGGCGCTCGCGTGAGGCGATGCCGTAAGCTTCCGCGTCCGGTGCAACCCGCGAACCTGCACCGAACGTGAGGAGCGCGCTTGCTTCAGCAAAAATCTGTCTCTTTGCGGGCTGCGTTGGGCGGCATGGTCGCTCTCTGTGCTGTCGCCGCTGGCTGCAGCGACGATGGTAAGAGCGAAGCCGATGACACCGGGAGCCCCGGAGATCCTGATGCGTCCCTCATGGACGCCGCGATCATGGACGCCGCGATCCCCGACGCGTCCGAACCTTACGATCCCAACTGGACGGATCACGACGCGCGAGTGGACTTGGTACCAGACGCCGAGCCTCCTGCCAAGCAGCATGTATGGGCTGACTGGACAGAGTTCAAGACGGGTGCGCAAGGCAGCGCGAGCGCGCGCTTCAATATCGCCGCCGTCGATGGCGGGATCGCGCTCAGCTACACGGGCGACCTGCACAACGCGCAGATCGACGGCGGCCTGCCCTACTGGACACCGGGCACCGCATACACGAGCGTGGCGGTCCCCAACCCGCCCGACTCGAACGACAACCTCCAGCTCGCGGGCGGGCTCGGCAGCGTGCACACGCTCACCTTCTCCCTACCCGCGAAGGATCCCGTGCTGGCGATCCTGAGCCTCGGCAGCCGCGCCACCACCACGGTCCTGCGCTTCGACAATGCGTTCGAGCTGCTCAGCTACGGCCCCGGCTACTACCAGAACGCGCAGGAGCTCAAGCACCTGCCCGACAACAAGCTGGCGGGCCGCGAGTCGAACGGTGCGATCCGCTTCAAGGGCACGTTCACCACGATCCGTTGGACCGCGGAGATCTCGGAGCCCTGGTACGGACTCACGGTCGGACTGCCGACGCCTCAGTAACAGCTGGGCGTCGGCAGCGTCCGGACCTTACTTGCCGACGAAGGCGCCGCCGCAGACGCGCAGCACCTGGCCGGTGACGCCGAGCGAGCCGGGCGTGGCGAGGAACGTGATCGCCTGGCCGACGTCGCTGGGCTGTCCGCCCTGGCCGAGCGCCGACAGGCGACGCGCGACCTCGCGGATGGCGACCGGGATCGCCGCCGTCATGCGCGTCTCGATGAAGCCGGGCGCGATCGCGTTGGC
>JBEVNG010000383.1:0-4152 GCA_040508235.1 Polyangiales bacterium | reverse complement strand
ACTCCAAGGTCACGATCGTGGAGTTCTCGGACTTCCAGTGCCCGTTCTGCTCGCGTGCCGCCGATGCCACCCACAAGGTGAAGGAGAAGTACGGCGACAAGGTGCGCTTCGTGTTCCGCCAGTTCCCGCTCTCGTTCCACAAGGACGCGCACACCGCGGCGGAGGCCTCGCTGGCCGCCAACGCGCAGGGCAAGTTCTGGGAGTACCACGACAAGCTGTTCGCGAATCAGCAGAAGCTCGATCGCGCGTCGCTCGATGGCTACGCCAAGGAGCTCGGCCTCAACGTCGAGAAGTTCAAGAAGTCGCTCGACTCCAAGGAGTTCGGCGCGGCGGTCGACGGCGAGCTGAAGATGGGCGAGGAAGTCGCCGTGCAGGGCACGCCCACCATGTTCCTCAACGGCGCCCGCATCGCGGACCCGACCAACTTCGACGCCATCTCCGCGCAGATCGAAGAAGCCCTCAAGAAGGGCGGCTGAGGGCACCGCCATGCGTGCGCTGATCTTCCTGATCAACACCACGCTCGACGGGCGCTGCGACCACCGGGACGTGATCGCGGACGACGCGCTCCACCTCGATGCGCGCGCGCAACTGGCGCGCGTCGACATGGCGCTGTTCGGCGACCAGACCTACAAGCTGTTCGCCGAGCGCTGGCCGGAGGTGGCGCGCAGCGGTAGCGGCACCGAGGGTGAGGTCGAGTTCGCGCGCGCGCTGGCGCCGATCCAGAAGGTGGCCTACTCGGACGCGCTCGACACGTCCGACTGGAACACCAGCGTGGTGCGCGGCGACGCCGTGGCGCACGTGCGCAAGCTGCGCGAGACGGAGGGCAAGGGCCTGCTGCTGTTCGCCAGCCCCAAGCTCGCCGCCTCGCTACGCGACGCGGACCTGATCGACGAGTACCGCTTCGTGCTGCAGCCGTTCGCGGCCGGCCGCGGTCCCGAGCTGTTCGCGGGCCTGCGCGCGCGGCGCGGCTTCCACTTGCTGGAGGCCACGCCCTTCCCGTCGGGCGCGGTCGCCCTGCGCTACGCGCGCGAATAAGCTCACTGCTCGGCGCACAGCACAAAGCACTGCAGCGCGCTCACGGTCGCGCTGCAGGTCGCGTTGACGTAGAAGATCGAGTCGCTGGAGGTGCGCGCCGACCAGCCCAGCGACGTGCTCGCGCCGACCGAGCTCGCGTCCGTGAAGCCGTTGCAGTTGGCGCTGTTGCTCTGCCACGACGTCTGCAAGCCAGTGAACCAGTAGCCCGTGCCGCTCGGCACCCACGCGTCGCTCAGCGGGAAGCTGAAGATGCCCGCCGCGTTGGTGGTGCCGATCGCGTTGCCGCTCACGTTGTAGTAGGTCGTGTTCGCGCGCAGCGACCAGTCGACGTTCTCGGCGGCGCTGGTGCAGCTCGGCGTCGCGCAGGCGCGGCGCGTGTTGCCCACGGCGAGCACGGCCTTGACGCTGGCGCTGGTCGAGCCGCGTCGATCGCGTTGATTGGCGCAGAACGCATCCGCCCCCGCGAGCCCACCCAGGTTGGCGGACGAGCGCGCCGCGCTCTGGTAGATCAGCGGCCCGGCGGCGCGCGCGTTGGGTGCATACGACGCGGCGTTGCGGGCGCTGTCGCGTACGCCGACCGCGTAGTGACGGAACGTGCCCGCGGCGAGCCCGGTCAGCGTGAGGCTGGTCGTGTTCGCGGTCCAGTCTTGCAGCAGGTCGGCGCCCGTGATCGCGCTGACCTCGCTGGCGCTGTCGATCGCGGCGGCGCTCGCTGCGCGCACGACGCGGTATTGCAGGTTGGCCTGCGGCGTGGAGTTGTCGCTGGCCGCGCCCCAGCGCAGCGTGAGGCCCGTGGTCGTGACGTTGCTGAAGCGCAGCTCGCCTCCGGGGGTGGGCGCCACGCCGTCGAGCGTGGTGGTGCTCTGCGGCGTGTACAGCGCGCGGTTGCCGGTCGCGTCGCGCACGATCACCGCGAACGCGTAGCTGGTGCCCGCGCTCAGCCCACTCGCCGAAGCCGTGAGCAAGTTGGCCGTGTAGTCCGCGATCAGCGCGGGCCCGCCGTTGATCGCATCCGCCTCCAGCACGGTGTCGAGCTCGCTGGTCGCAGCCGCGCGCACCAGCTTGTACTGCAGCTGCGCCAACGGCGTGACGTCGTCCGAGGCCGCGCCCCAGCTCAGCGTCACGCCGCTCGCGGTCAGGTTGCCGAAGACGATGCCCGTGCCGACGGTGGGCGACGCCACGTCCTCCGTGACCTGCGTGATCGGTGCGTAGAGCGCCTGGTTGCCCGCGGCGTCGCGCACGATCACCGCGAAGGCGTAGCTGGTGCTCGTGCTCAAACCCGCGACGGACAGGCTGGTCAGCGCGCTGGTGAAGTTCTGCACGATGCCCGGGCCGCTGAGCGCCGCGGCCTCCACGAGCGTGTCGAGGGCGGCGACGTTCGCGGCCTGCACCACCCGATACGAGAGGTCCGCCTGCGCCGAGAGGTCGTCCGTGGCGGCGCCCCAGCTCAGCTGCACGCTGGTCGACGTCACGCTGGAGGCGACGATCGCGCTGCCCACGGTCGGCGCCGTGACGTCGGTGGTGGACTGCGTGCCCGGCGCGTAGAGCGCGCGGTTGCCAGCCTCGTCGCGCACCACCAGCGCGAACGCGTAAGACGTCGAGGACGTGAGCCCGCTCGCCGCGTAGGTCGTGACGTTGGGTGTGTAGTCGAGCAGCAGGCCGGGGCCCGTGATCGCGTCGACCTCGGCCAGCGTGTCGATCGCGCTCGCCGCGCTGGCGGTCACTAGCTTGTAGCTGAGCCGCGCGGCCGGCGTGACGTCGTCCGTCGCCGCGCCCCAGTCGACCGTCAAGCTGCTCGCGGTCACGGCGGAGAAGCCCAGCGCCAGCCCGGGCGTCGGCGCGGACACGTCGAGCGTCGACACCAACTGCGGCTCGTACAGCGCGCGATTGCCCGCCTCGTCGCGCAACACCACCGCGAACGCGTAGCGTGTCGACGAGGTCAGGCGCTCGACCTGCACCGAGCTCAGGTCCGCGGTGAAGTCCTGCACCAGCCACGGCGCGCTCGCGATCGCGTCCGCTTCCTCCAGCGTGTCGAGGTCGCTGGCCGAGAGCGCGAAGACGACCTTGTACTGCAGATCCTCGCGCGTGGTCAGGTCGTCGCTGCCGGCGCCCCACTGCACGGTCAGCGAGTCGGCGCTGACCGCCGCGAAGTTGATCGTGGTGCCGATGCTGGGCCGCGTGATGTCGCGCGTGACGCGCAGGGCAGGCGAGTACAACGCGCGGTTGCCAGCCTCGTCGCGCACCACCACCGCGAACGCGTACGCGCTCGACGACGGCAGGCCACTCGCCTGCGTGGTGAGCGCGTTCGCGCTGTAGTCGAGGAGCAGCGCAGGCCCGGCGACGATCGCCTCGACCTCCGCGATGCTGTCGATCTCCGACGGCGTGCTCGCGATCACCACCTTGTACTCCAGCGCGGACGGCGCGCTGACGTCGTCGCTGGCCGCGCCCCACTGCAGCGTGATAGCGCTGTCGGTGACCTCGCCGAACGTGATCTCGCCGCCGGTCGCGGGCGCCGAGACATCGAGCGTGGAGGTGGTCGCCGGTGCGTAGAGCGCGCGGTTGCCGGCCTCGTCGCGCACCACCACCGCGAACGCGAAGCTCGCCGACGAGGGCAAGCCGACGAGCGTGCGCTGCGTGACGTCCTGCGCGTAATCGACCAACAGATCGGCGCCGGCCACTGCGTCGACCTTGGCGATGGTGTCGATGGCGCCCGCGGTGACCGCCTTCACGAGCCGATAGCGCAGGTTCGCGCGGCGGGTGACGTTGTCGGTGGCCACGCCCCAGCTCACCGTCAGCGCGTTGGCTTCGACGTCGGAGAAGCGCAGCGCTTGGCCCACCACCGGCGTGGTCTCGTCCACCGTCGTGCGGCTGGTCGGCGTGTACACGGTCTCGTTGCCCGCCTGATCGCGCACCACCACCGCGAACGCGTAGCTGGTCCCGGACTGCAGTCCGCTCACCACCTTGCTGGTGAGCCCCGCCGTGAAGTCCGCCAGCAGCTTGTCGCCGCTGGTGATCTTGGCGATCTCGTCCGTGCCGTCGATCTCACCGCGGGTGCTCGCCCAGACCAGCTTGTACTGCAGGTCCATCGCGGGCGTGACGTCGTCGGTGCCGGCGCCC
>JBEVNG010000308.1:0-8505 GCA_040508235.1 Polyangiales bacterium | reverse complement strand
CGAGCGCGAGGTCGCGCTGGCGATGACCGAGCAGCAAGAGCGCCTGCTCGACGTGCTCGACGAGATCATCGGCTTCATGGTCGAGCGCGCGTGTCCGCCCAAGAAGCACTGGGAAGACTGGGACACCAAGGGCTTGATCTCGGCCTACCAGGAGCAGTTCGGGCTCAAGGCCGACGAGAGGGTCCCGCGCCAGACCGACAGCATGGAGATCGCCACGCTGCTCTACACGGAGGCGGAGGCGGCGCTGAAGAAGAAGGAGCAGGACTTCAGCTCCACGCAGTTCCTGCGCCTGTTCCGCACGCTGTTCCTGCAGGAGATCGACAAGCAGTGGCTGGAGCACCTCGGCCACATGGATCACCTGCGCGACGGCATCGGGCTGCGCGGCTACGGCCAGCGTGATCCCAAGAAGGAGTACAAGCGCGAGGGCTACGACCTGTTCGTGCAGACGCTCCAGAACACCAAGGCCTCCGTGGTGGAGAAGCTGTTCGGCGTGCAGCGGCTGACCGAGCGCGAGGTGGCCGAGGCCGAGGCGCAGCGGCGCCGTCAGGTCGAGGCGCGCCAGCAGGCGATCCAGGCCTCGCACCCGGGCGAAGCGGCACCCGCCGCGCAGCAGCCGGCGGTGCAGCAGGAAGCGCCGCAGCAGCAGCGCGTGATGATCGCGGCGCGCCACTCGGCGATGGCGCAACAGGCGGCTCTGCAGGCGCAGGCTCGTCGTCTGCTCGCGATGCAGGGTGGCGGACAAGCTCCGCCCCAGCAGCAGCCGCGTCAGGCGGCGCCGCAGCCGGCCAACGCGCAGGCGCAGATCGCGGAGATGCAGGCGCGCGCGCGTCAGGCTGCCGAGGCCGCCGCGCGTGCACGTGCCGCCGCGCAGCAGCCGCAGCAGCGTGATGCGCCCAAGATCGGTCGCAACGATCCGTGCCACTGCGGCAGCGGCAAGAAGTACAAGAACTGCCACATGAAGGACGACCTCGGCGCGACCCAGGGCTGAGGGCAGGGCTGAGCGCGCGCCGATGTGGCTGCAGCGAAGCGCGGACGTCGTGATGGTGGGCGAGCGATTGCCGCGCTCGTCCTCGCCGCATAGCCACTGCGTGATGCAGCTGACCATCGGGCTGTTCGCGCCCGTGCGTGCGCGCATCGCGGGGCACGTGGTGCCGGATGCGTCGGGCATGTTGATCGACGCCAACGTGGCGCACGAGGTGGCGGGCGACCTCGTGCACCTGTTCGTCGATCCGCAGAGTCAGACCGGGCGCGCGTGGCGAGGCATGTTGCGCGCCCAGCCGTACCTCCCGCTCTCGCGCGAGGTGGTTGCGCAGTTCCTTAGCGGGCAGGGCGAAGACGCGTGGTTGGACGGGCGGGCGAGCGGCGGCGCCGTCGAGTCGCTCATGCAGGCGATGCAGCGCGAGCACGGTCGCTCGATGGCGGCGCCGTTCGACGAGCGCGTGGCCAACGTGATCCAGCTGCTGCGCGGGCGGCTCGACGCGCGCACGCCGCTGGAGGAGCTCGCGGACCTGGCGCACCTCTCGCCGAGCCGGCTGACGCACTTGTTCACGCGCGAGGTCGGCATGCCCATCAAGCAGTACGTGGTGTGGCTGCGGCTGGTGGCGGTGATCGACGCCATCGCGCGCGACAAGTCGCTCGGCACGCTGGCGGTCGCGAGCGGCTTCCCTGACCAGGCTGCGTTCACGCGTAGCTATCGCAGGGCATGGGGACGCACGCCGACGTCGTTTCGGCAGGCGGCGGCGCTCTAACTTAGCCGCTCGCATCAAGCGCCCTCGAGCGCGCAGGAGAATGCTCGCGCGCGGAGGGTATCGATGAACAAGACTCTGGCAACGCTGGCGCTGGCGAGCCTGGTGGGCTGCGGCGACCCGCAGGGAACCTACAACTACGTGCTCACGATCATGGGCGGCCAGACGGTGACCAAGGATCCGTGGGCGGTCGCGTCGGAGTACCGCAGTGCGCACAACGCGGCGGCGTCGATCATCGACCTGCACGCGGACACGCTGCTCCTGCCCGACGAGGCCCCCAACTACGAGCGCCTGCTGACCAACCCCGATCGCGATGGTCACGTCGACGTGCCGCGCATGATCCAGGGCAACGTCGCGCTGCAGGTGTTCGCCGCGGGCGTAAAGGCGTCGCTCGACACGCTCGGCAACAGCGCGCCGTCGATCACTGGCAAGTACGTGGCGCCCAACGGCATGCAGTACTCGCGCTACGGCTACGAGCGCGACCCCAACGTGGCGGCCTATGACGACCCGAACGATCCGTACGCGGGCGACTACGCGGGCGCGCCCCTGTTCATGCCGCGTGAGGTGGGCACCTACGTGTTCCGGCTGTCCGGACGCGACTGCAAGACCTGGTACGACGGTGGCAACTGGGAGGCCTCGCTGTTCGGCGACACGCCGCCCTGTCCGGCCTTCAACGCGGACCGCATGTACCTCGAGCGTTACCTGTCGCTGGCGACGCGCTTGAATGGCGCGGTGGCCGCCTCGCAGAACAAGCTGCGCCTGATCACCACACGCGCGCAGCTCGACTCGCTGATCGCCGCGCGAGTGACCAACAAGAACGTGGTCGGCGCGCTGCTCTCCACCGAGGGCCTCTACTTTCGCAGCGACGCGTCGACCGCGACCGGTCGCGCCAAGCTGCTCGCGAACTTCAACGAGCTGCACGGCGCGGGCTACCGCATGTTCGCGCTCACGCACTTCATGGACAACGATCACGGCGGCTCGGCGACCGGCATGGCGCGCGCGACGCAGGGCGAAGCCGGGCGTGGTTTGACGGCGGCGGGGCAGCTGCTGGCGGAGCAGGTGCTGACGCGCGGCGCGACGCTCGACGTTGCGCACGCCTCGCGCACGACGCTGAACGCGCTGGCGGCGTACGCGCGCACCAAGCAGAAGCCGATCGTGTTCTCGCACGGCGGCCTCCGGGACATCCCGGGCACCACGGGCGCCTGCGTGAACGAGCGCAATATCGACGCCGCGCAGCTGCGCGAGATCGCCTCCACGGGAGGCGTGGTGGGCATCGGCCTCGCGGACGAGTTCGTGTGCGACACCGACCCCAGCGCGTGGGCCAAGGCCGTGCGCTACGCGGTGGACGCGATCGACAACGGCGCGGTGCGCCTGTACGGCAGCGGCGTGGTCGTGAAGGGCGTCGACAGCGTCGGCCTGGGCTCGGACTACGACGGCGGCATCGAGGCCTACACCGACATCGCGAACCTGGAGCAGTACACGCGCGCGCTGATGTGCAAGAAGACCATGCTGACGCCCAGCTGCCTGGAGCGTCCGTTCAGCACCGCCGAGGTGCACAAGATCCTGGGCGGCAACAGCCTGCGCGTGCTGCGCGCGAACCTGAACTGACATGCGCGCGCTCGTCGTTGGCCTGCTCGCGTTTCCTTCGCTCGCGCTCGCGCAGCAGCAGCCCTGCCAGCTGCGTCAGCCGAGCGATGTCTCGGTCTCGTGCGCGCCGGTCAGCGCATGGGATGCGCTGAGCTGGACGTACCTCGCTTTCGATCCGTCGGAGAGCAACCCGCTCGCGATCCGCGGCGTGCAGCCCGAGGCGGTGCTGCCGACGGGCAGCGTGCGCAACCCGGCGACGGAGAAGCGCATCGTGCTGTTCGGCGACCTGATGCCGATGCAGAAGGACAGCATCCCACTCGTACACCAGGAGCTGCGCGACCTGTTCGCCTCGGCCGACCTGGTGATCGGCAACGTCGAGTCGCCGGTGTATCGCTCGGCGCTGCATACGAGCGCCAACCAGTCGACCGACTTCCACGCGTCGACCAACTTCATCCGCTCGTTCTTCACCCAGTACTGCATCGACCCGCACGAGGTGGTGCTGTCGGTGGCGAACAACCACGCCAACGATCACGGCCGCTGGCCGGAGACGGTCGGGGCGCTGATCCCGGAGTCGCAAGAGCCCGGGCAGCACTGCGCGTTGCCGGTGCGCGGCGTGGTCGGCAAGGCCGCGGGCGACGAGCAGGTCGATGTGTTCGACGTCGGCGGGCTGCGCGTGGGCGTGGTGGGCTGGACCGAGGTCGAGAACTGCCCGCGTGCGAACGCGTGGCGGCGCCCGGCGCAGGTGCTGAACACCGACTGGGAGCGCGTGAAGGCCGAGCGCGACCTCGATCTTCTGATCGGGGTTCCGCACTGGGACCGGCAGTTCCATTTCTTCCCGTCGGTGGAGACGTACGTGCGCGGCGAGCTGCTGATCGAGGCGGGCTTCGACGTGATCGCGGGCAGCCACCCGAGCGTGCTCCAGCCGGGGCGCGTGTTCGACAACCGCATGGTGCTGTACAGCCTGAGCAGCGTGAACGTGAACTTCAGCGCAAACGCCACCAACGCCGTGTTCGCGCTGGAGCTGAACGTCGACGCGCAAGGGCGCATTGCACGTTACAAGCTGCACCCGTTCGCGCAGCGCAAGGTCAGCGCGACCAACCTGCCGGCGAGCGTTCGCTGCGCGGATGGACGCGTGGCGACCGACCTGGCGCGCCCGACCGAGTACGAGATCGTGCCGTTGCGCGAGATCTCGAACACGTGGGGGGTGCGCGACCGCCTGCAGCGGGCGATCGATCTCACCTGGCCTCGCTAAACGAGGACGTTCCACGCTGGGGAGCCCGTGAATCGCGCGCGGAGAGGCACGCGCTTCGCGGTACCCTGCATCGTGGCCGAACCCGTGAGTCTCGAGGTCCTGGGTGAGCACCCCGGCGCGATGCGCGTCGGACGGTTCCGGAACTTGATCGTCGTCGCCTGGAGTGGTCCGACCACGGGCGCGGCGGTGCGCACGTTGATCGACCTGATGGTGCCGCTGCACATGGGCAAGAGCGAGGTCCGTTCGTACGTGCACATGGTGCCGCACGCCGTGGCGCTGCCGGACGCGGAGGCGCGCGCCGGCCTGCGCTACATCATGAACCGCTACGAGCCGTTCATCGCCTGTGCGGGCGTGCTGCTGGAGGGCAGCGGCTTCTGGGTGAGCGCGATGCGCAACGTGGTGATCGGGCTGCGCCTGCTGACCAGCACGCCGTTCGCCTATCGCATCGACACCGCGGTCGACGACTTGCTGACGTGGTTGCCCGACGAACACTACCGCCGGACGGGCGTGCGCATCGCGCCCAACGACGTGCGCACGCTGCTGGAGCAGGGCAGCCGCTGGCAGCTGCCGCGCTCGCAGGCGACCACGCGCGTGTCCATCTTCAAGCGCGCGCGCTAGCGATGTGACGGTTGGGTGGCGACACCTTCCTGGTTGACGCGCGAACCAGAGCAGGCATCTTCGGGCGCATGGCAGAGCGCGCGTTCGAGATCCCTGGGTTCCGCTTCGCTGGTCTCGCGGCCGGCATCAAGAAGACCGGCTTGCCGGACCTCGCGCTGGCGGTCGCCGATGCGCCGGTCGCGTGCGCGGCCGTGTTCACCGAGAACCTCGTGCAGGCGGCGCCGGTGCGCGTCGCGCGCGAGCGCATCGCGGGCGGCAAGCTGGCGGCGGTGCTCGTCAACAGCGGCAACGCCAACGCCTGCACCGGCAAGCCCGGCATGGAGGCGGCACTGCGCTCCAGCGCGGCGGTGGCCGAGGCGCTCGGCCTCGCGCCGGAGCAGGTCCTGCCCGCATCGACCGGCGTGATCGGGCAGCTGTTGCCGGCGGAGAAGATCGTGACGGCGGCCAAGCCGCTGGTGGCGGCGCTGTCCGAGAGCGGCTCGGGCGACTTCGCGCGCGCGATCATGACCACGGACAAGGCGCAGAAGACGG
Organism: Polyangiales bacterium; assembly: GCA_040508235.1. Lineage (GTDB taxonomy): Bacteria > Myxococcota_A > Polyangia > Polyangiales > DASUME01 > DASUME01. Next base: position 2,772 of record JBEVNG010000308.1, on the reverse strand, counting down.
CCTTCCGCAAGCTGACCGTCGGCGGTGCCGAGGTCTCGCTGCTCGGCGTGGCCAAGGGCGCGGGCATGATCCACCCGCGCATGGCGACCACGCTCGCGTTCGTGTTCACGGACGCAAACGTGTCGACGGCGCTGCTGAAGGGCGCGCTGCGCATGGCGGCCGACCACAGCTTCAACATCGCGACCGTCGACGGCGAGACCAGCACCAACGACATGGTGCTCGCGATGGCGTCCGGCAAGACCGGCGCACGCATCGCCGACGGCTCGCCCGACAGCGCCAGCTTCGAGCGCGCGCTGGCCGAGGTGCTGCGCGACCTGGCCGAGCAGATCGTCGCCGACGGCGAGGGCGCCGAGCACGTGGCCGAGGTGATCGTCAGCGGCACCGAGAGCGACTTCGACGCGCGCACCATCGCGCAGCGCATCGCGACCAGCCTGCTGGTGAAGACGGCGATGCACGGCAAGGACGCCAACTGGGGCCGCATCCTCTCGGCCGCGGGCATGGCCGGCGTCGAGTTCGACCCGGACGTGGTCAACATCGCCATCGACGACGTCTACATCGTGCGCGACGGCCTCGGCATCGGCGCCAGCGCCGAGGGCCCCGCGCAAAAGATCATGGCCGGTCCACGCTACACCATCAACGTCGAGGTCGGCCCCGGCCCCGGCCGCGCCAGCTACCTCACCTGCGATATCGGACACCGCTACATCGACGTAAACGCCGGCTACCGCTCCTGAGACTGCGGTACCATCGCCGGATGCGGTGGGGGATCGCGTGTGGCTTGCTGTGGAGCGTCTCCGTGGCGCAGGCTCTGCCTTGCCGGGAGGACGACTCGCTGTCGGAGACGGCGGCTTCGCTGTTGCTCAAGGGGGAGCCGGTGCGTGGCCCCGAGCTGCTGCGGACGGCGCGGGCGCATGGCTTCGAGGGCGTGTCGGTGCACGCCAAGGAGAGCGCGGACGACGAGCAGCTGACGCAGTGGCTGGTGCAGCTGGGCGGCGACGGAAGCTTGCTCTGCGGCGAGGCGCGCAGTGAAGACCGGCGACTGGTGCTGGCGGCGCGGCGAGGTGGCACGCTGACGCGCAGCGGCAACACGCTGCGCATCGAGCTGGAGGCGGGCTTTCGTGCGCCGGTACTCGTGTTCGAGAGCGCGGAGGGCGAGCTGCTGCGTGTGCCCGCCAAGGTCGCGACGGTGGCGCTGCCGGAGGGCCGCTTTCGGCGTGTGCAGCTGCTGGCGGAGACCACGGGCGGCCCGCGACCGGTGGCCGAGCTCGCGCTCGATGCCGCGCCGACGATCGCCACGCCCAGCACGGCGCCGGAGGGGGGAGGCACGCGGCTGCGCTCGTCGGAGGCGATGCTCGGTCAGCTCACCAGCTACCGCCACGAGCAGGGACTCGGCGAGCTGCGCGACAACCAGCTGCTGAGCGCCAGCGCGCAGCGCCACGCCGCGCGCGTGTGCGAGCTCGGCCGGCTGTCGCATCGCGTGGAGGGCGAGGACCCGGAGCTGCGGCTCAAGCGCGAGCACGTCTCGGCGCGCCACGTCGGCGAGGTGCTCGCGCGTGCGGAGTCGTCGGACCGCGCGTTCCAGGCCCTGCTCGACAGTCCCTCGCACCGGCTGGCGCTCGGTCGCCGCGAGTTCACGGACGTGGGCGTCGGGCAAGCCAGCGACAAGAAAGGCCAGGTCTGCCTGGTGTTGCTACTCGCTGCTTGGCCGCGGCGCATGCCCTAGGCGCGGGCGACTGACGAAGAAGCGCGCGAACAGCTGCGCGAGCGCGACCGAGGTCGGCGCCGACAGCGCGGGCTCCAGCAGCCCGAGCGTCTGGAAGCTGGGCTGCCCCTGCTGCGCCTCGAAGCCGCCATCGAGGGCGAAGCGGGCGCAGGCGAACAGCCCGTACCAGACCCACAACCCGAGCGCCCAGACGTCGCAGCCGCCGGTGGTCTCCTCGCTCATGAACGCCAGCAGTGACAGCAGGCAGAGCAGCCCGAACACGTACCAGGACAGCGCCGGCACCCAGGACTGCCAGTCGAACTCCAGCGAGAGCAGGTTGCGATGGCTGGTCCACATGGCCCAGGTCAGCGCGAGCATCAATGCCAGCGCCACCAACACGCGCGCCGTGTAGGCGGCGCGGTACCAGGTGCGGAAGAGCAGGGCGGCGGGCAGCAGCGTGGCGGCCGCGGCGAGGATGGGGATGTCGCCGCCTCCGCCGAGCACCACGCGCACGGTGCTGGTCGCCGCCAGCGCGATGCCACCGAGGCCCGCCACCAGCGCGGCCTGCAGCATGTACGGAAGCTCGAAGCGCGTGAGCAGGAACATCGCCGCCAGCACCGCCAGCGACACCCAGGTCGCCACGCGCTGCAGGCCCGAGCTCAGCACGGCCACCGCGCCGAGCGCGGGCGCCACGTGCAGCATCAGATCGATCGCCTTGCGACCCGGCTCGGTGGGGGTGAGGTCCTCCTTGAGGATCTCGGACGCGAGGTACGGCGGACGCGCCGGCGGGCGGTTGCTCTTGATGCGCGGCTGCGTAGTGGGCACGGCGCCGGTCGCCTTGGGGGCGGACGGCTTGGGCTCGGGCGCGATCGCCGGCGGCCTCTCGTCCTCGGCCGAGGGCTCCGGCACCACCGATGCGAAGGTTCCGCGCGGCACCGCCGGCTCGCGCGCGGCGTCGTCTTCTTCCGGCGCCGCGGCCGGAGGTGGGGCGGGGACAGGCACGGGCACACGCTCGCCGTTCGGGGTGAGCGCGCGATGCGACCCCGTGGCGTTGGCGGCCTCCTGGCTGGGCG
>JBEVNG010000294.1:0-8574 GCA_040508235.1 Polyangiales bacterium | reverse complement strand
CCTCGAGGGTCTTGCCGAACAGGGTCAGCGTGGTCTTGAGGCCACCCTCGCCGAGGCTGAGGCTCGCGCCGCCGAGACGGCCGAGGTCCAGAGCGGCGCCGATGCCACCAGCAACGTTGTCGAGGTCCGCGTCGTCGATCGAGATGAGCTTGTCCGAGTTCATGAGTGTCTCCTGTTGATATGCGCGGCACGAACGTGCCGCCACAACCGCGGCGCTGGGCGCGACTATCGCGCTGTGCAGCCGGATCATTCAGGCCCGGTGGTTGAACCAGCTTCGGGCGTAATCTGGGGGGAGGAAGGTCTTACTGCCCTGCCTGGGCGCTGTGCGCGTACCGGGCAGCTTCATGTCTGTGGTGGGGGGTCGCGTCGTCTGTTTCTTAGAAAAAATAGACGCGCGAAGGAAAGCGAACACAGCTCGCATAGCAGCTTACGGAACGCCCTTAGCAGACCCACATTTGGTCACGCGTCGCACGGCCGGTTCTGCGACGAGAACGGACCAAACGGATACAAAACGCGTGAAAAGTGGGCTGCGTCTCAGGGCGCGGGCGCAGCGACCGGACAGCACTGCGTGGGCATCTCGAAGGGAACGCAGTTCGGGATGCCGCCACCGTTCGCATGCGTAGCAGTGATGCTGGTTGGACTTGCCGCGATGGTGCCGCCGTTGGCCGTCGGCTCCTTGGGGCACGCCGGCACGCCGCACAGGTGCGCGACGTACTCGCAGCACTCGCGGCGCAGGCACGCGACGCTGTCGACGCCGTCGGCGGTCTCGATGATCTCGAGGCCCTCCGCGCACAGTCCGTTGGGCATGCTCGCCGCGCACTGTGCGACGGGCGCGTCCTGCACCAAGAAGGTGTCGTCGAGGCCCTGGCCCGCCACCACGGAGTTGGTCTGCAGCGGGTTGCCGAGCTCGTTGGGCAGCGTCCACGACTGGCCCGAGTAACGCGCGCCGGTGAACGTCGCGGGGCTCTCGCCACTGGTGCTGGGCGCCTGCACGCCACCCGCCACGCCCGCGAGCACGTTGACCGCGTAGCGTCCGCTCGGCAGCGGTGCGCAGTGTGAAAGCCGGCCATTGGTGACCAAAGACGGCGTGCCCGGCGCGAAGTACGGCACGCGGCACTCCGAGCGACCCGTGATCAGCTCTACCGCCGCCACCGGCGGCACCGCGACCGGGATCGCCGCCTCGACGAAGCTGCTCGCGATCGGCGTCAGGTCGTCGTTCAGCAGTGGAGTGCCGACGAACAACACGCGCGGGATGCGCGCGGCGGCTTCGCGCAGCTCGGCGCCCGGGCTGGGCAGGCGCTGCAGCAACACCGCCGGCGTGAACCACGGGATGCCGAGCGCGGCGCCGAGGATCGGATGGGGATCGACCTTGCCGTCCGGCACCGGCGTGTCGACGCCCGAGTTGGTGTCGCTCTTGCGGTTGACGGTCTTGATGTCGATCGGCGCGCTGTAGAACGCGGACGCGATCGGGTCCGCGAGATCGATCGCGACGCCCGAGGCGGCCAGCAGCGGCGAGAGGCTCGCGGGCAGCGGCGAGAGGCTCAGGCCGCAGCCGGCGGTGCCCGGCGTCGCGCAGGTGTTCGAGCGGAAGCCGCGCAGCGAGCCCGCGGCGTCGAGGCCCATCGCGCCCAGCGCGGGGATGAACGGCTGCGCGGACGACAGCGTGCGGTTGGCGTCGAGCTGGAACGCGGGCCGCTCGGTGCGCACCACCTCGGCGAGCGCGACCGTGATGCCGCCGTAGATCAGGCCGTCCTCGGCCTCCTCGACGCGCGGCAGCGCGATCCGCAGCAAGCCCTTGGAGGGGTCGCGCACGTCGTTCACCGCGGCGCCGATCACGTCGCCCGCGGTGGGCAGGCGCGAGACCGAGAACAGCGGGAGCATGTCCTCGTCGTAGTCGTAGAAGCCGCGGATCTGGTAGCTGGCGGCGGCGGGGCCCAGCGTCACGCGCGGCCAGCGGAACGCCACCGAGCGCGTCAGCCGCTGATCGCTCGTGGTCACGCCATCGGGCAAGCAGTCGCGGGTCGAGAACAGGCCCTCCACGAACATCAGGTTCAGCGCCGAGCTGGCGCTGCCCTCGGGCGGCGGCGGGTTGTCGTACTCGAACATCGTAAGCGCGACGCGCCCGAGCACACGCTGCGCCACGCCGTTCTCGTAGACGCAGCGAGGTGGCGGGCCCGTATAGAGCACGCTGCCCTCGAGGATCGCGGTGGGGTCTGGAGAGATGCCACCCTGGCTGACGAAGTCGTCTTGCGGGACGTCGTTGCAGGCGAGCAGCGCGAGCGCGAATGGAAGGAGACGGCGGTCCATCAGAAGCGCACCTTGGCGGTGCCCAACACGCGGGTGTCGAGCGGTTGCGCGAGCGGATGCTGGCGTTTGTCCTGGAACGCGAGGTTGGTGCCCACGACGCCGAGGTCGAGGGTGTCGCCGAACAGGCGATAGCCGATGCGTGCGTTGACCATCACGAACGACGGCAGGTTGTAGCTCTGCCAGCGCACGCCGGTATCGACGTCGGTGACCTGCTCGATCCACTTCTGATCGCTGAACCACGACACGTCCGCCGACAGATCGAGCCCGAAGCGCGCGCGGTACATCGCGCCGCCGTTGACCTTGTGCAGGCTGGTCTGCTGCTCGTTGGCACGCGCGGGGTCGACCTTGTCCTTCTCGATCGGCTCGGTCTTGTGCAGCGAGTAGTTCACGAACAGATCGAGGCCGGGCATCGGGTAGGCGCGCACGCCGAGCTCACCGCCGTACTGACGATAGACGGCGCGCTCGTTCGCGAACGACAGCGCGCTGACGGGAAACGCCTGCGCGACCGGGTTGTAGGCCGCGAGCCGGTCACCGCCGGCGAAGTCGCCGAGCGTGAAGCGGTCGTTGTTCGTGAACAGGATCGCGTCCTTGATCCAGTTGTAGTAGGCGTTGATCTCCAGCGAGAAGTAGTCGGACTGCTGGTTTTGATAGCCGAGCTCGATCGAGGTGATGCTCTCGGGGTCGAGCTTCTGGTTGCCCTTGCCGATGGCGGTGATGCCGCGCAGCGGGGTGTCGTTGGGCAGGTCGAGGTACGACTCCATGAAGGTTGGTCCACGGAACGCGCGGCCACCGCTGAGGCGCAGCGACTGCTCGCCGAAGAAGCGATAGACCAGCGAGGCGCGCGGCGAGAACTGCAGCGAGCGCAAGAGCGGGTGGTGATCGATGCGCGCGCCGACCTGCAAGCGCAGCGGCTTGGCCAGCTGCAGCACGTCCTGGATGTACGCACCCTCGTGGTGCTGCGCGTGCTGGGTGTCGAGCCAGGTCCAGTCGACGTACTTGTAGCGGTAGCTCGCGCCCACGGTGAGCGTCTGCGGCACCAGCAGGTCGAAGTTGCCGCTCCACGAGACATCGAGGTCGTACAGCTCCTGGCGGATGAAGCTGCGCGAGTCCGAGATCGACGTCGGCGCGATGAACGCGGGCAGCGGGTGGCCGGCCAGGCGGTTGTAGGTGGTGCTGACGCGGATGCCGTAAGGCGAGGTCAGCTGGCCGTAGATCTGGCCCTCGTACGAGGGATCCGAGACCACCTGGCCGAGCCGCGACAGGCCCTGGATCGTGAAGTCGCCCGCGGCCAGGTTGCCGCCGATCGAGGCCGTGCCCTGCCTGGCGTACTGCCAGGCGACGTCCGCGTTGGCGGCCATCACCTCCATGCTGCGCACGGCCTCACCGTTGGGCGTGCGGATGTCGACGCGGTTGGGGCCCACTACGCGTGCGAAGTTGTTCGCCTGCAGGTAGGCCGCCGAGCCGCGGTACGAGACGTCCTTGCCGACCTTGCCGGAGAACGAGGCGCCGGCCTGGTACTGGCCCTGGTTGCCGAAGCGGCCGACCGCGAACGAGCCGCCCTGCCCCGGCGCGCGCGTGATCACGTTGATCACGCCGCTGAACGCGTCCGCGCCGTAGAGCGCCGATGCGGGGCCGCGGATGATCTCGATGCGCTCGATGTCGTCGACCAGGATCGGCATCATGTCGATCCAGTTCGTGCCCATGAAGTCCTTGCGCATGGGCCGTCCGTCGAACAGCAGCAGCACCTTGTTGGAGGAGCGCCGGTTCAGGCCGCGGATCGAGACCTCCGCGTGGTACGGCGCCACCTGCGCGACCTCGACGCCGGCCACGCGGCGCAGCAGCGCGCTCAGCTGCGTGACGCCCGACATGCGGATCTCTTGCGAGGTGATGATCGCGGTCGCGTTGGGCGCGTCGAGCGGCGACTGGCTCAGGCGCGAGGCCGAGGTGACACGCTCGTCGTAGACGCCCTTGCGCACGTCCGTGCCGGCGGTTGCGCGACGCTTGGGCGGCGGCTTGGGCACGGGCGAGGGAGCGGCCGGCGCGGGCTCCAGCGGCAGCGGCGTGGGCGCGACGACCACCGGCGCGGGCGCCACGGGCTCCGGCTCGGGCGGCGGCCGCAGCTCACGCATCCACTGATCGACCTCCGTGTGGTCGGCGTCGGGCGAGGCGTCCTTGTAGCGCTCGAAGTAGAGCAGCGCCTCTTCGTCGTGCCCCGCGTACATATGCGCGAGCGCCAGGTTGTAGAGCACGTTGGGGTGCGGAAGGATCTGGTACGCGCGCTCGAGGTGCTCGATGCCCTCTTCGTAGCGAGTGTCCGAGATCGCCTGCATGCCCGCGCGAAACTCACGCCGCGCATCCGTACGCTCGTCGGCGCGCGCGCTAGCTGCGAGGAGCCCGATGGCCGCCGCGACGATCGGCATGCTCAGCGCTTTGAGACGACGCATGAAACCCTTCCCGTTTGCGGCTGCGACGTTCTCAAACCGTGAGGAAAGTGTCAAAAGCTCGGAGCCCACGTTGTCACACAGCCGAGTCCAATCGTTTCCTTCGGCGCTCTTTCTCGTCACTTGGTCGTCACCAGTCAGCCCTACACCCCGGCTGACCGATTCAACCAAGCGTGTGAGGAAGCCCGATATGCTGATGTCCAACCGTACCGCTAGCGCCCTGCTGCTTGCCGGGGCCATGTGTGGCGCCGTTGCCTGTGGCGACGACGACGAGCCCAACAACACCCCCGCGCAGCCCGACGCGAGCCTGATCGACGCCGGCACCGATGGCGCGACCCCGCCGCCGCCCCCGCCCTCCGACGCCAGCACGGACACCGGCGTTCCCGGCCTCGACTCGGGCCTCCCGCCGACGCAGCCGCTGACCGCTTGCCCGACCCACCCGAACGTTCGCGATCAGGGCCAGGTCTGCGTGATCACGGGCGCCCGCGGCAACGAGATCAAGCAGAGCCTCAGCCTCGCGCCCGTCACGGGCAAGATGGGCTACCTGCTCCAGGACGGCGTGTTCGTCGGTGAAGACGTCGGCGGCGACGCCGCTCCGGCCGCCGGCAAGGCGACCGTCACGCTCACGATCGCGCCCGGCACCAAGTTGTTCGGCGCCAGCCCGCTCAGCTTCCTGCTGATCCAGCGCGGCTCCAAGCTCGAAGCGGCCGGCACCAAGGAAGCGCCGATCGTCTTCACCAGCGCGTCGGCCACGCCGGCGCCCGGCCAGTGGGGCGGCCTGATCATCAACGGTCGCGCGCCGACCAACCAGGGCACCAACGTCGCGGGCGAGGCCGAGACCGGCTTCTACGGCGGCCCGGACGCGGCCGACAACAGCGGCACGCTCAAGTACGTCCGCCTCGAGTTCACCGGCGGCAAGGTCAACGACACCAACGAGCTCAACGGCGTCGCGTTCCAGGGCGTCGGCAACGGCACCACCGTCGACTACGTGCATGTGCACGCCAGCGACGACGATGCGTTCGAGTGGTTCGGTGGCACGGTGAACGCCAAGCACCTGGTCGCCACGGCGCCCGGTGACGACGGCCTCGACTGGGTCGCGGGCTACACCGGCAAGATCCAGTACGCGATCGTGCAGCAGTGGACGCGCGTCTCCAGCACCGACCCGACGGGCATCGAGGCGGACAACCTGCAGACGATGCCGGCGGCCACGCCCATCTCCAGCCCCACGCTCTCGAACATCACGCTGATCGGCGGCGCGGGCGTCACCAACGGCCGTGGCGCGAACCTCCGTCGCGGCACCGGCGCGCGCCTCCACAGCTCCGTGGTCACGGGCTTCAACACCGGCGGCCTCGTGGTCACCGAGCCCGAGACCATCGCGCAGATCGGCACCACGCTCGCGATCAAGAACAGCGTGTTCTCGAACACGACCAACTACATCCTGCCGTCGATGGCGACGGTGAACGCGGCCCAGCAGCTGGGCGAGTTCGCGGGCGCCGCCAACCAGGCGGTCGCCGTCGGCACGCAGCTGCTGACCGACCCCACCAGCAAGACGCCGAACTTCAAGCCGCAGGCCGGCTCGGCGCTGCTCACCGGTGGCGTCACGCCCGCCGGCGACGCGTTCTTCGCGAACGAGACGTTCATCGGCGCCGTGGGCGCGGATGACTGGACGGCGGGCTGGGTCACCATCACGCCTTCCAGCATCTGAAGCACGCGAGCTCGCTCGTCACACGAGCGACACCATCGAGAGCCGGCTGCCTTCGGGTCGTCGGCTCTCGTCGTCTTTGCGTCGCACGGCAGCGCGGCCATGCGCGGTCCGCGTCGTGCTCGTGACAATCGTCGTTCAAAACGTTGCGACCGCTACTCGCCTCCGCCACCGAGGCGTCACAGTGCTCCCGCATAGCCGCCTGCGTGATTTCTCTACGTGAGTTCTCGGCCGCGGCCGGCGTTCTGTTTGGCGCTCTTCTGGCAGGCTTCCTCGTGAAGCCGGGCAGTGCGCTCGCACAATCGAGCGAGCCCGCCCGTGGCGAGCTGCAAGTCGTGGTCGTCGGCGACGCGCCGCTGGAAGCGGTGGGCGTGGAGCTGGCGGGTGCCCGCCAGGACACCAACGCCCAGGGCAGCGCGTTCCTGCAGGCTCCCGAGGGCGTGCACAAGGTGCGACTGGTGGTGCCGCACATCCGCGTGCCGGAGGCGCCCGTGCAGGGCGACGAGCCGTGGGTCATCGACCTCGGCGAGGTACCGGTCGTGGTGGCACGGACCACGCTCGTGAACGTCACGCTGAGTCGCGCGGGTGCAATCGCCGGGCTGGACGTGAAGGCGCCCGAGCAGGCCGGTGGCGACCGCAGCATGAGCCAGGAGTACGAGAAGGCGCTGGCAGGTGGACCCACGGGCACCGTCACCGGCACCGTGGTGGCGCGCGCGGACGAGAGCACGGTCGCGGAGGCGCGCATCTACGTGCGCGGCGCGCCGGTGGAAGCGAAGACCGACGGCAGCGGCAAGTTCACGCTGCAGCTGCCCGCGGGCAAGTACCTGATCGCCGCCATCCACCCTGACTTCGGCACGCAGAGCCTCTCGGACGTGTGGGTGAAGAGCAACGACACGCGCACGCTCAAGTTCGAGCTCAGCCCGCGCTCGGTCGACCTCGACGAGTTCACGGTCAAGGCCGCGCACATCGAGGGCGGCATCGCGTCGGCGATCGCGGAGCGTCGCGAGACCACCGCGGTGGCGGACGTGATCGGCGCCGAGCAGATGGCGCGCTCCGGTGACACCAGCGCCGCCTCCGCGCTCTCGCGCGTGACCGGCCTGACGGTGGTCGACGGCCGCTTCGTGATCGTGCGTGGTCTGGGCGAGCGCTACTCGTCGATGACGCTCAACCGCCTGCAGGTGCCGAGCCCCGAGCCGACGCGCCGCGTGGTGCCGCTCGACCTGTTCCCCGCCGGCGTGCTGGAGAGCGTGCTGGTGCAGAAGACGTACTCGCCGGACCTGCCGGGCGAGTTCGGCGGCGGCCTGGTGCAGGTGCGCAGCCGCGAGTACCCGGACAAGTTCCTGCTCAACCTGACGCTCACCTCGCAGCTCAACTCGCAGACGCACCTGCGCAACCAGCTCAGCTACGAGGGCGGCGGACGCGACTGGCTCGGCTTCGACGACGGCACGCGCGGTCTTCCGAGCGGCATCAAGAACAGCCCCAAGCTCTCGCCCGGCAACATCTTCAGCGACACCGGCTACACGGAGGAGCAGCTCGACCAGTTCGGCTCCAGCCTGCCCAACCGCTACAACCGCTCGAAGAAGTTCGTGCCGCCGGACGTCGGCTTCGTGGCCAGCGTCGGCAACCGCTGGCAACTGCGCCACGCCAAGATCGGCTTCGTGGCCGCGCTCGGCTACAAGAACCAGTACAACGCCGTGCGCAACGCGACCACGCGCACCGTGCAGCTGGAGCAAGGCCGCACCGTGGCCGCCGACGACTTCCGGCTCAACACCGCCGAGCAGCAGATCAGCACCAGCGGCTTCCTGGACTGGGGCGTCGAGTTCTCCAAGGACCACAAGCTCAAGTTCACCACCATGCTGCTGCGTCAGTCGGAAGACGCGACCACGCTGCGCACCGGCTTCGACATCGACCTCGGCCGCGACACGCAGCTGACGCGCCTGTCGTGGGTGGAGCGCCAGGTGTTCCTGCAGCAGGTGCAGGGCCTGCACACCTTCGACCGGCTGCGCGACTTCCACGTCGAGTGGCGCTACTCGTTCGCCAAGGCCTCGCGCTACGAGCCCGACCGCCGCGACTACCAGTACAGCACCGCGGACGGCGAGAACGACTACCGCCTCGACACCGGCA
>JBEVNG010000044.1:0-11237 GCA_040508235.1 Polyangiales bacterium | reverse complement strand
AGCGTCCACGTGGCCTCGCGAAAGACGGCAAAAGAAGCGGTTTTTGGGGTCTAAGCGGCGCTGCTGAAGCATTCCTGGACGAGTTGGTCACGTTTCGCGAGCTGGCTCTGAACACCGCCGCGACCTTACCCAGTTTCGATCGTTACGAGAGTCTTCCCGCGTGGGCGCGCAAGACGCTCGGGGCTCATGCAAGCGACCAGCGCGAGCACGTCTACACGCTTGCAGACTTCGAAGCAGCGCGTACGCATGACGTGCTCTGGAACGCAGCACAGCGCCAATTGCTCGCAGAAGGCCGCATTCAGAACTACCTGCGGATGCTGTGGGGCAAGCAGATCCTGGCGTACTCGAAATCACCCGAGCGCGCGCTCGAAACGATGATCGAGCTCAACAACAAGTACGCGCTCGATGGACGTGATCCGAACTCGTACGCCGGATTCTTCTGGATACTGGGCCGATACGATCGACCATGGGCGCCGGAGCGCGCCGTGTTCGGAACCGTTCGCTACATGAGCAGCGCGTCGACGATGCGCAAATTACGCTTGAAAAGCTGGCTTTCTGAGCATTCCGGACCTGAGATCCATTCTCGTTTGGAAGGCACAAAGAAAAAAATTCGTCCATCGGAATAGTTCCGAACGCGCATTCAGTTTGTGGTGCAACTCGGGCCGGAAGGTGCGAGCTCAACAGACGCTCACGCGGGAGCTAGCGACCGCGGAGCAAGCCCCACTCACGAAGGAATACGACTCATGAAGCGCACCTGGCTTATCGGAGCTGCCCTGGTTCTCTCTCTTTCCGCCGTCGGCTGCGGCGACGACGATGAAGGCGACGACGACATCGTTCGCGACAGCGGCGTCGACTCGGGCGTGAACCCGACCCTCGACAGCGGCCTCGACAGCGGCCTCGACGCGGCGCGCCCCGACGCGGGCGACGCCGGCGACGCGGGCTGAATCGACGCGGCGCTGCGCACGCTAGCGTGAGCACAGCGCCCGTCTTCTAGCAGCGGCACGAATCGACGAGATATGGGGCCGCGGGTGGTGCGCGACGGGACGAGCTTCCCTCGCGCGTCACCCGTTCTGCGTTGTTTTGTTCTCGCGCGCGATGAACCGTGCGAGCTGCCCCCGTCGAGTCGCTGGCTATGACGAAAATGTCGTGCAGGGCCCCCATGGGGTTGCTGCAGCAGGATTGCTGCGTCTGCGGCGCGTGATCCACGGCAACGCGAGCCACCAGGCCGCGGGCGTGGACGTGTCGCGGAGCAGCGGCCGTCCGCTCCACATCAGCGTCAGTCGCTGGCGCCGAGGCTCGACTCAAACATGAGCGCATGCCCGCCGGCGAGCGCGATCAGGTTTGTACAAAGTTCGCGCGCGAACGCCGCCGGTCTCGGACCATCGAGGCGATTGCGCTCAGACCAGCACGTCTTCCGGGAAGCTGAGCTCACGACGTGGGGTGCGAACGGACTGGCGACGCTGCACGCGCACCGCGGTCGTGCGCGGAAGAGCGCTCACGTGGAGCGCCACCGCCTGCCCAAGCAGCTGCAGCTTGCGCTGCGTCGGCACCACCGCGCGACCGCGACGCGGGTCGTGATCGCGCGCGGCGACCTCCAGGCCGATCGCGTGGTAGAGGCGACGTGCCGCACGCACCGCGAGGCCAGCGCGGAACGGCAGCGCCGGGATGCCGCGATCGGCCGAGGCGTAGTAGCGGTCGGCCTCGCGCAGCAGCTGCGCGGTCACGCGCTGGAACGCGCGCACGGTGTTCGCGTCGGTGGGGAACGGATCGACCCCCGGCGTTCCCAGCTCGCCCGCGCCCGCCGCCTGGAGCAGATCGCTCGGGAGGTACACGCGTCCAAGCCGCCAGTCTTCCTCGACGTCGCGGCAGATGTTGGTCAGCTGCATGCCGATGCCCAGGTGCGCCGCGTTGTGCAGCGCGCGGTCATGGGTGAGCCCGAACACGTGGCACATCATCAGCCCGACCACACCCGCGACGCAGTGGCAGTAGAGCAGCAGGTTGTCGAGCGTCTGGTACTGCGTGTTGCGCACGTCCATCGCCATGCCCTCGATCAGCTCGGCGGGATAGCGGCGTGGGATGCGGCGCTGCTGCACCACGGCTTGAAACGCGGCCAGCGAGGGCTCCGTCAGCACGTCGCCGCGGTAGACGCGGTCGAGCTCCTCGTACAGCCCTGAAAGCGCGGACGCCTGCTCGGACGCAGGGGCGTCGTCGATCGCGTCGTCGACGCGCCGGCAGAACGCGTACACCGCGGCCGCCTCGTCGCGCGAGCCCGCGGGCAGCAGCTTGGAGGCGAGCGCGAAGCTCTTGGAGTTGTGCTCGAGGATGCGCCGGCACTCGCGCAGCGCTTCACGTCCCGCTTCACGTCCCGGATCGCTCATGCGAAGTCCTGCAAGATCACCTGCGTGGTGGCCTTGGCCGAGTTGATCACACCCGGCAGGCCGGCGCCCGGGTGGGTGCCCGCGCCCACGATGTACAGCGAGTCGATGTCGCGGTCGCGGTTGTGCGGGCGGAACCAGGCGCTCTGCGTGAGCGTGGGCGCGCACGAGAACGCCGAGCCCTGGTACGCGCGCAGGTCGTCGTGGAAGCCCTGCGGCGTGAGCCAGCGCTTGGTCACCACGTGCTTGCGCAGGTCCGGCAGGTGCCGCTCCAGGTACGTCAACAGGCGCTCTGCGTAGAGTGGCGCCGCGCGCTCCCAGTCGATGGGCGCGTTGCCGAGGTGTGGCACGGGTGAGAGCACGTAGAAAGTGTCGCAGCCCGCCGGCGCCAGCGACGGATCGGTGATCGTCGGCATGTGCAGGTAGAGGCTGAAGTCATCCGGCAGCTTGGCGCCGTGGAAGATGTCCTTGAGCAACTCCTCGTAGCGCGGCCCGAACAGGATGGTGTGGTGCACGACCTCGTCGCGGTAGGTGCGATCGGTGCCGAAATAGAGCACGAACAGGCTCATCGACCAGTCCATGCGCGCGAGCTTCTTGGCGGTGCGGCGCGCGCTCTTCACCGTGCCGTACAGCTTGGAGTAAGTGTGGTGCACGTCCGCGTTGGAGACCACCAGGTCGAAGCGCTCGCCCACCTTGCGGCGCGAGGTGACCAGGTGCTGCGTCTTGCCGTTCTTCTTCTCCAGTGCGATCGAGTGGACTGGATCTTCCACGCGCAACTCGCCACCCAGCTCCTCGAACAGGCGCACCAGCCCGCCCACGAGCGCGCCGGTGCCGCCGCGCGGGAAGGTGACGCCCCACTTCTTCTCCAGGTAGTGAATCAGCGTGTAGATGCTGCTGGTGTCGAACGGGTTGCCGCCGACGAGCAGCGAGTGGAAGCTCAGCGCCTGGCGCACGTGCTCGTCCTTAACGTAGCGCGCGACGGTCTGGTACACGGAGCGGTCCGCGCGCAGGCGCATCAGATCGGGCGCGACCTTCACCATGTCCGAGAAGCGCAGGAACGGCTGCGCGACCAGCTCGGTGTAGCCCTTGTCGAACACGCGCTTGGAGTAGTCCACGAACTTGAGGTAGCCGTCCGCGTCGGCCGGGTTGCGACCGCGGATCTGCGCCGCCATCTGCGCGCTGTCGCCCACGTAGTCGAACGAGTCGCCGTCGTCCCAGCACAGCCGATAGAACGGCGCCACCGGCAACAGCTCGACGTAGTCGGCCATGTTGCGGCCCGCCAGCTCGAACAGCTCTTCGATGCAGTGCGGCGCCGTGATCACGGTGGGCCCGCCATCGAAGGTGAAGCCCTTGTCCTCGTAGACGTACGCGCGTCCGCCGGGCTTGTCGCGCGCCTCGTAGATCACCGTCTCGAAGCCGGCGCACTGCAGGCGGATGGCCGCCGCGAGCCCGCCGAACCCGCTGCCGATCACGGCCGCTCGCTTACCCATAGCTGTTCTCCAATCTCGCAAGCTCCGCACGCATCGCCTCGACCACGCGCCAGGGCGCGCTGGGTAGGGCGGCAAAGGCTTCCTCGAGCGCCGTGTGCACACGCGCCCGCCCGAGCGGCTCGACCGCCGGCGCGAGCCGCTGCCGCAGCTCCTCCAGCTCGCTTCGCTCCAGCAACTTGAGCAGCTGCTTGTAGGCCAGCTCGTCGAGCGCCTCGCTGGCCCACGCCCAGACC
Organism: Polyangiales bacterium; assembly: GCA_040508235.1. GTDB lineage: Bacteria > Myxococcota_A > Polyangia > Polyangiales > DASUME01 > DASUME01. Next base: position 7,139 of record JBEVNG010000044.1, on the reverse strand, counting down.
CAGCTCGGGCGCTGGCCCTGCAGGTCTTCCAGGCCCTTGTGCGCACGCGCGCTGCACGCGACGGAGCCGAGGTCGTCGAGCATCTGCAGCGCCACGCCCACGCGCTCGCCGAACGCCGCCAGGGCACGCACCAGGGCTTCGTCCGCGCCCGCGGCGGTGGCACCCAGCTCGGCCGCGAAGCCCATCAGCGCGCCGGTCTTCAGCGCGCTCACGAACTGCACCAGCGCCGGCAGCTCCGCGCTGCGCAGCTCGCTCACGCGCAGGCTCAGGTCGAGCGCCTGCCCCTCGTGGCAGCGCAGCAGACAACGATGCGCCTGCCGGTCGAGCGCCCGTGCGCGCGGCAGCGGCAGCTCCAGCGTGTCGAGCCGCGACAGCGCCTCGAAGTACAGCCAGTTGCCGGCGTTGAGCGCGCGCGGCGTGCCGATCAGGCGATGCAGGGCAGGGCCACCACGGCGCGTCTCCGCGTCGTCCTGGATGTCGTCGACGATCAGCGAGCCCGCGTGCAGCAGCTCGATAGCCTCCAGCGCGGCGCTCGGTGCGTCGTCGCCGCCGGCCAATCGATGGCAGCCCTCGATCAGGCGCGCGCGGAACGCCTTGCCGGGACGCGCCAGGAACTCTCGCAGCGGCGCATGCAGCGCGCGCTCCAGCCGCTCGGGATCGACGCCGTGCGCGCGACACAGCTCTTCCGGGAAGCCGAGCGCCATGCCCGCGGGCTCCGACTCGAGCGCGGCCGGCTTCACGACGCCTCCCGCTGTCCACGCAGCGCGCGCCCCACCGAGAAGCCGCGCGGCGGTGCGCCCAGGAAGATGCGCGCGCGGTCCAGGGGCGTCAGCTCCGCCGCGTAGAAGCGCTCGATCAGCCGCTCGGGCAAGCGATAGAAGTGCTCCAGCACGTGGTAGCGCTGCGAGGGCTCGAAGAACGTGAACAACAGCCGCGTCAGCAAGCGCAGGTAGGGCCGCTGCGCGGCTTGCTCGCGGGCGAACTCCGCCAGCGGCGAGTCGCGCTCGGGCTCGCGTGCGAGCTGCGTCAGATCGCTGTCCGCGAGCGCGACCGCGAAGCGCACCGCTTGCGGAAACGAGTAGCCAGTGACGGGATGGAACAGCCCCGCGCGGTAGCCGGCGAGCAAGGGGCGCGCGCTGGCCGAGAAGTCCTGATCGATCCACGGCATCGGCAGCACGCCGCGCTCGCTGCGCTGCACGCCGCGCACGTGGATGCCGCGCGCCGCGCAGTAGGCGAGGATCTCCTGCTTGCTGCGGGCATCGTCGAGCGCGTGCGTCTCGGAGAAGAAGGTCTCCTCGACCAACAACCTGTCGTGCGCGAGCGGCAGCAGGTACATGAAGCGGAAGCCGTCGCGCTGCGGAATGCAGGCGTCGAACACGACCGGCTCGTCGATGCCGTGCCCCGGTGCGTCGAGCTCCAGCCCGAAGAACTTCTGGTAGCCGCGTCCGCCGCGCGCGACCGTCTGCTCCGGGCCGGTCGCCGCGATCACGAGCGAGGCGCGGAAGCTGCGCCCGTCGTCCAGCACCACGCCGTGCTCCTTCAGCTCGCGCACCGCGTGGCCCACGATCAGCGTCGCGTTCGCGGCTTCACGCAGGCGCGCGGTCGCCACCTGATCGAGCCGCTCGCTGGTCACGCATGCGTACGGCGAGGCGAGCCGGCGTGTGCGCGAGGGAAAGCGCACCTGGTAGCCTTCCCAGGAGTGCACGATCAGCGGCGCGACCACACGCGCGGCCGCACGGGGCAGGTCCGCGGCGTGGAAGCACCAGGTGTGGTTGCCCCCGAGCCGCGGCTCCCGCTCCACCAACAGCAGGCGCAGCGCAGGCTGGCGCTCGAGCAACATGGACGCCGCGAGCACGGACGCGAGCCCGCCGCCCACGAAGGCCACGTCGAAATCCGTCCCGTCGGCAGCTTCGCCCATCGTTGGACATACCTTGTACAATCGTGATGCGAGCCGCAAGGCGTTCGCGCAAGTTCCCCGCGAATTCGCCCAACTTCGCGTGAGATCTCGGGGAAAGCCGCCACCTTGCCGGCTGGAGGCTACGTTTAGCTCCCCGAGAGGTACGCACCCTTGCGCTTCGCCCTGCTGTTGATCGTCCTTTTCGCCCTGACTGCCTGTCGACCCGCCACCCCCGCGACGCCGCCCGCCGCGCCGGTCCCCCCGCCGGTGACGCTCAGCCCGAGCGAGGCGCAGCACGTGTGGCAGGACGCCAAGCAGACCTTCGACCATCGCTGCGTGGTCTGCCACGGCTGTTATGACTCGCCCTGCCAGCTCGTGCTCAGCTCGTTCGAGGGCATCGAGCGCGGCGCGAGCAAGCAAGAGGTCTACGAGGGCTCGCGGCTGCTCGCCATCGACCCGACGCGCTTGCACATCGATGCGCACGGGACCGAGGCGTGGCGCGAGAAGGGCTTCTGGTCGGTGCTCGGCGAGCGTGATCCCAGCCGCGCTTTGATCGCGCGCATGCTGCAGCTCAAGCGTGATCATCCGCTACCGCGTGGCGGCATCTTGCCGGAGGGCTTCGACCTCGGGCTCGATCGCACCCAGCAGTGCCCCAAGCCCGAGGAGTTCGACGGCTTCGCCAAGGACCATCCGTCGTGGGGCATGCCGTACGCGCTGCCCGGGCTGAGCGATGCGGAGCACGAGGCGCTCACGGGCTGGCTCGCGGACGGGGCACCCCATGCGCCCGAGCCGCCGCTCGCGCCCGCGCTGCTGGAGTCGATCGCGCGCTGGGAGGCGTTCCTCAACACGCCGGACGATCGCGTGCGCCTGTCGGCTCGCTACATCTACGAGCACCTGTTCCTGGGCTCGCTGTACTTCGACGGCATCGACGACCAGACGTTCTTCCGGCTCGTTCGCTCGCGCACGCCGAGCGGCCAGCCGGTCGACGAGATCGCGACGCGGCGCCCGTTCGAGGACCCCGGTGTGCAGGGCCTGTACTACCGCTTCGTGCGCCGCGAGCGCACCAAGCTCGCCAAGACGCTGATGCCGTATCCGCTCAGCGACGCGCGGCTGGCGCGCTTCAAGAAGCTGTTCGTGGAGGCCGACTACAAGGTGGCGGTGCTGCCTGGCTACGATCGGCAGACCGCCGCCAACCCGTTCGCGACCTTCGCCTCGCTGCCGGTGGCGTCGCGCTATCGCTTCCTGCTGGAGGAGGCGAACTTCACCATGAGCGGCTTCATCAAGGGCCCGGTTTGCCGCGGCCAGGTCGCGCTCGACGTGATCAACGACCGCTTCTGGATCGCGTTCGTGCACCCGGACTCGCCGGTGGTGAAGGAAGAGGCGCAGCTGCTCGCGGGCGCGATGCCGGACCTGGCGTTGCCGGCGGAGCAGGGCAGCAACGGCATCCTGATCAACTGGCGCAAGTACGAGCGCCGGCAGCGTCGCTACCTGGACCTGAAGAGCAAGTTCCTCTCGCAGCTGGCGCGCTCGCCCGACCTGGTGACGCTGGAGCAGATCTGGGACGGCGACGGCGAGAACAACAACGCCGCGCTGACGGTGATGCGCCACTACGACAGCGCCACCGTGGTGAAGGGCTGGGTCGGTGGCGATCCCAAGACCACCTGGGTGGTTGGCTACGCGCTGTTCGAGCGCATCCACTACTTGCTCGTCGCGGGCTTCGACGTGTTCGGCAACATCGGCCACCAGCTGCACTCGCGGCTGTACATGGACTTCCTGCGCATGGAGGCGGAGAGCAACTTCATCAGCTTCCTGCCCAAGGCGCGCCGCCGTGCGCTGGTGGAGGCCTGGTACCGCGACACCTCCAACGAGGTGAAGGATCACGTCTACGGCAAGCTCGCGCGCTTCGATCAGGAGACCGGGCTCAAGTTCAGCACCGACAAGCCGGAGGTGGAGCTGCTGCGGCAGATGCACGTGCGGCTGGAGAAGGTCCTGGAGAAAAAGTACGCGCTCGGCGAGGAGCCGGAGGTGAAGCTGCGCGATGCACTCAAGGGGCTCGCGCTGCTGTCGGGCCACGCGGCCTCGCGCATGCCGGAGACCAGCTTCCTGGAGGTGCGGCGCGAGCACGGCACGCCGCGCTTCTTCACGCTGCTGCGCGACAGCGCCCACACCAACGTCGCGCACCTGTTCCGCGAGGACAAGCGGCGCAAGCCGGACGAGGATCAGCTGACCTTGCTGCGCGGCTTCGTGGGTGCGTATCCGAACGCGCTGTTCAGCGTCGACGAGAGCGAGCTCGGCGAGTTCACCGCGCGCGTGGAGAGCCTGAACAGCAACGAGGCCTACGACACCATGCGCGACCGCTTCGGCGTGCGCCGCACCGACCCGCGCTTCTGGGAGCTGAGCGACCGCATGCACGAGGCCTACCGCGACATGGAGCCGCTGGAGTCCGGCCTGCTCGACTTCAACCGGCTCGAGGGAAACTAGGCACGCCGAGCACGCCGAACAGCGTGGGCTGACGTTCGCGCATGTAGCGGCGCCAGGCGCGCACGGTGATGCCGAGCGAGAGCGCGAGCGGGATTAGCAGGCAGATCAGGCCCTGCCGGCTGGCGAGGTAGCCGCAGCTCACCGAGCCGAGCACGAAGCCGAGCAGCGGTGTGCCAGCGCTGACGAGGCGCGTGCGCGCGTCGCGATCCGGCTCCCTGTGGGCGAGCAGGTCGACGCCGGCCATCACCAGCTGCGTGAGGTTGCCGGTCATCACCGTGGTCGGGCAGAGCTGGTGCAGGCAGAGCCGCATGATCGCGTTCTGCACCGCCATGCTCGCGACCCCGAGGCCGCCAAGCAGCAACAGCACACGGGGGTCGTCCGCGAGCAGCGCGTCCGACAGCGAGCCCGCGATGCAGAACAGCGCGAGCCCCACCGTGAGGAACGTCAGCAGCACGGGCAGCACCGGCAGCCGTCGCGCCGCCATCCAGCGTGCGCTCCACTTCACCAGCGCCACCGTGCACACGAACACCGGCAGCATGGCGACGCGCGCGCGCACCTCGGCGGCGTCGTACTCGGTGGCGCGGGCGCCGAGCATCACCAGCGACGCGGTCAGGTGCGAGGGGAGCAGGCCGGCCAGGCAGAACCAGCCGGCGGCATCGACGCCTCCCGCGATGGCGCCGAGCAGGCTCGCGCTGAACAAATCCGGCTGACCGCTACGAGGCAAGTCGGCTGCGGGAGTCACCCCCTGCGAGCGCACGCGCGCAAGCTCCACCACCTTGGCGTGCGTATGCGCAGCGGGAGGTGGCTGCGACACACGACGGCGCGGCGTGGGCGGCGGGGTGCTGCGGCGCGCGCCGAAGCGTGCGCTCGAAGAGCGGGGATTCTCCGCGTGAGAGACGGACCAAGAGCGATTGCGGCCCACGCTAAGCTCCTTGGTAGGTAGAGCGAAGCTACCGCAACTCGCCTGGCCGGCAATGCCGGAATATAGGTGAAAACAGCGCAAGCAGCGCGGACTTCCTATGCCGCGCGGCTAGCGCCGTTGCGTCACGCCTTCAGTGCTTGCCGTAGTCGAGAGTCTTGCCTTTGCGTTGCGCATAGATGTACGCCTCGACCGCGCGCATGCGCGGATCATCCGCCGCGAACGGCGTGCCGCGCACCGGATGTTGGATGCACCAGTTGATCATGTCGCGCAGCAGCGCCACGCGACCGAGCTGCACCTGGTACTTGGGGTACGTCTCGGGGTGGGTGTTCGCGGCGTGCGGATGGCACATGTCGCACGACACGCCCACGGTGCTGCCGAGCTTCTCGCCGCTGTGGAACACCTCCGAGCCCGCGAGCGCGACGCGCTCCGTCTCGCCCTTCCAGAGCGCGACGTCCTGCGTCGTGACCTCGCCGTAGCTGTGGCCCTGCACCTGCCCGACCAGCTCGCTGTTCTCGGCCGCGGGCTGCAGCGTGTGGCGCTCGCGCTCCTCGGCTTCCCAGTTGTTGTTCGGGTTCTTGCGCAGCCACTCTTCCATCAGCGAGCCCGCGATGGCGGTGGGGGCGGTGCCTTCCGGCACGGTGGTCTTGGTCTTGCCGTCGCACAGCAGGACGTCGATGGTGCCCTTGTTGTCGGGCGCGGGCGGCTGCGTCGCCTGCGCTTGCGGCGCCTGCGAGGGCGGCTCTTGCACGGCGGGCTTCTCGCCGCACGCGAGCAGCAGCAAGGGAGCGAATAGGATCGGTCGCTTCATGGCTGTCCTCAGTAGCTCGCCCGCGTCGGGACCTGGGGTTTGTCTTTGGCGCCCTTGGTCGCCGTGTAGTTCTTGGTGATGGTGATCGGGTTGCGGTTCCACAGGTTGTAGACCTTGTCGATCAGCCCATCGGGATGCACCGTCACCGCGCCGTCGCCACAGCCGTCGTTGGGGTTGAACGGATCGGGGCGCGACATCTGGATGGTCAGCGGCGGCAGGCCCTGCGGCGCGTACGGCCACGGCCAGGCCGTGCTCAGGAAGCCGTGGAACGAGATGTTGCCGATGCGGTTGGTCAGCATCTGGTGCGTATGCCCGTGCAGCACCGTGATCTTCTGCTGCTTCTTCAGGATCGCCTGCACCTCGTCGGCGTCGTCGGTCCAGAAGTTCCACGGCTTGTACATCTTGTAGAGCGGCGAGTGGGAGAACACGATCGTCGGCGTGGTGGCGGCGACCTTGGCGAGGTCCGCCTTCAGCCACGCGCGCTGCTCCTCGCCCACCGAGAACGGGCTCTGCGTGCCGTTGTCGAGGCCGGCCACCGTCTGCATGCGCTGCATCGGCGACAAGCCGCGCGCGGTCCAGAAGTCCTTCTCCACCACGCTGTTGAGCGCGACGAAGTGCAAGCCCTTGTGGTCGAACGAGTAGGTGGGCTCGCCGAACAGCTCGCGCCACTTCTCGCCGAGATCCAGGTACCAGTCGTGCTCGCCGACCATGACCTTCATCGGGGCCTTGAGGTTCTTCAGGATCTGAGCGCCGAGCTCGAGCTCCTCCGGCTGCCCCAGCTGCGCGAGGTCGCCGCCGAAGAGCACGAAGTCCGGCGCGGGGTTCATCGCGTTGACGTCGTCCACGGCGCGGAGCAGCGCGTTCGCGAAGCGGTCGTTCAGCGTGCGCTTGTAGAGGTGCGCGTCCGAGATGTACGCGAAGCGGAACTGCTCGCGCTTGCCCGGCTTGGCGGGGGCGGCGGGGCCCGCGGGCTTCGGCCCGGCACCAGGGGGCGCCGGGTTCGCCACCGGCGTCTGTGCCAGCGCGACGGT
>JBEVNG010000225.1:0-4122 GCA_040508235.1 Polyangiales bacterium | reverse complement strand
CATCGCGCGTGGGGGAGGGCTGCAGCGACTCGCTCGGCTCGGCCTTGGCGGCGGCCGGCTTCTTGGCGCCGCCACCGAGCGCGGTGTTGAGGAGATCGTCGAGCGACTTGTCGGCCGACGACTGCGGCGCCGGCTTCTTGGGCTCGGCGGCCGCCACCGGCTCGGGCTTCTCTTCCTTGGGCTTGGACGACGAGGAAGACGACGACTCGTGCCGGCTGCTGCGCTTGTCGGAGCGGGACGAGGCGTGCTCTTCCTTCTTTTCCGCCGGCTCTTCCGCGGGCGCCGACGGCTCCGCGGCCTGCGGTGCCTCGGTGGGCTCTTCCTTCTGTGCGGTGGCCGCCGCCGAGGCCGGAACCTTCAGGTTCTCTTCCTCCGCATCGGCGCGCTCCTGCTCGGTCGCGGCGGGCGTCAGCGCCACTGGTGCCGGCGACGAACGCACGGCCAGGTACGCGACCACGCCACCGAGCGCGAGGATCGCCGCCGCCATGCCATAGAGCAGCACCTTGTTGCTGTCGCCGCGATCCGTGGCGACCGGAGCCGCGAGGCTGGTGGCCGAGAACGTGGTGCCCGTGGAGCCGACCGCGAGCAGGTCCTCGATCTTGTCGCGCTGCGCACCGGACGGCTTCTCCGCCACCGCCTGCGTCGCGCTGGCGAGCGCGCGAATATCGATCAGGCCCGAGCCCTCGCCCTGCGCCATGCCGGGCTTCGGACGACCCGAGGGCGCCGCACCGGAGCCGGTGGCGAGCGCTTGCAGGTTCGACAGCGAGAACAACACCGAGTTCTCGTTGCGCTGCCCGGTCATCGCCGAGTCTCCGGAGACGCGCGGGCCGCCTCCGACACCGCTGAGCGAGCCGTGGTCATCGTCGTCCGAGGCCGCCGCGCCCGCGAACGCGCTGCGCGACGAGTCGGCGAACAGGTCCGCGCCGCCACCGGCCGCCACCGCGGTCGACGCGTTGCCGCCACCGATCACGCCGGAGAGACCACCGTCGTCCGTGCTGCTCGCGAACGGGTCCGCGCCCATGTCGCTGGAGCCGCCGAACACCTCGCTGCGCGCCGGCGCGGCTTCCGCGCTCTTGGCTGCCTCGCCGCCCTCGGCCTCGGCCATCACGGACTTCACCAGGTCCTCGACGTCCTTGGCAGGCTGCCAGCCGTCCATGCCTTCACGCCAGACGTAGGCTTCCCAGTCGATCTTGCCTTCTGCCAGCAGCTCGCCGATCTGGCGCGGCGCGAAGGGGCCCTGCTGCTCGCCGGCCACCACCACGTGCCACACCGCGTCGCTGCCGTAGTCGAACGCGCCCGAGTCGGCGCCCTCAGCGGGTTGGTCGCCCTTGACGACGATCACCGCGCTGCACTTCTTGCAGCGGATCTTGAATACCTTGCCGGCGACCTTCTCGTCGGCAATCGAGTATTTCGCTCCGCAGCTCTCGCACACGATCTTCATGAGACTTCCTCGAGCATGAGGCCCGCGCACCAGTGCGAAACTGAACGCGAGGCTTCCAATAGGTGCACTCCACGAAACGCGCCGGCTCGCGCCGAACGCCCGGCGCACGCCGCAGCGCGCGCTCGTGACCATTCGACGCAGTCCCCTCGATCACCTTAGCGAAAAAGTGGGCGCGTTTAAGTGTTTTTGGAACAAGCCGTCAGGGACGGACTTTGTGACCGCACACGCCACAGAACTGCGCACCTGAAGTGAGCTGTGCGCCGCACGAGGGGCAGGTGGGGGGTCCACTCTGCGCGCTCCGGGCTGCCTTCACGAACTCGTTGTACGGAACGGGTGCCGTTCCATCGTTGGGGCAGCGAGCGACCCCGAGCGGCACGCCACGTCGGCAGGTGGGGCAGATCATCTGGTCGCCCGAGCCCTGCAAGCTGGCGTCGTCGCGCGGCGCGAGGCTGTTGATCGCGGAGTGGCGCGGCGCGTGGCCGTCCTCCTCTTCTTCGTCCTCGTCGATGTAGATGCGCTTGGGCTTCTTGCGCGGCTTGGCGCGCGCGCGCAGCAGCAGCGCCAGCAGCGCGCCGATCAGCCCGAGCAGCAGGGCCGAGATGGCCAGCTTCACGACCAGCGAGCTGCCCTTCACCGCCGCCTCGATGCCGAGCACGGAGCCGAGCCCCTCGCTGTCCTCGCTGACGTCGAGATCCCCACCGCTGCTGCGCCGCGCGATGATGTCGGACAGGTCCGTGCTGGCGACGTCGAGCGCGACCTTGTCGCGGATGCCGGCGCTGGCGACCGTGATCTCGAAGCGCCCCTCGGCCTCGGCCGCGCGCGCGGCCGCCTTGAAGCAGGCGCCGCTGAGCGTGCCGCTGGCTCCGGTGGGCTTCTTCAGGTCCCAGCTCAGGGCGCTCGCGTCCACTTGCACCCCGCAGCCCGCGGCATCGAGGCCGCGCACCGTGAAGCACTGTTTCTCGCCGGGTGCGATGCGCGCGTCACTCGGGCGCAGCCGCAAGCGCGCCAGCGGTCCCGGCACGCACGGACCGCCCGGGGTCGGCGCGGGCTCGGCGATGACCGGCGGAGCAGGCGGGGGCGCCGGCTCCGCGATCACACCGCCGCGCGACATGCGCTGCGTGATGCGCACCTTGGCGACGCAGCGCGACTGCTTGAGCTGCCAGTCGTAGCTACTCTCCTCGACCAGCTCGAGCTGCGCATGCTGATCGACGACGCTGGCGCTCAGCGTGTAGACGCCGCGCTCTTGCTTCGAATCGCCGCTACCGGTCTTGCACTCGCTTCGCCATGGACCGCCTTCGCCGCCGCTGGTCTTGCTGACCTTCACCGCGGGGTTCGGGCTCCAGCAGCCGTCTGTCTTGATGGTGCGGTCCGGGAACTTCAGCGTCAGCTGCGAGCCGCGCACCGTCACGTCGACCTTGGGCTTGGCGCTGTCGGTCGAGCTCTCCGGACGCGGGCCGCAGTCTTCGCCCCAGGTCGTGACCACGGCCTTGATGCTGCTGGCGCCGGCGTTGTACTTGCCCGCCCAGTCCGTCTGCGCCTGCGCGCGCACGCACATCAGCAGCACGGGCACCACGGCCCACCACGTGCGCGTCACCCAACTCTGTGCCTGCCTGGTCAACGGCCGCCGAGCGTATCAGCGTCGCCGAGGTCGGGCAAAACAGGTCTTAACGTCGAAAGGGCGCACCCCTCGCGGAGCGCGCCCTTCGTCATCGAGCCGAGCGGTGATTAACCGCGGGCCTTCTTCACGGCCTCGGTCAACTCGGGAACGACCTTGAACAGGTCGCCGGTCAGGAAGTAGTCCGCGACCTGCGCGATCGGGGCTTCCTTGTCCTTGTTGATCGCGACGATGTACTTCGAGCCCTTCATGCCCGCGAGGTGCTGGATCGCGCCGGAGATACCGACTGCGACGTACAGCTTGGGCGCCACGACCTTGCCGGTCTGACCGACCTGGAGGTCGTTCGGCACCATGCCCGCGTCACACGCGGCGCGCGAGGCACCGAGCGCCGCGCCGAACGCGTCGACGAGCGGCTCGAGCACCGTCTTGAAGTTCTCGGCGCTCTTGAGGGCGCGACCACCGGAGACGACGATCGCCGCCTCCGCGAGGTCCGGACGCGAGCTCTTCACGGTCTCGATGCTGACGAACTCGACCTTGCCGGCCGCCGCGTCCGCAACCACCGCAAACTCCTCGACCGGGCTGCTGCCGCCCTTCTCGGAGGCTTGCTCGAACTCCGACTGGCGCACGCTGACCGCCTGGATGGGCGTGGTCACTTCGAGCGTCGCGAAGACGTTGCCGGCGTACACGGGGCGCTTGTACTGAACCTTGCCGCCCTCGACGCTGACCTTCGAGATGTCGCTGGCGATGCCCGCACCGAGCTTCGCCGCCACGCGCGGAAGGAGATCCTTGCCGTACGTGGACGCGGTGGTGAGCACCACGCCGTATGCCTTTGCCGCCGCCGCCACGGTGGCCGCGTAGGCCTCCGCGCGGTAGCCGCCAGCGACCTCGGAAGCGAGCACCTTGCGCGCACCGAAAGCCGCCACCTCGGCAGCTGCCTTCTTCGAGCCCTCGCCGATCGCGAGCACGTCGAAAGCACCACCGGTTCCCTCTGCGATCGTACGCGCCGCCGTGATGGCGTTGAGCGTCGTCTTACGCAGGCCGCCCTCGAGGAGCTCCGCAACTACAA
>JBEVNG010000223.1:0-29399 GCA_040508235.1 Polyangiales bacterium | reverse complement strand
CTTTCAAGGCCTCGGCGCGGCGTGCCTGCCGTGGGTGTTCGAGCTGGCGGGCAAGCACGGCGTGAAGGTGATTGCGATGGAGGTCACCGACGCGCGCCAGATCGACGAGATCTTCAGCGCGCTGCGAGCGAGTGGCGACGCCACCGGCGTGATGCTGCAGATCGGCACGCGCAACGCGCAGAACTTCGAGCTGCTGCGCGCGGTCGGTCAGCAGCGCGAGCTGCCGGTGCTGTGCAAGCGCGGCATGGGCATCACGCTGGAGGAGTCGCTCAACGCCGCCGAGTACATCGCCAGCGAGGGCAACCCGAACATCGTGTTTTGCCTGCGCGGCGTGAAGAGCCACCTCGGCGAGCCGATGCGCAACCTGGTCGACTTCGCGCACGTGCCGGTGGTCAAGAAGCTCACGCGCCTGCCGGTGTGCATCGATCCGTCACACAGCGTGGGGCGCGCGGACGTGGCGCCCGACGGCATCCCGTACATCTTTCACGTCGTGGGCCAGGGCTTGATCGCGGGCGCCAACAGCGTGCTGATCGACTTCCACCCCAAGCCCGAGGCGGCGCTGTGCGACGGGCCGCAGGCGCTCACGCTCGACAAGCTGCCGGTGCTGCTGGAGTACGTGCGCCGCTCGCGTGCGGCTTACGAGTCGCTGCGCGAGCTGGCACCCCAGCTGTCGTCTTAGCGACGGCCACCGCCGGCCGAGCGCGCGGGACCACCACCGCCACCGCCGCCACCCATGCGTCCAGGGCCGCCGCCACCGCCACCGCCCATGCGACCGAAGCTGCCGCCACCGCCGCCGCCAAACCGCGAGGGCGAGGACGAGGACGAAGGCATGCGCATCATCGGCGACGAACGGAAGCTCGACGACGAGGGCGACGACGGCGTCATGTCCATGCGCTGATGCGGCGACGTGCCCATGCGGCTGGGCTGGTAGCTGTAGTTGCGCTGCGACGAAGTGGTGGAGCCGGCGCCGAAGCGGCCCGGTCCCTGCGAGTTGCTCAGCCCGTTGTAGCCGCCCATGCGCGAAGGCCCGGCACCCGCGCTGGTGCCCATGCGGCCCATGCGCTGCGACGTGCTGGTGGGGTAGTGGTACATCGGCGACGACTGCGGCGTGAAGCGCTGCGGCGCGCGGGCCACCGAGGCCGAGGGCGCGTACGCGGGTCCGGTGCCCATGCGTCCACCGGCGCTCGCGACGTGATGCGGCGTGAAGCTACGCGAGGTCACGTAGCGACTCGGCCGCGCCCCCACGCCGCCCACGATCAACGTGCTGCCCGGGCGCGCCCAGCCACCCGGCCCGAAGTACCAATAGCCGCTGTTCCAGTACCAGCTGGACGCGATGTAGTTGTAGCCGAAGCGCGGCGCGCACCAGTAGCCGGGCGCCCAGGTCCAGGCGGCGTTGCCCCACCACCAGTAGCCGCCGACCCAGACGTAGCTGGGGTACGGCGCGACCGGGCGCTGCTCGACCAGCGGTGCCGGCGGCGCGTACTCGACGCGCTGCACGGTCGGCTGCAGCGGCACCTCGGTCTGGTACGGCTGCGACAGCTCGCCCTGGGAGAGCGGGGTGGGCGTGGGCGTATACGGCTGCGGCGCCGCGGTGTCTTGCTGCGCGGGCGCCGCGGCCTGCGTCTCGGGAGGCGGCGCCTGGATGATCTCGCGCTGCGCCGGCGGCGGCGCCTGGATCACTTCACGCTGCTGCGGCGGAGGCGCCGGGATGATCTGGCGCTGGCCGTACGAGCCGACGGGCGCGGCGTAGCCACCGGAGCTCTGCGCGATCTCGGTGGCGCTGCGCACGCGTACCCACGAGCAGTGGCGCCCGCTGCAGAGCTTGGCGTACGTGCCGGTCTTGCCGCAGCCCACCGCCTGGTAGCGGTTGTCGGCGACCTCGCTGACGTTCACCTGGTCACAGGCGAGATCCCCGCGTGCCACCGTGTTGATCGGCGTGGCGGGAGCGCTCGCGCAACCCCCGAACAGCATCGCCAGCAGCAAGAACCGCGTTGGATTGCCCATGGGTGTCATGAACGCACTCTGACACGGGGCGATTCAACGCGGCCAGCCGGCGCTTGGGGCCACCCCGGCGCGTCAGGACTTCCAGAGTCCGGGCGCGGCGAGATTGGCCAGCAAACGCGGCTCGACGTCGCGTAGATCCAACACCACGAAGTAATCGGTCACACGAAACTCGCGGTCGAGAGCCGGCCCACCGCAGACCTTGGCCCCGAGCCGCAGGTAGCTGTTGAACAGCGGCGGCAGCGCGGCGCCTTCGCTGGCGACCACCCGCGCGTCCGAGGCGCGCAGCAGCGGACGCACGGCGGCGTGATATCGCGCATGGAGGTGACCCTCACGTGCCAGCTTGAGCGAGACGCTCGCGATCTCCGCGGCGTCGAGCGTCGGCACCGAGCAGCAGCCGAACACGTAGCGCTTGTCGTTCCAGTCGAGGTAGCGCGCGATGCCGCGCCACAACAGCTGCAGCACGCGCCCGTTGCGGTGCTCCTTGGCCACGCACGCGCGACCAACCTCGGCGCCGTGATGGACCACCGAGTCCGGGATGCCGGCGAGGTCGAACTCGCTGGCGGTGTAGAGCTGCTCGCGGCCGACCAGCTCCGAGGTCATCAGGCGGTAGGTGCCGACGACCACGTCCGCCGTCTCGTCGATCACGAGCAGGTGATGACAGTCGGCGTCGTAGCTGTCCTTGTCGAGGCCGCTCTTGTACGAGTCCATCAGGCCCTCGCGCAGCTCCAGGTTGAACACCTCGAAGCGCAGGCGCTGCGCGGCGCGCAGGTCCTCGGCGTTCTGGGCGAAGCGGACCGCGTAGCGACCCGAGCGATGGACTCCCGGCGGAACACCACGCTCGTGACGCGGATACGTCGCGCGTTCGAGCGGGAACACGAAGGCCGGATCGTGAGGCTGATGCAGGGTTTCGAGCGTCATGGAGTGTTTTGCCTCCCGACTCCCTTTTTGCCTTCACGAGGCCACGCGCTGACGACACCGACGCAAACTTCCGTGACGCGCGCGCAAACTTCAACGTCACGCATCGCGACGATGTGAGCTCAAGTACGTGCCCACGTGGTGAACGCTTCGAGCTCGCGCTGCGTGCGCACGTCGTCGTCGCGCGCCACCCAGGCTTCATGGCTCGCGATCGCGTGCAGCAGCAGATCGAACAGCGGCAGGTGGCGGCGCAGCGTGCGCTTCACGCGATGTGGCAACACGGGGTTGAAGCTGCCGTCGACGGACCACAGCTGGCGCGGGTTCTTGCGCACCCACGCCCACGAGCCCATCTCCAGCGTCAGCGGCACGAACGTGCGCTGCGTCGAGAGCGAGCGCGACAGATCGTAGAGGTAGTCCCAGGCGTCGCCCTCGATGGTGTACGCATCCGCCTGCGGCTCCACGCGATACACGTGGTGCGGCAGCGTGCGGTCGAGCAAGTGCTTGAGGCCCACCACCTCGGCCAGGTTGGGGAACGTCTTGCGCGTGCGCGCGTACGGAAACCACAGCCTGTCGAGCATGCCGAAGCCGGAGTGGCAGTCGACCGCGAGCGACACGTCGGAGCACAGGCACTCGCGCTGCATGACCTCGAACAGGGCGCGGTTCTCGGGCTCGCTCTCGCCCTCCGTGCCCGCGAACCAGGGCAGCTTCGCCGACAGTCGCTGGCCGCCGAGCAAGAACGAGCCGCGTCCACCCTGGCCGCGTGGCGCGTTGCGCATCAGGTCCACGCCGCGCGGGTTGGAGCGCCAGCGCAGCAACATGCCGCCCGGGTTGAGCAGCGGCACGAACACCAGGCGCACGCGCGCGAGCGTGTCGTGGAGCACGCGATCCCACGACAGCCGCGCGGTCAGCGTGCGCAGGTACGCGAGCACCACCTGCGTCCCAATGCGCTCCAGCCCGTGCACGCCGCCGACGAACGCCAGCGAAGGTGCCTCCGGCGCGCGCGAGCCGAGCATCGCCGCATACACGGGCAAGCGATGGCTGCGCACGTCCACGTGCGTCAGCGTCTCGATGCGCGCATACGGTTGAATCTGCTCGAGCAGTCCCTCCAGCTCGCTCAGCTCAGGCAGTAGCTGCGGTGCCAACATCCGCGAACCGTGACACATGGCTCGCGCGGCGCTCGCCGTGCAGTGCACGCTGGATCGCTTGCCGCGCTTGCTCCGCGAGCTGCTCCGGGCTGCCGTGGCCCTGCAGCGCGGGCAGGAACTCCACGCTGACGCGCGTGAAGCGCTTGGACACGGCGCGCACGTAGTGGCTCAGGAACGCTTGATCGCCGACCCACGCCGCGCTCGGGTGCTCGTAGCGCAGCGCCACCGGCACGATCGGCACGCCCGCGTGCAGGGCCGCGCCGAAGCTGCCGCGCTTGAACGGCAGCACCGTGTCGCCCTGCGTGGTCGTGCCCTCCGGGAACACCAGCACGGACACGCCCTGCTCCAGCGCGCGCATCGCCTGACGCAAGACGCGCGCACCGCTGAGCGCGTTCTCGCGCTCGTACCAGAGCACGCCGTAGCGCTTGCATTGCTCGCCGATCAGCGGCCAGCTGCCGACCTCGTTCTTGGCCACGGCAGTCAGCGGCAGCAGGCTGCTCAGCACGACCGGGTCGAAGTAGCTCATGTGGTTGGCGACCAGCAGGCTCGGCTGCGTCGGCAGCACGCCGCGCACGCTCGGGCGCACGCCGTGCAGCGCCACCATGTTCTCCGCGATCCAGGTCAGCTCCCTGGCGCGTTCGTCCGGTGCATTCGCCACTCCATCGACGATGGCGCGCGACCAGACTTCGAAGGCGAAGGCCCCGATCTTGGCGGCGCGCGAGCCGGTGCGCTTGACGCCGAGGTCGGGCAGCGAGCGAGTGCGTGCGATCTGCATTGGAAGAGGCTCCCGCCGGACGGTGACGATGGCGCGACAAGCCCCGAACATGTGCGCAACGGGGCGGCACCTTTGCTATCACGCATGGGTGGACGACCAACGCCTGGGACAGACGAAGCTGGCTCACCTCACCAAGGATGCGATCGGGCTCACCGCGGGCACGCTCGCGCGAGCTTCCCACGCGCTGTGTAAGGCGCGCGGAGACTTCGCGGGCCTGCACATCGAGCGCGACCTCCCGTTCGCGGGCACGCAGAAGCTCGACGTGTGGAAGCAGGGCGACGGCGGACCGGCCGTGCTGTTCTTCCACGGCGGCGGCTTCCAGCAGCTCGACAAGCAGTCGCACTGGGCGTTCTCGGAGCGCTTCGCGCGTATGGGCGCGGTGGTGTTCAACGCCGACTACCGACTCGCGCCCGCGCATCGCCATCCGGCCGCCGCCAGCGATGCGGCCGAGGCGCTGACATGGGTGCGAGCGAACGCGGCGCGTCACGGCGCCGACCCGACGCAGATCATCGTCGCGGGCACCTCCGCGGGTGCGAACCTCGCGCTGGGGCTCGCGCTCACGCAGCAGGTGCAGGCGGCGGTGTTGTTCTCCGGCCTGCTGCAGGTCACCGACATGCCGCGCCTCTACCGCTCACGCGCGAGCGTGCCGCTGGCGATCCGCGCGCGCATGGCGTGCATCGGCGTCGAGTATCCGCCGCTGGGCATGGGCTGGGAGCTGCCGACGCAGGTGGACCCCACGCTCGATCCGTTGCTGCACGTCGAGCGTGAGGGCAGCGCGGGCTTGCCGCCGCTGTACGTCTCGACCGGCAGCGTCGACAACGTGCTGGAGGACTCGCTGCGCCTGTGCGCGCGGCTCGATGACGTGCCGCACGAGCTCGACGTGATGCCCGGGGGTGGCCACGCGTTCCAGGGCTTCACGTTCAGCGCGCGCGTGCGAGCGATGTGGGAGCGCTGCGCGCGCTTCCTCGCGGCGCAGGGCCTGCGCGTGGCTTACTGAGGCAGCTCGACGCGCGCGGCCGCACGCTGCGGGCCGTTGCACTCCTCGCCGGCGGGACGAACGATCTGGTAGTCGAGCGTGACGTCCTGCTCCAGCAGGATGCGCGTCGCGTCGCGCACCACCACGTGCACCGTGTTGGGCGTGCCCTCGAAGCCGAGCACCAGCTCCGCGCCGGCCTGTCCGCCCGCGCGGCGTGCGCTGGGCATCACCGACGTGCAGCGGAAGTTGCCGCGCGCGTCGACGCCCGCGTCGGGCAGCAGCGTGACGCCGGCATCGAGCGGAGGCAGCGCCGGCACCGGCACCTCGCAGCGGAAGTTGGCGGCGCCCCAGGCGTCGTTGAACGAGACCTCGACGGCGTATTGCGCGGACGGCCAGCTCTCGCTGGAGATGGTGAGCTCGAAGGCATCGATGTACGAGACCAGCGGGCACAGGCTGTCGTCGAGACAACCCACCAACAAGGGCAACGCGGCGAGCCAGCGCTTCATGGCTTCTCCTGCAGCGGCGGCGCGACCCAGCTGCCCTTGGCATCCGTACGCAGGCGCATCTGGAGCGGCTGCCCGCGGTGGAACACCAGGCTGCCGAACACGCGTGGCTCCAGGCCGAGCAGGTACTCCGAGGTCGCGAACGCGACGTCCGCCGAGTAGAGCGAGCCGCGCAGCACCCCGACGATGTTCTCGTTCACGGCGAGCTCGCTGCTCTGCACGCTGACCAGCACCGGCACCGAGACCTGCGAGCAGTCGGTGAGGCCCGGTGTCGGCGTCTGCGTACGCGTCACGGTGACCGTGAAGGTGGCGGGCTCCAGCGAGCCGCTGCGCGGGCGGTTGGCTGGCACCGTGTAGGTGCCCTCGAACGCCTGCCAGAGCTCGTTTCCGCGCACGCCGAGCGCGGTGGCCGCGTCCGGGTTGTTGCTGCAGGTGATGGTCACGCTGGCATCGAGGTTGGCGTCGGACGCAGGCGCGCTGTCGCCGTCGTCGCACGCCGCCAGCAAGAGCAGCCAAAGCCATGAACTACGACGCCGCATCCGTACCGTGTGCCCCCTCTCGGAACAGGGACTTTCGCCGCACATGGCGCGCGCGTCAACAGCTCACGGCAGCTCGATGAACACGGAGTCGTCGTCCCGGCCGTCGCACTTGCGCGGCTCCTCGTACGAGCCCCGCGCCGGAAGCTCCAGCTCGCGCTCCAGCACGCGCCCACGCGGCGTGTCGACCTCCAGCTTGGCGCGCAGCGGCGTGCCCGGGAAGATCGCCTCCAGCGCGCGCCCCACCGCGACGCGTGCCAGCGAGGCGCCGAACTCGCTGCCCTGCACGGTCCGGCACGGCACCTCGACGCCAAAGCCGAGTGCGCCGCCGCCATCGGAGACCGGCGGCGGACCGCCATCGAGCGCGCCGTCCCAGGCGAACGCGGGCACGCTGACGTCGCAGATGTGCGCGAACTGCTGCCCGAAGGACTCGTACGAGACGATGATGCGGTAGTCCTCGCGCATCCACGTGTCGTTGGTGAGCACGATCGAGAAGCTGCCGCCGTTGCCGACCGTGTAGCAGCCGAGGTCCTCGCGGTTGCAGCCCGCGAGCGCGACCAGCAGGAGCAAGAGGCGCACTCTCATCGTTGACCCCCCGTGGACCAGGCTTCGTTCTGGATCACGAGCTCGACCGTGCGCGTCCCCTGCTGGCTGGTGATCCTGCCGAAGCTGACGCGCTCGCTGCCGAAGGTGATCTGGCCGACCGACGCCGTGCCGGCGAGCGTGCCGACCTCACTCAGCTCGAGCCGCGGCCCGCGCATGGAGACGGTGACCGGTAGCGACAGCACGCCGCAGCTGCCCGCGTCCGCGGAGTCCTGCGGGCGATGGGCGACGGACACGTGCACCGGCTCGGGAGCGGTCAGCTCCTCGCCGCTGGCGAGCTGCCGCTGCACCAGCTCGACGTCGAACTCCCCCGCGTACAGCCGGAGCAGGTCGGCACCCGTGATGCCCAGCGGCGTCGGCGTGTCGAGCGTGGGCTCGCAGTAGCTGGAGCCCGAAAGGCTCGCGGGATCGACGGGGCCGAACCCAAAGCCGTAGGCGCTGCCGTCCGAACAGCCCAGCCACCACATCACGCCGCACACCAGCTGTCTCCGCATGCCCCTCCGGGCCGCTACTTTCGGCGAGGAAGGAGCGCGGGTCAACGCCAGCCAGGGTGATCAGGTGGCGCGGTCGAAGCGGGTGGCCAGCTGGCAGAGCCAACCATCGCTGCCGCCGCGCGCCACGAACGAGAGCGCCAGCGGGGCCCCGTCGAGCTCACGCGCCGGGATCACCAGCTGTGGTGCCCCGGACAGCGCGGCCAGGGAGGACAGCTCCACCGTGCGCGCGCGAAAGGTGGCCAGCTCTTGCTCGCTGGCGTCGATGCGGGGCGCGATGCCCGGCGCGGGCGGCAGGAACAGCAGCACCCCCGGCGCACAGAGCGCGTCGATGCGCGCGCGGATCTGCTCGCGCAGCGCCAGGTCCTCGGCGAGCGAGTCGTCGTTGGCGCTGACCTCGCGGCACTGCTGCATGCGCGCGTCGATGGGCGCGCTCAGCTTGGGTGCGGTCTGCGTGTACCAGCCGCCCAGCGCCTGCCAGATCTCGCGCATGCGCAGCCGGTTGTAGGCCGCGGCCAGCGCGGGGAAGCCCTCGGGTGCGATCTCGATGGTCTCCGCGCGCACGCCCAGCTGGGCCAGCGCGCGGTCGAGCTGATCGCGCAGCATCTCCGGCACGCCCGCGTCGTTGCGCGTGAAGGCGTCCTCCGCGATCAGCACGCGCTCCAGGTTCTGCGTCGGCGGCTCGCCTCCGTACAGCACCTTGCCCACGGCGTGGAAGGTGTGCGCGTCGCGGGCCAGGAAGCCGACCGCGTCGAAGCTCGGTGCCAGCGGCAGCACACCCTCCGCGCTCAGCGCACCCTGGCTGGAGCGAATGCCGAACAGCCCGCAGAAGGCGGCCGGCACGCGCACCGAGCCAGCCGTGTCGGTGCCGAGCGCGAAGTCGCACAGCGCGGCCGCGACCGCCGCCGCAGAGCCACACGAGGAGCCGCCGCAGAGCCGCCCCTCCGCGCGCGGGTTCTCGGGCGTGCCGTGGAACTCGTTGATGCCGGCCAGGCTGAACGCCAGCTCGTCCAGGATCGTGACGCCGATCAGGTCCGCCCCGGCGTCGAGCAGCTGGGCGACCACCGGCGCGTTGTGGGCGGCGGGCTCGTGCGTGCGCGTCCAGTCCGGGTGACCAAAGCTGGAGGTGTGGCCGCGGATCGCGAACAGATCCTTGGCCGCGAACGTGAGACCCGACAGCGACCCCTCGCCGTGGCGAGCACGCGCCACGTGAGTCCCAGGCACGAACGCGATCTGGGGGGTCGCCATGACCGAACTATAGGCTCCTCTCCGGCACACGTCCGCTCAGTTGCGCGGTCCGCGCCCGCCGAGCGCGACACCGAAGCCGATCATGGCCAGAAAAATCACGCTGAGCGCGCCGGCGCTCCACGCGACCGCCACCAGGCAGCACACGGCGATCAGGAGCGAGACGGCGGGCAGCCACGGAAACAGCGGCACCCGGAACGGGCGCACCAGGGCTGGCTCGTTACGGCGTAGTCGAAACAGCGAGGCCATCGCCAGCACGTACATCAGCAGGGCACCCAGCACCGACAGCGTGATGATGTCGGCCGTGCGCCCCGACAGGATGGCGATGCTGCCGAGCACCATGTTGACCAGCAGGGCCACGCGCGGTGTGCCCGAGCCCGCGTGCACACGGCCCAGCAGGCGCGGCGCGTAGCCCGCGCGGCCAAGCTCCATGGTGGCGCGGGCGGCGGCCAGCAGGATGCCGTGGAACGACGCGATCAGCCCCAGCATGCCGACGCCGAGCAGCAGCGTGTAGAGCGGCGAGCTGGGGCTGACCACGTGCGCGAGCGCGAGCGGCAGCGGTGCATCGCTGGGCTCGCTGCTGCCCGGCGCGAACACGACCTCGCGCCAGCCCGCGACGCCGACCGCGCCAAAGAACACCAGCAGCGCGAGCGTGACCAGCGTGAGCAACGCGGCGCCGAAGCCGAACGCGACGTCGCGCTGCGGGTTGGCCGCTTCCTCCGCGGCGTTGGCGACGCCCTCGATGCCGAGGTAGAACCATATTGCAAACGGCAGCGCGGCGAACGCGCCCGACCAGCCGTTGGGCAGCGGCTCGCGCGCGAACGCCTGCGCGTCGAAGTGTGGCAGCACGATGACGGCGAACAACACCAGCTCCGCGACCGCGAGCACCGTGACCAGCAGCTCGAACGCAGCCGCCTGCTTCACGCCCCATGCGTTCAGCGCGGTGAACACGACGTACGCGGAGAGCGCGACCCACTGCACGTCGAGGTTCGGATAGCGCTGCGTGACGTAGGCCGCGATCGCCATCGCGATCGCCGGCGGTGCGAGCACGAACTCGATCACCTGCGCGACACCCGCCAGGGCACCGATGCGCGGACCGTACGCGCGCGATGTATAGACGAACGCGCCACCCGCCCGCGGCAGCGCGCAAGCAAGCTCGGCGTAGGCGAGCGCGAAGCCCGCGTACATCACGGTAACGACCAGCGTCGCCACCAACATTCCCGCGCTGCCACCGTGCGGCAGGCCCAGATTCCAGCCGAAATACTCGCCGCTGATCACGTAACCGACACCGAGTCCCCACAGAGACAAGGGTCCGAGGGTCTTCTTCAGCGCGGAGTCGGTACTGGACTGCACACTCCGCTATAGCCGAACGCGGACGGTGTGGATCAACACTTTCTATGCGTGCAGAGACGCGTTATCGTCTCTTGAAGCATGCAAGTGCTCGTCCTCGACCAGGGCTACGCACCGCACCGTGTCGTGCATTGGCAGCGCGCCATCTGCATGCTGTTCGGCGGCAAGGTCGAGGTCCTCGAGGAGTACGACGAGGTGCTGCGCTCGCCGAGCGTCACCATCAACATGCCCGCGGTGGTCCGCTTGCTCAGCGGCGCGCGACGCCGACCCCGCGTGGTTCGCTTCTCGCGCTTCAACGTGTTGTTGCGCGACGGTTTCACCTGCCAGTACTGCGGGGGCCGGCCGCACGCGCGCGAGCTGACGATGGACCACGTGCTGCCGCGCGCCAAGGGCGGGGCCACGCGCTGGGCCAACGTCGTCGCCGCCTGCCGCGAGTGCAACCACAAGAAGGGCAGCCGCACCCCCGACGAGGCGCGCATGCCGCTGATGCGCCCGCCGCTCGAGCCGCGCTCGCTGCCCTCGGTCGGCCACCGGCTGGGGCTGCGGGAGGTTCACGCCAAGTGGGTGATCTGGGTGCCCGCATAAGGACGAGCGCGGTGTTAGACTGCGCGCGTGCCCAGCCTTAAACTCGTGCCACTTCTCGGAAAGCCTCGGGTTTTCCCGATCTACAAGAAGATCACCACCATCGGCAGCGCGGGTGGCAACGACGTCAATGTAGACGGGACCGGGCTGGCGGACTTCCACGCCCAGATCGTGTTCGACGGCCGCGACTTCAACTTGTCCGAGGTCGACCGCGACGGCGAGATCGCCATCAACGGCAAGAAGAAGCGCCGCACCAAGCTGGTCCACAACGACCGCCTGCAGCTGGGCGACGTGCAGCTGGTGTTCTCCGTCTACGACGAGGCGCTGATGAACGCGCCCGACACCGACGAGGACGCGGGCGAGATCGCCGGCCTGCGCAAGCTCTACGAGTTCAGCCAGGGCCTGATGCACATCCGGGACTTCTCGGAGCTGCTGCGCGCGCTGATGGACGCGGTGGTCGACGTCACCCACGCGGACAAGGGCTTCCTGCTGCTGGTGCGCGAGACGGGCCCCGAGATCGCGGTCGCGCGCAACCTGCGCCAGGAAGACATCGCGGGCGGCACCCGTCACCTGAGCGACAGCATCGTGCAGAAGGTGCTGGAGCAGCAGCGCCCGCTGATCGTCAGCGACGCCCTCCACGACGAGGAGTTCAAGACCAGCGAGAGCGTCATGAACCTCAAGCTGTGCTCGGTCATGTGCGCTCCGCTGATGGCGCAGGGCGAGCTGCTCGGGCTGCTCTACGTGGGCAACGACAACGTGGTGAACCTGTTCGAGGAGAAGAGCCTCGACGTGCTGACCATCTTCGCCGGGCAGGCGTCGATGATCCTGCAGACCGCGCTGCTGCTGGACCAGCTCAAGGGCGACCGCGACCGGCTCAAGGAGAAGCTCGACAGCAAGCGCTTCGGCGACATCGTCGGCAGCTGCCCGGGCCTGGTCGAGGTGTTCAAGAAGGTCGAGAAGGTCGCGACCACGGACATCAGCGTGATGATCACGGGCGAGACCGGCACCGGCAAGGAGCTGATTGCGCGCGAGATCCACAACCGCAGCCCGCGCAAGAACGGGCCGTTCGTGGTGGTGAACTGCGGCGCCATCCCCGAGAACCTGATGGAGTCGGAGCTGTTCGGGCACGTGCGCGGCGCGTTCACCGGCGCGGTGGCCACCCGGCTCGGCAAGTTCCAGCAGGCCGACGGCGGCACGCTGTTCCTCGACGAGATCGGCGAGATGCCGGTCAGCTTGCAGGTGAAGCTGCTGCGCGCCCTGCAGGAGCGCGTGGTGGTCAAGGTGGGCGACAGCAAGCCCGAGCGCTGCGACATCCGCGTGGTCGCCGCCACCCACCGCAACCTCGAGGAGCGCATCCGCACCAACGAGTTCCGTGAGGACCTCTACTACCGGCTGAACGTGGTGCAGCTGCACCTGCCGCCCCTGCGCGAGCGCGGCGACGACGTGCTGGTGATCGCCAAGTTCCTGCTCGCCAAGTACAGCGAGGAGTACGGCGCCAAGGTGAAGGGCTTCACGCCCAACGCCCTGATCGCGATGCGCAAGTACAGCTGGCCCGGCAACGTTCGGCAGCTGGAGAACCGCATCAAGAAGGCGCTCGTGCTGTGCGACCGCAGCCTGATCGGCCCCGAGGACCTGGACCTGTTCCCCGAGGCGCTCGAGCCCATCATGTCGCTCGCCCAGGCGCGCGAGGACTTCCAGCGCCGCTACATCCTCGAGGTGCTGGAGCGCAACAACGGCAACCGCACCAAGACCGCCCGCGACCTCGGGGTCGACCCGCGCACCATCTTTCGCTACCTGGAGCGGGAGCCCGACGCCCCCGAACCGGGCGGACCGAGCGGCATCGAGTAATCGAGGCGCTATCGTTGGCTAGGCTCCTCGTGTAGGGATTGATCGTCCGGGATGCAGCGCTGGGTACAGACGAGTCTGAAGGTCGCGGGAACACTCCCGCTGGCGCTGTCCTGCGCCAGCTGCCTGGTCACCAACGAGCTCGACTTCCAGGCCAACAAGTCCCTGTTGACCGCGGACATCGTGAGCCCGAGGTCGCCCTACCCCGTGCCAAGCGTGACCGGGGACGAGTGCTTGCCCTCCGAGGTCTCGTTCGTCGCCCGCTATTACTACGAAGACGTGGCGCAGCCGCTCTGGATGTTCGCCTTCGTCAACGGACAGCAGCTTCGCGGCCTCTACCAGGCCATGCCCAATCCGAACGGCAGTCCCGAGCACGTGCCGCCCGCCATCTGCGCACCCCGGTCGGCGCTGCAGAATGCTTGCAATCGCATCGAGGTGTTCGTCACCGAGGACCTGAACCTGCTCAACACCACCAGCCCCGAGGACCTCCGCGGGGAGCCGCGCGTGCAGGGCGTGACCTGGTACCTCTACGGTTCCTCGACGGACGAGGAAGCTGGCGGCGCCAAGCCGTACACCAGCTTCTACGACTGTCTGTCCCTGACCGAGGAAATGTAGATGCGGGCGCCCGTCGTCTTGGGCTGTCTCTTGGCGGTGGCCGCCTGCGGCGAGGACGGGCGCTCGAGCGCTCCGCTGTTGAACCGGTGCGTGCAGGACATCGAGTGCACCAGCGCACGCTGCGATGACTCCCTCGGCATGTGCACGCAGCAGAGTGCTCTCATCCCGTACGACTACCGGGTGCGCGTCACGCCGCCCACCATGACGGACGCGGGCACCCTGGCGACCGTCAGCACCGCGCGCAGCACCTTCCGCCAGAGCGACGACCTCGGGACGATCGCGGTCCCGCGCGCCGTGTTCGCGCGTGGCAGCGTGCGCTCGGCCGAGGGCGCGGCGATCGAAGCCGAGCTGGTGTTCACGCCGCGCGACGACAACTCGATCGGCGGGGCACGCAGCGCCTTCACCCGCCCTCGGGCGAACGAGCAAAGCTACGTGGTCCAGCTGGAGCCGAGCCGTAGCTACGACGTGCTGGTCTATCCGCGTGGTCCCGACAGCGAGCGCTATCCGCCGTACGCCTTCGAGCTGCCGATGGGCACGGCCGACCTGGCCCAGGACTTCCCGTACCCGACCCTGCAGACGCTACGCGGGTGGATCCGCGACGAATACGGGACGCCCGCGGCACGCGGGCTGCGCGTCAAGACGCGCTACCGAGAGCGGCTGCTCGCGACCTCCTCGATCGGCACCATCGGCGCGGACGGCGCCTTCGCCGTGCAGATCCCCGAGTCGGTCACGACCACGCCGGCTGAGCACGTGCTGGCGCTCGACCTGAGTGGCCTCTCGGTCGGCACCGCGGTGCTGCCGGACTACGCGCCTCGCACGTTGCCCCAGAACGTGCAGATCGAGTTCGACCTCGCGCGGCGTCCCAGCGACGACGTGTGGCTGATGCCGCGGTTGCCGGCCCCTGTGCTGTACGTCGGCTCGGTCGAGATCGCGGGCCTGCAGAACGCACCCATGGACCGCAGCGCGGTCAACGCGCAGCTGACCTTCCTCTCGCAGTTCGTACCACCGCCGGGCGACTTCGACCTGCGTGATGCCGACTGGTGCAAGTTCAAGCTACCGGGCATGCCCCGCGAGACATTCCGCTGCACTGGCCACGTCACCACCAACGTCGGCCCCGACCTGTTCTTCAGCGCGCTGTTGTTCCCGGGGGAGTACCAGATCGTGGTTGCGCCCTCGGGTACGGAGCCCACGCCGCAGCGTCTGGCCACGAAGCTGGAAGAGAAGCGGACGGTGGAGAGGCAGACGGACGGCTTGCAGTCTGGCCAGACGATCGCCCTGAGCTACGCGTCGCAGTTCGTGGGACGTGTGCTCAGCCCGAGCTTGCGCGCGATGCCCTCGGTCGCCGTCTCGGCCAACGCGCTCGGGATCGATGACGACCTGGGTGACGTCGCGCTGTACAACCGCAGCGACCGCAAGAACACCGAAGCGAATGGCGAGGCGCTCCTCGCGGTCGACGTGGGCGTCTATGACCTGGTCGCCGCACCACCCGAAGGCAGCGGCTTCGCCTGGGTGCTCACGTACAACCGACGCATCCCGGCGGCTTCGTCGACAAACCTGCTGCCGCAGTTCTCGCTCAAGCCCGAGCTGCCGATCGTGCTGCAGGGCAGCGCGCTGATCGCTGGCGCCGACGCGGGCGTGCCCGGCGCGAACGTCGACGCGTACGCGCTCGTGCCGGACGTCACGGGAGGACCCGATCGCGCGGTCCGTATCGCGCACACGACGACCGACCGCGATGGGAAGTTCGCGCTCCTGATGCCGCCCTGCCTCCAGGCCGACTGCCGCGCGAACAGCGACGCGGGGATCGGCGACGCTGGCGCGACCGACGCGGGCGCGACCGACGCGGGTGCGGCGGACGCTCAGCGGTAGCGGACGGCGCGGATCTCGAACGTGACCTCGCCCTTGGGGCGGCGCACCGTGACCTCGTCGCCTACTAGCTTGCCGAGCAGCGCCTTCGCCACGGGGGAGTCGATGCTGATGAAGCCGCGCTCGGCGTCGCTCTCGTCGGCGCCGACGATGCGGTAGCAGGTGGCCTTGCCGTCCTGATCTTCCAGATCGATCCAGGCGCCGAAGAACACCTTCTTGGTGCCGTCGGGAGGCACGTCGGTGACCACGGTGAGCTTGTCGACGCGCTTGGTGATGAACTCGATGCGCTTGTCGATCTCGCGCAGCTTCTTCTTGCCGTAGATGTACTCGGCATTCTCCGAGCGATCGCCCTCGGCCGCGGCGTCGGCGACGCCCTTCACGACCTTGGGGCGCTCCACGCGCAGCAGGCGGTCGAGCTCCTCGCTGAGCCGGCGAAAGCCTTCGTCCGTGATGTACTCGGCCATGTCTCAGCGCCGCGTCACGCGCTCGAGGGCCGCTCGTCCGAACAGCTCGACCGCGAAGGGAAGGTCCTCGATCACGTAGCGACGGAACAGCCGCTTGGGCTCCTGCGTCAGCCGGTGCGCCCACTCCAGGCCGAGTGCCTGCACCAGCGGCGGAGCGCGGCGCACGTGGCCCGCGATGAAGCTCAGGCTGATGCCGACGCCGATCCACCACGCCCCCGGCAGGCGCGCGCGCAGCTGGTGGATCACGTGCTCCTGCTTGGGCGAGCCAAACGCGACCAGCACCAGGTCCGGCTTGCTGGCGAGCAGCTCGCTGGCGATCGCGTCCAGCTCCTCGCGTGTGGGCGACGCGCTGACCCAGGGCGAGCTGACGCCCGCGAGCTTGAGCCCCGGCGCCGCCTCGAGCAGCTTCTGCGCCGCGATCGAGGCCGCGGTGGGATCGCCGCCGAGCAGGTACACGCTGCGGCCATCCTGAGCGGCGCGCTGGCAAACGGGGATCACCAGCGACGAGCCCGCCACGCGCTCCGGCAGCGGCGTGCCACGCAGCCGGCTCGCCCACACCAGCGGCATGCCGTCGGCCACGCGCAGGTCGGCGTCCGCGTAGATGCCGCGCGCCTGGGGGTCCTTCACGTGCCGACGCAGGAAGTCGAGGTTGGCCGTGACCAGCCAGCCACCCTGGCCGCGCGCGAGGCTCGCGAACAAGTGCTCGACCAGCTGCCGGCTGTCGATGCTGGCGAGCGGCATGCCGCACAGCTCGACGCTCTCGAAGGTGGAAGTCATCGCCGCGATGCTGGCGGTGAACCAGGGCAGCGTCAAGCGCGGGCACCTCGGACGGCGCCGACTACACTCGGCCGCGTGTTTCCGCGCCGTACTCGGCTAGCGCTCGGGCTGGTGGCTGGGCTCCAGTTTGGGCTCCTGCTGGGCCTGTCCTGGGCGCGCTACGCGAACGTGCACCAGCGTACGTTCGACCTGGCGTTGTACGCGCGCATGGCCTGGGGCTTCGCGCACGGAGACGGCTGGGCGCCGCTGCTCGGAACCAGCGTGTGGGGTTGTCACCTCTCGCCCGTCCTGCTCCCGCTCGGCTTGCTCGGTCGCGTGTTCGGCACGGTGCCCGTGCTGTTGACCGCGCAGGCGGCGAGCATCGCGCTGATGCTGTTCCCGCTCGCACGCATCGGCGCGCGGCGGCTGGGCATGCGCGGTGTGTGGCTCGCGGGTGCGGCGTGGCTGCTCTATCCCAACGTGTTCCACGTCGGCACGTACGAGTTTCATCCGGGCACGCTCGCGCTCTTGCCGATGACCTGGGCCTTCGACGCGCTCGACCGCGGCAAGCTGGAGCAGCTCGCTTGGTGCGCGCTGGCGGCGCTGTGCTGCCGCGAGGAGTTGGGTGCGTTCGCCGCGCTGATGTTCTGGCTACACTACCGAGACCGCGCGCAGAAACGCGCCCTGATCTATGGCGCGTCCTCGGTCGCGTACATGGTCGTGGGCCTGCTGATCGTCAGCGCGCACGCACCCATGCAGGGCTCGGCCGATGCGCACTTCGGCGTCTGGGGTGGCTCGCCCTTCGGCGTGCTGCGCGCGCTGTTCACGGACCCCGGGCAGGTGTTCGCGCACTTCAAGGCGCGACTGTCGTACCTGCCGCGCTTGCTCGCGCCGCTGTCGTTCTTCTCGCTGCTCGCGCCGCGCCTGCTGTTGCCCGCGCTGCCGTACATCGCGCTCAACATGATCAGCGCGTTCCCGACCGCGACGCAGCAGTACTCGCACTACCTCACGCCCGCGTTGCCGGCGCTGCTGGTCTCCGGCCTGGTCGGCGTCAGCGACGTGCGTGCGCGTTTTCCACGCGTGACCTGGTTCATCGCGCTCGCGATCGCGCACTTCGCGCTCGGCGGGTCCCCGCTGTCGCTCGACTTCGATCGCTCCGCCTACGTCGAGGACGACACCACGCGCGCAGCCCGCACCATCCTCTCCGCGATCCCGCCGGAAGCGAGCGTGCAGGCTCCCTACGCGCTGCTGCCGCACCTGGCCGAGCGCAAGGACCTGCGCCGCGCGCCGCCACCCGATGCCGGCCTGCGGTACACGGTCATCGACGTCTCGCACCGCCAGCGCTACGCACGCCAGGAGGTGCTGCTGCGCACCAGCGAGGAGCCGCTGATCCGCGCCTGGCTCGCACGCCGCGACGTGCAGATGATCGCCTACGCGCCCCCGTATGCGTTGTTCGAGCGGGCGGAGCGCGGCGCGCGCGCATGCGTGACCCCGGGCAGCGAGCAGGGCACGCCACTGACGCAGTGCTTGAGCGTGGTCGACGCGCGACTCGATCATGGTGAGCTCGTGCTGCGCATGACCGCGCGCGATGCCTGCCCGCCGGATCTGGCGCTGCGCTACTCCATCGAGGGCAAACACTGGCCGGTGGTGCTGTTGTGCGACGGCGCACTCTCGCCGGCACGCCTGCAAGCTGGCGACGTGATCGAGTCACGCCACCGCTTGACGCCGGAGGAGCGAGCCGCGCTGGAGCGCAGCGAGCAGCTCCAGCTCGGGAGCTTGCGCGCCAGCGGTGACACCGTGTTGCATGGCGACCCGCGCGCGGTGACCGTACGCTTGGGCCGATGAAGGGTCTGTACGCGATCATCGATCCCGATCACTGCGCGGGTCGCGATCCACTCTGGGTCGCCGAGCAAGTGCTCGCCGGCGGCTGCGCGGCGCTGCAGCTGCGCGCCAAGTCGAGCAAGGACCGCGAGCAGCTGCAGCTCGCACGCGCGCTGGTCCAGCGCTGCCGCGCGCAGGGTGTGCCGTTCTGGATCAACGATCGCCTCGATCTCGGCCTGCTCGTCGAGGCCGACGGCGTGCACCTCGGCCAGGACGACGTGCCGATCGCCGAGGCGCGACGCATCTTCCGCGGCCTGCTCGGTACCTCGACGCACAGCCTCGCGCAGGCGCGTGCCGCCGTCGAGGAGGGCGCCGACGTGATCGGCTTCGGTCCCGTGTTCACCACGCGCTCCAAGCAGAACCCCGATCCCGTTGTGGGTGTGCGCGGCCTGGCCGAGGTGTGCATGGCGGTGCAGGTGCCGGTGATCGCAATCGGCGGCATCGATCGCTCGCATGCACGCGACATCAAGATCAGCGGCGCCAGCTACGCGGCCGCGATCGGTGCGCTGTGCCTGGCGGAGGATCCGCGCGCCGCGGCCAAGTCGCTGCATGACGCCCTGGTCTGATCACATCCCGCGAAAGCGCGTGTGGAAGGCGCTGGAGACGGGGAACACCTCCGCGCGGCCCTTGAGCGTGAGCTGGTGGTGGCCGAGCTCTCCGCGCTTCACGCAGTCGATCGCGCTCGCGCGCACCACCACGCTGCGGTGCACCTGCCAGAACACGTCCTCGTCGAGCCCGGTCAGCAGCTCCTTGAGCGACTTGCGGATGATCGCGTCGTCGCTGGCCGTGATCACGCGCGTGTACTTGTCCTGCGCGTGAAACGCGAGCACCTCGTCGATGCCGTACAGCTTGATGGTGTCGCCGATGCTGGCCGTGATCCACTTGAGCAGCGTTCGCGCGGGCTCGCGCGCGAGCCGGCTCAGCAGCTGCTCCAGGTCGGGCACCACCGCGCTCTCCAGCCGCGACTTCAGCCGCACGATCGTGTCGGCAAGCCGCGCGCGCTGCACCGGCTTGAGCACGTAGTCGACCGCGCCGTGCTCGAACGCGCGCACCGCGTAGTCATCGTGCGCGGTCACGAACACCACGTGCGCCTTGGCCCCGAACGCGCGCGCCAGCTCGATGCCGCTCTGTCCCGGCAGCTGCACGTCCAGGAACGCCACCTCCGGCCGCTCGCGCTCGAACGCTTGCAGCGCGCTCGGACCATCCTCGCAGGCGGCGACCACACGCGCGCTCGGCCACAGCTCCGCCAGCAACGCCAGCAGCGCGCCACGCTGCGGTGCCTCGTCCTCCGCGATCAGGATCGTGGTCACGGCAGCTCGAGGGTCGCGTGCGCACCGCCGGAAGCCGCGCCGCTCAAGGTGAAGCTCGCCTGCTCGCCGTAGCGCGCATGCAGCTGCTCGCGCAGGTTGCGCAGCCCCAGCCCGCTGCCGCAGCTGTCGCGCAGGCCCACGCCGTCATCGACCACGTTCACTTGCAAGCGACCTCCTCGCTCGGCGGCGCTGATCACCACCGTGCCTGGCCCGACCTTGGGCTCGATGCCGTGCTTGAGCGCGTTCTCGACCAGCGTGATCAACAGCAGCGCGGGGAAGCGCCGCGCGCGTAGCGATGCGTCGACCTCCACGCGGAAGCGGAGCCGGCTGATACGCACGCACATCAAGCGCAGGTAGCTCTCGCAGATCTCCAGTTGCTGGCCGAGCGTGCTGTCGAGCTCGGACTCGCGCAGCCGCGGGATGGTGGCGCGCAGGTAGTCGACCAGCAGCTCGATCGTGGTCGCCGCCAGCGTGGGGTCGGAGCCGATCAGCGAGCGTACCGAGGCCAGCGTGTTGAACAGGAAGTGCGGCTCGATCTGCGCCTGCAGCATGCTCAGCCGCATGTCGAGCGCGTTCTTCTCCGCGCGCAGCGTGGCCAGCTCGCTCTCCTTGGCCAGCTCCACGATGCCGCGCTCCTCGCCGAGGTAGCGCCGCAGCGCGAGTCCACCGCCCACCAGCGCATAGAGACCGGTCAGCACCACGATGTTCAACACCAGCCAGCCCAGCGCGGGCCTCTCCGCGTGACCGCGTGGCCCGCTCGCCATGCCCAGCTCGATCGCGCCCGAGGCCCAGATGTCGATCGCGCAGCTGCACAACACACCGACCGCGATGCACGCCATCACGGAGCGCCGCTCGACCACCGGTCGCCAGCTCGCCTGACGCACCAGCGTGGCCAGCAAGGGCCCGACGCTGGAGATGCCGAGCACACCGAGCGTGAAGTGCAGCGGCACCGACCAGTAGCGCGCGAAGTCCTGCTTGGTCGCGACGCCCGCGATCGCCAGCAGCACACCGAACGTGGCGGCGCCCAGCGTCACCAGCAGCGAGCGCCTGCGCAACCATGGCCACGAGAACACCGGATACACCGAGTACGCCGCCAGGCCGCGATGGTTGCGGCGCAGCAGCTCCGCGGGCAGCGGACGGTCGAGCGCGATCGCGCGGCTCATGGCAGGCGCACTGCGCGGACCATGCCGCCTCCCTGCTTCCAGTCGAACGTGATCGGCGCGCCGTCCTTGCGCACCGGCGTGAGCACGGCGTCGATCAGCGTGGTGGGATAGAAGTCGCCGTACGAGTCGTAGCCGAGCTGCAGCTCCGGTTGCCCTTCGGGCTGCATGAACAGGGATCCGTCGCGAACGACCAGGGTGATGCCGAGCTCGTCCAGCGCGTAGCGCCCCTGCAGCTCGGTGAGCAGCTCCGGGTTTGGCGTGGCCAGCTTGCGAGGCAGATCGAGCGGCACTTCGTCGGGGAACAACACGTGCGCCGCCAGCTCGCTGAGGCCGCCGGTGTTGGTGAGCGCGGTGTCGCTGAGCGCGACCACCGCGCGCCCGCTCTCTGGATCGATCACGATGATCGAGGAGAAACCGCCCGTGCCGCCGTCGTGCAACAGCAGCACGTGCGAGGCTTCCTGCTGGCGAATCCAGCCCATGCCCATGGCCGGACCATCGTCCGTCTGGCGTATGATCTCGCTGGTGCGCTTGATCGTCGCGACGACGCCGGGATCTCCCGTGCCGAGCGCTGCCTCCGCGTAGCGAATCATGTCGTCGAGCGTCGCATGCACGCCACCGAGCCCAGAGAGTTTGGCCGGGAACGTCCAGGGCGCGGTCGCTATTCCCAACGCCAGGTGCCCTTGCGCGTCATGCACGCCGGCCGGCCGCTGCGCGACGAACGCGTGCATTCCGAGCGGTCGGAACAGGCGCTCTCGCAGCAGCACCTCCAGGTCCGCGCCCCCGAGCGTGCTCGCGATGTACGAGAGCAGCATGTAGCCGTAGTTGGAGTACGCCCAGGACGTGCCGGGTGGCTCGCTGAGCTGCACGTCCGCGAGCGAGTCGAACAGCTGCTGCTCGCTGAGGTCCGCGTACGGATCGTTCCCGTCGCGAGGCATCATGCGCGATGGCAGCGGGGGCAGGCCGGCGCTGTGGCTCAGCAGGTGCTCGATGCGGATCGGCTGTTCGCCGTGGCGAGGTACCTTCGTGCCAGCCGGTAGGTACAGCTCGATGGGGTCGTTGAGCGCGAGCTTGCCCTCCGCGATCAGGGTCGCGATCACGAAGCCGGTCATCGTCTTGCTGATCGAGCCGATCTCGAACGCGGTGTCGGCGTCGAATGGGCGCGGCTCACCCGCGCACACCGTGCCGCGCTCGCTCTTTCCGTCCGCAATCAGCGCCAGCGCGACGCACGCGCCACTTCGATCGCCGCGCAGACGATGCTCGAGCGGCGAGGTGATGGACGTGCGCTCGTTCGAGAGGCACGCCGCGAGGAACAGGAGGGGCCAGGCGTTTCGCATACCTCGGTTCTACAGCGCCTTCGCAGCGAGCCACGGCGCCTGGCGACGAACCCGCGCCAGCCTGCGACGAGCGGCGGCTTCATGGCGACGAGCTCAGTCGAGCCCCTTCTTGCCGGGCGCCCAGTAAGCGCGCGACTGGAACTTGCGCAGGCCGAGCGTGCGCGCGTGCTTGCCCAGCGCGCGAATCGACGACGCCTGCCCGGAGAACACCGCGCTCTCGATCGAGCGCTCCTGCACCGCGCGCGTCAGCGCCAGCTCCAGCGACGCCACGTGTGCATCGTCGGCTCGCTTCTCGATCAGCTGCGCATCGAGGCCCAGCTTGTTCAGCACCTCGCGTACCCGCGACGGGTCGCTGACCTCGAGCAGCAGCTCGATGCCGTGGCCCCCGCTCCTGCTGTAGCGCAGCGCATGCGCGAGTCCGAGCGACGTCTCGTCACCGACCAGCAGCCCGGGCGAGCTCAGCAAGTTGAGGTCGAGCGAGCCGCGCGGTCCGAACAACACGCAGCCATCGCCGACGCGCACCGTGCGCGCCCAGTCGGCGCCCGGCCCCTCGCCGTGGGCGTACGCCAGCAGCTGCGCCCGCCCCGCGACCGGGTCCCACGACAGCGGCGTGTAGGTGCGCGAGACCCAGCCTCCGAGCTGGACCTGGACCTTCTGTCCGGGCAGCCAGTCGGCCCCGCGCAGCGCCGGACCATCGAGCGTAAGAAGCCGAAAACGCTCGGCGATCAGCTCCGACTGCACGACCGTCGCCGCGCGTGTCAGCAGCTTCAACACCGCCCCTTCGACCAGGCCGAGGTTGGGTCCGCGGCTCTCGGATATCGTCATCTCGCCACCTATTATGCAATCGACTCTCATTTTCATTTACGTGAAGTTCACGCGAGAGTCAACGCATGGTCGGAGGCCTGGCGGGATCGTTAGTGAACGACGGCGCGCGGCCCGCTTTCCTCGCTGCCGGTCATGAACTGCGCCCGCGCCAGCTCCGTGAACTTGCCGTTGCGCGCCACCAGCTCCTCGAAGTTGCCGTACTCGATGATGCGCCCGTGCTCGAACACCGCGATGTGCGTGGCATTGCGGATCGTCGACAGCCGGTGCGCGATCACGAACGTGGTGCGGTCGCGCATCACCTCATCGAGCGCCAGCTTGAGCTTGGCCTCCGTGCTGGCGTCGAGCGCCGCCGTCGCCTCGTCCAGGATCAGGATCGGCGGTGACTTGAGCAGCGCGCGCGCGATCGACAGCCGCTGACGTTCGCCGCCGCTCAGCGAGCGACCGCGTTCGCTCAACACCGTGTCGAGCCCGCGCGGCATGTTCTGCAACAAGTCGCCGGCCTGCGCGCGCTGCATCGCGTCGAGCAGCTCGGCATCGGTCGCGTCCGGCTTGCCGATCAGCAAGTTGTCGCGGATCGAGCGCGCGAACAACATCGGCTCCTGGAACACCACCGCGATGTTGCGTCGCAGCGACTCCACCGTGTAGTCGCGCAGGTCGACACCGTCCGCGAGCAGCGCCCCCTCGCTCGGGTCGAACGCGCGATAGAGCAGCGACAGCGAGGTGGTCTTGCCCGAGCCGGTCGAGCCGACGAACGCGACCGTCTCGCCGGGTGCCGCCTTCAGCGAGACCTCGGCCACCGCCTTGCGCGTGCCGTCGTAGGAGAAGCTCACGTTGCTGAACTCGATCGCGCCGCTCAACACGCCGGCGTCGCGCGCGTTGGCGCGGTCGGCGACGCTCGGCTGCGTGTCGAGCACCTCGAAGAACTCGCGCAGCTTGGGCAGCTCCATGAACAGCGAGCTCACGAACGCGACCGTGCCGTCGAGCTTGCTGATCAACATCGTGGCCAGGCTCATGAACGTGACCACGTGGCCGAGCGAGCACTCGCCGTGCAGGTACAGGTATGTGCCCAGCAGCAGGATCGCCGTGACCGTCAGCGTCGCGGCCGCGCGCGTGGCCATCGCCGCCACCGCCCACCAGGACAACACCGGCGTCTGCGCCTCCAGCAGCGCCTTGCTGATGCGATTGAGCTCGCGCATCTCCGCATCGACGCGCGTGAAGCTCTGCACCACCGGCAGGTTGCCCAGCGCGTCCGACGCATGCTCGGCGAGGTTGGTGTGGTACTCGCGCACGCGCCCCTGCAGATCGTTGGTACGCCGCACCACGACCGCGATCAGGAACGAGAACATGAACACCAGGCCACACAGCAGCGAGCCGAGCCGCCAGTCCAGGATCAGCGTCGCGGGCAACAGCACCAGCAGCGAGACCAGCGCGGCGCAGTGCTCGCGGAAGAAGCCGAGCCACAACATCCACATCGCGTCGGCGCCGTTGGACATCACCTTCATCACGCGCCCGGAGTGCGTGCCGAGGTGGAACGCGAGCGGCAGCGACAGCACGTGCGAGAAGTAGCTCGCGATCACGCCGAGCCTCGCCTTGTGCGAGAGCAGGTCCGCACGCCAAGACACCGTCACGCCACCACCCAGGCTGACCAGCCCGAACGCGAGCCAGGACCCCACCAGCGGCATCAGCTCCGTGAACGTCAGGGGGTGTGCAGCGTCGCGCGGCCGCGCCAGCGCGTCGATCACGCGGCCGAACAAGATCGGCTCCGCGAACTGCGACGACGCCAGCACGATGTTGGCGGCGAACAGCACGGCCGCCACCCGCCTCTCGCTGCCTAGCTGCGTCACCAGGCGTAGGTAGGTCTGCAACATCCCGCGGATCATGCCGTGTTTATTTGCGGCGCGCAGCCTTCACGATCAGCTCGCGCACGAAGGTCGTGGCGGGATCGTCGTGCACGCGATCGTGCCACACCAGGCCCATCGGCATGCGCGGGGAGCCGCGCAGCTCGAGCAAGCGCAGAGGCAGCAAGCTACACAGCGTGTCCGCCACGCGGCGCGGCAGCGCTGCCACCAGGTCGGTGCGCGCGGCGATCAGACCCGCCGCGGAGAACGTGGGCACCGCGATCGCGATGTCGCGTGCGAGGCCGGCGCGCGCAAAGGCGTCTTCCGCGGCCTGGTGTCCCACGCCGGGCTTGCCGAGCGCGAGGTAGGTGTCGATGTGGCGCAGCTTCTTGAACAGCTCCGGCGCTAGCTCCTTGCGCGCCGGGAGCTCCGGGTGCCCCTTGCGCGCGACCACCACCGCGTCGGTCTCGTACAGCGGCAGCCAGTGCAGCTCCGGGTCCGGCAACTTGGGGGCGATCGCGAGCTCGGCCAGGTTGCCTGCCAGGCCGCCACTGGCGAGCAACGCATCGATGCTGAGCGCATGCAGCCGCGCGCGGGGCAACGCGCGCATGAACACCTGCGCGATCGCGGGCAGCAACGCGACCTGATCGCCGTCGGCCATCGCCAGCCCGAACGTGCGCGTGCTGGTGCGTGGATCGAAGCGTTCCTCGCCGAGCGCGTGCTGCAGCTTGCTCAAGGCGTCGGTCAGCTGCGGCTGCAGTCGCAGCGCACGCGGCGTGGCGATCAAGCCGCGTCCATGGCGCACGAACAGCGGATCATCGAGCGCGGCACGCAGGCGTGCGAGCGCGTTGCTGACCGCGGACGGCGTGACGTGCAGCTCGCGCGCGGCGGCCGCCACGCTGCCGTGCTGCAGCACCGCGTTGAGCACCAGCAGCAGGTTCAGGTCGAGCTGCGATAGCTTCATCAGCGTGAGCATATACCTCACGAAGGCTCACTGGCGGTGTGCTGCGCGTGCAGGCACGCTCGGCTTCATGAACGTGTTGCTGATCGGCGCCGGCATCGCGGGCCCCGCGCTGGCGATCTTCCTGCGCAAGCTCGGATACGACGTCACCGTCTGCGAGGCGCGCGCGAACGACGCCGCAGGCGCCTTCCTCACGCTGGCCCCCAACGGCATGCACGTACTCGCTCAGCTCGGCCTCAAGGAAGAAGTCGAGCGCGGCGGCGCGGAGATGCTCGGCATGACGTTCCAGAACGCACGCGGCGAGAGGATCGGCGCGATCGAGCTCCGCGACAGCCGCGAGCGCTACGGCGCCAGCTCGGTCACCATCGAGCGCTCTCGTTTGCAGCGCACGCTGCTGGACGCGGCCCAGGCCGCCGGCGCCGTGGTGCACTTTGGCAAGCGCCTCACCGAGCTCGACCCCGTGCGGTTCGAGGACGGCACGCAGCTCGACGCCGACCTGATCATCGGCTGCGACGGCATCCGCTCACGCGTGCGCACGCTGCTGTTCCCGCGCGCGCCCGAGCCCACCTTCAACGGCTTGCTCGACTTTGGCGGCATCACGGACGCAGCCGACAGCACGCTGGAGGAAGGCTGGATGCACATGGTGTTCGGCACGCGCGCCTTCTTCGGCGTGCAGCGCCATGGCCCCACGCTGTACTGGTTCCACAACGGCAGCGGCGGCGACCTGCTGGCCCTGCATCGTGATGACCCGGCGTTCGTGCGGGAGATCATCGCGCGCACCACGACCATCCAGGGCCCCTGGCCGCAGCACGACATCCTCGGCTTGAAGCAGTGGCACCGGGATCGCGTGTGCTTGATCGGCGACGCCGCGCACGCGACGACGCCGAGCGCGGGCCAGGGCGCATCGCTCGCGCTGGAGGATGCAGCCCTGCTCGCGCGCTGCCTGCGCGATCACCCGGGCCGCGCGTTCGCCGCGTTCCAGACGCTGCGTCAGGCGCGCGTCGATCGCATCGTGCTGGCATCACGTCGGCAGGGCAGCCCCAAGGCGCCGGGCCGGGTAGGGGCCTGGTTCCGGGACCGCATGCTCTCGACGTTCATCAAGCTCGGCGCGAGCGCCCAGCACGAAGCGCTGAGCTACCGCGCCGACTTCGCTCAGTAGCCCATCGACTCGAAGAACTTGATCGCGCTCTCGATCGACGAGCGGAACGAGGCGTGCACCAGGGCCGCCATCTCGTTCGACTCCGCGCGCAGCGCTTCGTAGTACTGCTGGCGCTCGGTGGAGTGGATGATCACGGGCGGGAAGCCGTGCCGCAGCAGCAGCAGGTTCATGAACAGCCGCGCCACCTTCCCGCTGTGCTTCGCGAACGGGTAGATGTGCAGGATCTCGTAGTGCGCCTTGGCCGCCAGGCGCACCGGGTGCGTGGCGCGCTTGGCCTCGGGCGAGTTCACCCAGTCGATCAGCTGACGCAGCTTGGGGCCGATCTTGTCCGGCGTGGTGATCTCGTGGAAGTACAGGCGATGCAGGGGCATCTCCTTGCGGTACTTCGGCGGCGCCTTGGTCTCGTTCTCCTCGGGAGCGAGCGCGCAGTAGATCAGCTTGATGGTGTCGAGCGTGATCGGCGGGCCCTTCTTCTTGTCCGCCATCTCGCGGATCAAGTCGATGGCAGCCTTGTGCTGACGAATCTCATCGTACGCGGGCAGCATCGAGGGATCGCTGATCGCGCCCTGATCGAAGGCGGCCAGCAGCTCCTCTTGCTGATAGACCACGCCCTCGATCGCGCTGTCGTGGTAGACCCAAGACATGTCGAAGCGCTGATTGAACTTGGCGAGGACATCGGGGTCCGCCCTCGACACGAGCACATGGAAGCGGGCGACGCGCTCTTCGACTGGATCCGCTGGCAGGACGGGCTGCACCGTACCTCCCTCACTACTCAGAACTCGCGCGGAGCTGAACCCGCCCGACAGTGCGCCGGCCCCACGCCGTATGCGCGGACCCAGCTGTTGGGTGACGTTAAATTGACGCCACCGGGGGCCGAATCTAAGCACAAAACGAACCAGGGTCAAGCAAACGGGCTCGCGCGTTCCGCCTGTTTAGCGATCCATTTCGCGAACTTCCTCGATCAAACGCTCGGCGGAGGGTGCGCCCGCGTGGCTCTTGCGAACCACACCCTGACGATCGATCAGGTAGAGGGTCGGTAGGGCCGAGACGTCGTACTTGTCCATGACCTCCGCGGTCGAATCGTGCAGCACCGGATAGCCGATGCCCCAGCGCTGGCCCACGCGATCCACGGCCTGGGCAGCGAACGACTCCGAGTTGATGCCATAGACGTGTACCCCCTCCTTCGCGAGGTCCTTGGCGACCTGGTTCAGGATCGGGATGCTCTGCCGGCACGGCTCGCACCAGCTAGCCCAGAAGTCGAGCACCACCAGCTTGCCCTGGAGGTCCGACAGCCGCACGCGGTCGCCCTGCGTCGCGCCCTCGCCGCCGACGATCGGCAGGCTGAAGTCGGGCGCAGCTTTGCCCGCCCACGGCCCCTTGTCGCTCAGCCGCAGGTACATCAGGCCGACGAACATCGCGGTGACGAGGAGGGAGGTCCAGGTACTGGGCTTCACTTGGGGGGTCCGGGGAGCTTGGAGGTGCGCATGAACGGCAACGCGATCTCGAAGCAGGCTCCGCCCTCGGGCGCCGCGGTGCAGGTGATCTCGCCGCCGTGCTCCAGCACGATCTTCTTGACGATCGCC
The DNA here is from genome assembly GCA_040508235.1 of Polyangiales bacterium. Classification (GTDB taxonomy): domain Bacteria; phylum Myxococcota_A; class Polyangia; order Polyangiales; family DASUME01; genus DASUME01. The sequence goes on along the minus strand of JBEVNG010000223.1, from coordinate 677 downwards.
AGCCCGAGGCCGGTGCCGTCGACCTTGGTCGTGTAGTAGGGGTCGAACACGCGCTCTCGTCCTGCTTCTGGAACGCCCGGTCCGTTGTCTCGGACCTGCATGATGGCACGCTCGGGCCCGCCTGCACCCTGCACCGCGCGCGCGAACACGCTGACGTGCCCCTCCCGGACGTTGCCGTCGCGCAGCGCCTGCACGGCGTTGCGGATCAAGTTGTCGAGGCAACGCTTCAGCAGCATCGAGTCGATCAGCACCGGCAGCGCCCCCGACTCCACGTGCGCGCTGACCTCGACGGGCGTCGACGCGACCTCGCTCATCTCGTCCGCGCGGAACGGCGCCTCGACGGCGTCCTTCACGAACACGCCCAGGTCGGCGGGCGACAGGTTCACCTCGGGCAGGCGCGCGAACTCGCTGAACTCGGACACCAGCCGGCGCAGCGTCGCGATCTCTTCCTCGACGATCGCGCGCGCGTCCTCGAGCGTGCGCCGAAAGCGCGCATCGTCGCCCTTGTACGAGCGATGCACTTCCTGCACGGCGAGCTGGATCGGCGTCAGCGGGTTCTTGATCTCGTGCGCGAGCCGCTTGGCGAACTCCTGCCAGGCGCCGATGCGCGACAGGTACTCGATGCGATCGCGCGACTCGCGCATGTCGCGCACCATGCCGTTGAACGCGCGCGTGAG
>JBEVNG010000214.1:0-7300 GCA_040508235.1 Polyangiales bacterium | reverse complement strand
GCATTCGCGCGCTCGCCGCGCGACTGCCCGGGACCGCGATCGTGCTCGACGAGTCGTTCGTCAGCCTGAGCGAGCACGGCCATGACACGCGCGTGGAGCTGCCCGCGAACGTGATCCGCGTGCGCTCGCTGACCAAGGAGTTCGCTTGCCCGGGGCTGCGCATCGGCCTGTGCCGCGCGCAGCCGGCGTGGATCGCGCGCATCGAGCGCCAGCGTCCCACCTGGGCCACCTCCAGCCCGGCGCTGGCGGCGCTGACGGCCAGCGCGGGCGAGGGCGCGTTCGTGCACCAGAGCTTCGCGCGCATGCGCGTCGACCGCGAGGCGGTGCGCCAGCTGTTCGTCGCGCGCGGCTACCGCGTGCACCCCAGCGCGGCCAGCTATCAGCTGGTCGAGGTGGGCGACGCCGCGCGCTTCACCTCCAGGCTGCGCGTGCACGGCGTGCAGGTGCGCGACTGCAGCTCGTTCGGCCTGCCCGCGCACGTGCGGGTGGCCGCGCTGCCCGAGCCGGCCCGGCGGGGGCTGGCCGCTGCGCTCGACGCCGTGTCCAACGCTTGATAGATCGCTGCATGGCTTTCCACAGCACGCGCGCCGCCGTCGATGCCCTGGCGCGCGCGGGGCAGCTCGCGCGCATCGAGCACGAGATCGATCCCCACCTCGAGGCCGCCGAGATCCAGCGCCGGGTGTACGCCGCCGGAGGCCCCGCGCTCCTGTTCACGCGCGTGAAGGGCTCGCGCTTCCCGATGGCGTCGAACCTGTTCGGCACCATGGCGCGCGCGGAGATCTTGTTCGCGGACGCGCTCGAGCGCGTGCGGCGTGTGGTCGAGCTCAAGGTCGATCCGAGCGCGGGCATGAAGCGACCGTGGCGCTACTGGTCCGCGCCGTTCACCGCGCTGACGATGTTGCCGCGCGTGGTCTCGGGGGGGCCTGCGCTGGAGCACACCTGCCAGCTCAGCGACCTGCCGCAGCTGACCAGCTGGCCCGACGACGGCGGCCCGTTCGTGACGCTGCCGCAGGTCTACACCGAGGACCCCGATCAGCCGTCGGCGATGCGCTCGAACCTCGGCATGTACCGCGTGCAGCTCGCCGGCAACCAGTACGAGCGCGACCGCGAGGTGGGGCTGCACTACCAGATCCATCGCGGCATCGGCATCCATCATCAGGCCGCCATCCGGCGCAACGAGCCGCTCAAGGTGAGCGTGTTCGTCGGCGGTCCGCCCGCGATGACGCTGGCCGCGGTGATGCCGCTGCCCGAGGGCCTGAGCGAGCTGTCGTTCGCGGGAGCGCTGGCGCGTCGGCGCGTCCGCCTGGCGCACACCAACGAGGGCGTGGTGCATGTCGACGCCGACTTCTGCCTGGTGGGCACGGTCGAGAACGTGGTGAAGCCCGAAGGCCCGTTCGGCGATCACCTCGGCTACTACAGCCTGCAGCACGACTTCCCGGTGCTGCGCGTCGAGCGCGTGTACCACCGCGCGGATGCGATCTGGCCGTTCACGGTGGTCGGTCGTCCGCCGCAGGAAGACACCGTGTTCGGCGAGCTGATCCGCGCGTTGACCGGCCCGGTGGTGCCCACGGTGGTGCACGGCGTGAAGGCGGTGCACGCGGTCGACGCCAGCGGCGTGCACCCGCTGTTGCTCGCGATCGGCAGCGAGCGCTATGTGCCGTATCGGCCGCGCACGTCGCCCGAGGAGCTGCTGACGCAGGCCAACTCGATCCTCGGCTTCGGCCAGATGTCGCTGGCCAAGGTGGTGATGATCTGCGCGCAGGAAGACGCGCCGCGGCTCGACGTGCAGGACATCCCGGCCATGTTCGCGCACGTGCTCGCGCGCATCGACTTCCGGCGCGACCTGCACTTTCAGACGCGCACCACCATCGACACGCTCGACTACTCGGGCGAGGGCCTCAACCGGGGCAGCAAGCTGGTGATGGCGGCCGTCGGCGAGCCGATCCGCGAGCTCGCCAAGGAGCTGCCGAGCTTCACGTTGCCCGACGGCTTCTCGGAGCCGCGCGTGGTGTGGCCCGGCATCCTGGCGGTGAAGGGCCCTTCGTCGTACGCGCGCGAGGACCTGCGCCGCTTCTGTGCTTCGTTCGCTGGCGTGGAGGGCTTCCCGCTGATCGTGCTGGTCGACGACAGCGAGTTCGCCGCGCGCACCGAGAACAACTTCCTGTGGGTGACGTTCACGCGCATGAACCCCGCGCTCGATATCGACGGCGTGGGCGCGTTCACGGAGCACAAGCACTGGGGCTGCACCGGCTCGCTGGTCATCGACGCGCGCGGCAAGCCGCACCATGCGCCGCCGCTGCTCGAGGACCCCGAGGTCACGCGCCGCGTGGATGCGCTGGCCGCGCGCGGGGGACCGCTGCAAGGACTGTGGTGACGGAATTGCGCAGGCAGGCCCCAACCTCACCCCTGCCGAGCGCAAAAGCGAGTGGGAGGGGAGGCCGCGCGGTGGTACGGGCTTCGCGAGTGGAACGCTACGCACCCTTGCTCGCGCTCGCCCTGGCTGCCTCCGCATGCAGCAGCGCCAGCTATTCCGACGCCGGCCTGGACGGCGCCGCTCCCGAGGAGGCCGAGCAGGACGACGCCTCGGCGATCATCGCGCACGACGCGGGCCGCAAGAGCGACGCGGGCGAGGCGCTGGTCACGCTGCCCGACGCGGGCACGCCCACGGAGACCGCGGCCGATGGCGGTCAGGTCGCGCTCGCCGCCACCTTCCCCGACTGGGCCAAGCCGCTGCTGGGACGCTACGCAACGCGCACGTACTCGTTCGCCGAGGACCGCTACTGGGGGGAGGTGATCCGCACGCGCGACTACGCCATCGCCGACTTCGTCGTCACCACGGGCCAGGATCCGCACGTCGAGCTGACGCTGCGCTTGTGCGACTCGCTCGGCGAGGGCGAGAACGCGGAGACGCGCGTCGCCAGGCCTCAGTTCGTCTCCCCGCGTACGCACCGCGTGCTGTTCGGGGAGCGCACCTGGGCGACCTTGGCGCCCGACGCCATCGACGGCTTCACGCGCGACCTGCCGGAGCGCTGCAAGGGCAAGGAGAGCAGCTTCGTGACCAAGGACGCCGCGCAGACCTGGATCGCCGGCTCGACCTGCCGCTGCCCGTCGTCGGTCGACGTCGCGCCCTCGCTCGAGGACTGCCGCGTGATCGACCAGGACGAGGATGGGAAGCCGGGCAGCACGCTGCTCTTCCACCCCAAGCTCGTGCTCGGCGACGCGGATGTCTACGTGGCGAGCATTGGACGCAGCACCTTCGTCAACGGCACCGTCGGCGCGGACGGGCAGCAGCACAGCTCACAGCTGCAGGTCGACCAGTTCGGCTCCCAGCTCGGCTGCAGCGTGCCGCTCTGCGCCGACATCTCCGCCACGCCCGCGCCATGCCCGCCCGCGCGGAACAAGGCCGAGTTCGTACGCGTCGAGGACGGCTACGACTGCGCGAAGCTGCTCGCCAACGTCGTCACGCTCTTCCCCAGCGTGCTGCCCTCGGTGTCGTTTCGCTGCCCCTGAACGCACTCGTTCACACCAACCAGGTGGCAGGGCGCCGGGGGTGGGGTCGTAGAACGCGACGTGGACACCGGGCCGGAGAAGCTGCCGACAGCGCGTCCAGGGCCAGCCAGCGGCGAGATCCTGGGCGGTAAGTATCGCCTGATCCGCGCGCTCGGGGAGGGCGGCATGGGCGCGGTGTTCGAGGCCGAGAACCTCGTCACGTTGCGGCGCGCGGCGGTGAAGTGGCTGCACCCACGCTTGGCGCCCAACGCGCTTGCGCAGCAGCGCATGCTGCGCGAGGCGCGCGCGACCTCGCGCATTCGCCACCGCAACGTGGTCGATCTGTACGACGTGGTGCTGGAGCAGGACGCGGTGGTCCTGGTGATGGAGCTGCTCACGGGCGAGGTGATGTCCGAGCGACTCCAGCGCGAGACCACGAGCTTGCTGCAGCTCGTGCGCTGGCTGATCGCGGCGATGGAGGGGGTGGTCGCCGCGCACGCGGTGGACGTGATCCACCGCGACATCAAGCCCGCGAACATCTTCCTCGCGCGCGTGGGCGACGAGATCGTGCCCAAGGTGATCGACTTCGGGATTTCGAAGGTGGTCGAGACGGACGCCTCGCGGCTGACGCACTCGGGCGTGGCGATGGGCACGCCGCGCTACATGTCGTTCGAGCAGCTGCGCTGCGATCCCTCGCTCGATGCGCGCAGCGATGTGTACGCGTTCGGCGTGATCTTGTACGAGGCACTGGTCGGACGTGCGCCCTACGAGGGCAGCAGCTTCGGCGAGCAAGCGGTCGAGTTCATCACGCGCGATCCCGCGCTGCCAAGGGCGCTCCGCGCGGAGCTGCCCGAGGCGCTCTCGTCGCTGGTGTTTCGCGCCATCTCGCGCGAGCGCGAGCAGCGGCAGGCGAGCATGGCGGAGCTGGTCGAGGAGCTGCGTCCGTTCAGCCAGGAGCGCAGCTGGCCGGAGCCGCTGCTGGTGTGGGAGGGCCCGGCGGCGCTGCCCGACGGCGTGCTCGGCATGTGCAGCACACAGCGTGCTTCGCTGATCCCATCGCGCGTGCCGCGGCCGCCGCGCGCGAAGAAAAAGCGTTGGCCGGTGGCCGTGTTCGTGTGCGTGCTGGGGGCGCTCACGTTGTGGCCGCGCGCGAGCTCGGACTCCGCGCCGCCGCCGCCCGTGCGCATCCAACAACCGGTCGCGTTCAACGCAGTGCCGCCCTCGTCGGCGCTCGATACGCGCACGCCGGTACATCACGACGTGCCCACGCCAGTGGTCGATGCCGGTGTGCCGCGCGCGCGTGTGACGCCGCGGCGCACGCGTGTGCAAGAAGACGTGCCCGCCGGGAGCTCCGCGCCACCCGCGGCGAGCCGCGCACGTGCACATCGCGCGGGGCCCGTCGCACGCGATGAATTCTGAACGCTGCGTTGGCAGGTGTTCGACACGCCAGGCGTACAGGGAGTGAGTCGTCCGTTCGCAGTGGGCTTGGTGCCGCGCGACAAACACTGGAGACCGTATGGGTGAGGGGATCCGTTCCGCCGCGCGCAGCGTGGTGTGGATGCTCGCGTGTGTCGTGTGGCTCGGCCACGCGCACGCCGACTCCGTCGACACCATGACGCCTGAATACGATCGCGCGATCGATGCCGCCATCGACGAGCACGAACGCGGCAACTACGCCGAGGCGCGCGAGCACTTTCGCGAGGCGCACGAGCTCTACCCCAATGCGCGCACGCTGCGCGGCCTCGGCAAGGTCGAATTCGAGCTGCGCAACTACGGGGAAGCGGTGCGCTTCCTGAGTGAAGCGCTGGAGTCGCGCGAGCGGCCGCTCGCGGAGCCTCTGCGCGTGGAGGTCGAGCATCTGCTGGAGCGCGCCAGCGCCTACGTCGGCGAGGTCCACGTGCAGGTGCAGCCCGGCAGCGCGACGGTGATCGTCGACGGCGTCACGGTCGCGAACGGCCCGCAGGCCGAGCTCAACCTGCTGGTCGGCGACCACTTGCTCGAGTTTCGCGCGCTGGGGCGTCTGCCCGAGCGGCGTCAGATCAGCGTGCGCGGCCGCGAGCAGCTCGCCGTGCACGTCACGCTCAGCGCGGTGGAAGCCGAGCGCGCGAGTCCACCGCCGCCGCAAGCCCCACGCTCCGACGCGCCGCCGCTCTTAAAGAGGCCCTGGCTGTGGGTCGGCACCGCCGTCGCAGCGGCCGGCGTGACGCTCGCCGTGATCTTCGCCACGCGCGATCGAACCGAAGGCGCGAGCGGAGGGACGAGCGGCCTCGTCTTGGGCAGCCCATGAACAAGCTCCTGAGCGCGGCGTTCGTGCTGTGTTCGTGCACCGAGTCCGTCGACCAGCTGCTGCCTCAGATCCGCAGCGAGCTCACGCCCGGCACGGAGCTGCGCTACGTCCATGCGGAGATCCTGGACGAGCGCGGCGAATACGCGGTCTACCATCGCTGGCTGCGCGTCGGGACGGACTGCACGCTCGGTCCCGATGGCCGCTACGTGCTCGGCTCGTTCTCGGTGGAGAAGGGCGATCTGGCCGTCTCGCGCATCCGGCTCACCGCGTATGGAGAAGAGGACGGCAAGGCGGTCCCGCTGATCGAGCAGCGTGCGGACGCGGTCTTTCAACGCGGGACGCTCAGCGTGCCGTTCTCGTTCGGTCGCCAGTGCATGGCGCAGAACCACTGCGTTGGTACGACCACGTGCGATCCCAACACGGGCGGTTGCATCGGCGTGCCGAACTTCCAGACGCCCGCGGACGTAGAGCGCGTGCAGACCGGCGAGCACTGCCTCACCGAGCTCGACATGCCCCCTGCGCTGGGACCCGCCAAGGTCGCCGCGGCGCCCGTTCTCTGTGTGCCCGGCGATGATGTCTGCCCGCCCGGCTGCGACGGCACGCGAGACGCCGACTGCCGCCCCAGCCTCGGCGAGGCCTGCGGCAACGGTCAGCAAGCCTGCACCGCTGGCACGCAATGCGTGCACGGCGTCTGCTGCGAGCAAGCCTGCACCGGCACCTGCGAGCGCTGCGACCTGCCCGATCAAAAAGGCTATTGCCGCCCCATCACCTACAGCCAGTCGCTCGCTCCCCTCAGCAGCCCCGACCACACCGTCCAGTGCGCCGACCACGTCGACTACACCTGCACCCGCGGCAGCTGCACCTCCGCCTGCGCCCCCACCCACTTCAACTGCGACGGCGATCTCCAAGGCAAAGGCTGCGAGACCGAAGCCGGCACCCCCCACAACTGCCAACGCTGCGGCGACGCGTGCCCGTACGGCTACTGCGGCCCCGAGGGGTGCGGTTGGAGCACGTCCACGAGGATTGAGCCGGTGACCTCGGCGCCGGTCGAGGCGGGAACGCTGTATGCGTCGACCATCGCTTTCGCGCCAAACGACAAGAAGCTGCGCGCGCTGGGCGCGCTCGTTCATCCGGGGGCGTCGGGCTCGTTGCGGATCGCTATCTACTACAAGCGCGGAACGAGCTTTGACCTGTTCGCCTTCACGAACGTGTTGAGCATCGTGGACAACACGCACTCGCAGGTGGCCGTGGGGGCGGACGTTGTGCGCGTCGAGTCGAAGATCGAGAGCAAGGACATCCCGCTCGACGCGGTCTTTCAAATCGCCTTTCAGGTTACCGACCCGACTCAGCTCTACGCTCGCGACATGCAGAAGTCCTGGAGCACCGAGCCTGTCGCGTTCGGACCGTTCCCCAGTCAGCTGACGCCTCAGCCGGCGGTCACGAAGCTGCACGCGTTTCAGGTCTACGCCATCACGACTGCCAACTGAGCACGCACGAGAGGAGACACCATGCCTGTGTACATTT
>JBEVNG010000174.1:0-12097 GCA_040508235.1 Polyangiales bacterium | reverse complement strand
GGCCTGCTGGCGCTGAGCCTCACCGCGACCGCCGAGGCGAGGTGCAGGCTGCCCGCGCTCCAGGTGCTGTGGAGCTACCCGGCCGCGGGCGCCGTCGACGTGCCGACGAACGCCGAGCTCTGGGCGCTGGTGCCCTATGCCTGGACGAACCCGGTCGTACGGCTCGACGGCCAGGTGGTCGCCTACACGGTGTCGCCGGACGCGCGCGGTGTGGTGCACGTGCTGCCGGGCGCGCTGCAGCCGAACCACGACCACGTGCTGACGCTCGACTTCACGCAGGTGCGCACCGGCCAGGACGCGGGCGTGAACGCGGTCACCGAGCTCGCGTTTCGCACCGGCGCAAGCTCGGCGAGTGCACCGGCCGCGCCGACGCTCGGCCAGCACACGGTCACCGAGCCCCTGTATTACGACCTCAACGAGCGCGTGCCGTGTCCCGACGTGCTCCATGCGCAGGACTGCCTCGACACGGGCCCCAACACGCTGCACACGTGGGAAGTCGCGGGACCGACGCCGCTGGCCTGGCAGGTCGGCGAGCACGTGATCCCCGCGCGTTGCAGCGTGCCGCAGGTGCTCAACGGTGTCGGCGGCCGCTTCACGGGGCGCTGCTTGCCCGTGCGTGCGATCGGCGCGGGTGGCCTGGTGGGCGCCGCCACCGAGGTGTGCATCGGGCCGGAGCGCACCCCCGACGCGCCCGGCGGCGTCGCCTCGCGCGATGCGGGCGTGCAGATGTCCTCGTCGTCCGCCGACGCGAGCGTGGCTCCCGCGCGGAGCACGGACGATGGCTGCAGCGTGGTGCGGGGCGGGGGCATGGGCTGGACGCTGCTCGCCTTGCTGCGGCGCCGGCGGCGGCGCTAACACGAGCGCATGGAACTCACGATCCAGTCCGTGCTCCAGCTGGCCAGACGCCCCGAGGCGTACCTGCGCACCATCGACGACGTCGAGCTTCGCCCGGTCGAAGGCAAGGGCATGGGCATGTTCAGCACGCGCGCGCGCCCCGTGGGGGAGCTGGTGTGCAAGCTCGATGGCCAGGTCATCGACAGCGAGCTCTACCCGGAGCTGATGCTGGCGCTGGAGTGGAACGCCCTGAGCGAGCGGCGGTTGCTCGTGCGCGCGGTGCGCACCAGCTACGGCTACATCAACCACGCGCGTGAGCCCAACCTCGGCATCGACCCCGACGGCGTGCACATGCGCGTGCGGCGCGCGATCGCCGCGGGCGAGGAGCTCACGCTCGACTACCTCGCGCCGCCGGTGCCGCAGGCGTACCTCGACTCCGAGGAAGGCCGCTTGCTGGCGGGTCGCGGCTAGGCTCTACAGCGTCAGGCCGCGGAGCTCTTCGAGGCCGAGCATCAGGTTGAGGTTCTGCACCGCGGCGCCGGCCGCGCCCTTGCCGAGGTTGTCGAGGCGCGCGGTCAGCAGCAGCTGCTCGGCGTGGCCCGACACCAACAGCTCCACCGTGTTGGTGTCGTTGACGCCGGTGGGCGGCAGGAAGCCCTCTTCCACGGCGCTCCCGCCCTCGAGCGGCAACACACGCACGCACGGCTCCTTGGCGTAGCGCGCACTCCAGACGCGATGCACGTCGCCCGGCGTGACGGTCGCGGGCAGCGCACCGACGTGCAGCGGGATCTGCACCAACATGCCCTGGTAGTAGTTGGCGACCATCGGGCTGAAGATCGGCGCGCGCGTCAGCGCCGCGTAGGCGCGCATCTCCGGCACGTGCTTGTGCTTGAGCGGCAGGCCGTAGGCGCGTGCGCCCCAGGCGGGCTCGCCGTTGTGCTCCGCGAAGCTGGCGATCATCTTCTTGCCGCCGCCGCTGAAGCCGCTGACCGCGTGCACGCTGACCGGGTAGTCGGCCGGCACGAGTCCAGCGTCGACCAGCGGACGCAACGCGAGCACGAAGCCGGTGGGGTAGCAGCCCGGGTTGGCGACGCGCTTGGCGCTCGCGATCTTCTCGCGCTGGCGTGGCTCCAGCTCGGCCAGGCCGTAGACCCACTCGGGGTGCACGCGGTGCGCGGTGCTGGCGTCGATGAAGCGCGCGTCCGGCGACAGCGCGACCGTCTCCACGGCGGCGGCGTCGGGCAGGCACAGGATCACCACGTCGGCCTGCGCGATGATCGCGCGCTTGGCGGCGGCGTCCTTGCGCTGCTCGCTGGCGATCGAGAGCAGCTCGATGTCCTCGCGGCCCTGCAGGCGCTCGTGGATCTGCAGCCCGGTGGTGCCTTCCTGTCCGTCGATGAAAACCTTGCGCTTCACGGTCCTCGATGTGCCGCCTCGAGGCCGCTCGCGCAAGCGCTCTCAGGCAGCGCGAGGAAGGCGTGCCTACCCGAGCGTACTCAGAGGCTGGCGCGGGGTGAGGGCAGGCTGCGTCGGACCTGCGCCCGGTACGTGGTCGGCGGCACCGAGTGGCCACGCCGGAAGGCCTTGCTGAACGCGGCCACGGTCGCGAACCCGAGCAAGAAGGCGACCTCGCTGACGGACAGCGTGCGATCGCCGAGGTAGCGCTCCGCCAGCTCGCTGCGCAGCTCCTCGCGCAGGCGGCGGTAGGTGGTGCCTTCCTCCGCCAGCTCGCGGCGCAGCGTGCTCACGTTGAGGCCGAGGCGCTGGGCCACCGACGAGATGCCGGCCTCGCCGCTGCGCAGCTGCTCCTCCAGCACCTGACGCACCCGCAGGCTCATCGCCCGCGACGAGTCCATCTGCGCCAGCCGCTCGCTCAGCTGCGCCTCGTAGATCCGCCGCAACCCGGCGTGGGCCTGGGCCATCGGCGTGTCGAGGCACGCGCGCTCGAACACCAGCGCCACGTTGCGACGCCCAAAGCGCACGGTGGCGCCCGCGAAGGTGCGCTCGTACACGGCCTGGTAGTCGGCGCTCTCCTGGCGCAGGTGCACCTCGCGCAGCACGCACGGCCCGGCCAAGTAGCGTCGGCAGATCGTGTAGGCCGCCGCCAGCGCGAAGTCGTCGCACGCCGGCCTCAGCGGCACATCGTCGGTGATACGCAGCTCCCAGACCGCGAGCGACTCGCCCTCGCGCAGCGAGCTCTCGAGCGCGCCATGCAGCAGCGTCATCGAGCGACCCAGCAGGTCGATCGCCTGGCGCAGGCTCGCGCACGAGCGCACGGCGAGCTCGATGGCGTCGAAGTCGCACGGCGCGAGCTGCGCGCCGGCGAGTAGGCCCAGCTCGGGACAGCGCATGCGCTCGGCGGCGGCGCCGATCAGATCGGCTGCGGCGCGGTGGCGGATGCGTGCCTCGGGATCGGCAAGCTCGCGCAAGCTGAGGCCTTCACGTGCCAGGACAGCCAGGTCTTCCGTGGTCTGACCAGTGACGCGCATGAACGGAATCAGCCAGCGCAACGAGACGGTGGACTCTCGGGTGCGGTTCACGTGGCTGTCATACCCGAATGGTCTGACCAGCCGATCTGCTGGCGCCAAGTGCGGCTCGATTGGCGCGGCACTGCTCGCCATGACAACGATGGTGACTCTGGCGACTCCGCGCACCTGTACGCACAAATTCCGCCGAGCCCGTGTTTGGGCTGAGCCGGTCCACGCGGGTACTGACACTTACCGGACGCCCACTTTTGCGCCGCCGGCGCGACTCGATCGGTTAGCTTCGGAAACCCCTTCCCACCCTCGTTCGCGCCGATTTCCGGCCCGCTCGACCTCTGCTCGCACCTGTGTGCGACCCAGGTAGGCATGACCGCACGTTCGTCTGTTCGCCGTCCCTCCACCGCCGTGTTCGGCTCGCGCGCGGACAGACCGCGCGCTTCGAGGCTGCACGCGGGCCTGCTCTGTCTTTCGGTGATCGGCGCCACGTTGCCGGGCTGCAGTGGGACGATCGGCGGGCCGAGCCTGGGTGGAGATGCGCCGCTGCCCTCCGAGGACGCACCTCCCGGATCGCTGCCCACGGCACCCGGCGGAGGCGGCGCGCAGACCAAGGGCTTCAAGCCGGCGGCCGTGGCGCTGCGCAAGCTGACCGTGCACCAGTACGAGAACACGGTCGACGATCTGTTCGGCGTGCAGCTGGAGCTGCCGGAGCTGGAGCCGGACACCTCGATCAACGGCTTCTTCTCGATCGGCGCGGCGCGCGCGACCATCTCGCCGTCCGCGGCCGAGAAGTTCGAGTCGGCGGCGTTCGCGCTCGCCGAGGCGGCGCTCGACGAGGCGCACCGGCAGAAGTTCGTCGGCTGCACGCCGTCCGGCACCACGGACGCGGGCTGCACGGAGGCGTTCGTCGCCCGCTTTGGCCAGCGCGCGTTCCGGCGCCCGCTTGCCAGCGACGAGATCGCGCGGTACGCGGCGCTCGCCAGCCAGGCGCAGGCCGCGCTCGGCGACTTCCACGCCGGCCTGCAGTTCGCGGTCGCGGGCATCCTGCAGTCGCCGCACTTCCTGTTCCGGATCGAGCTCGGCAAGGACCAGGGCGGCGGCACGGTCGCGTTCGACGACTACGAGCTGGCCACGCGGCTCTCGTACTTGCTCTGGAACACCACGCCGGACGACGCGCTGCTGACGGCCGCCAGCAAGGGCGAGCTCACCACGCCCGCAGGCCTCAACACGCAGGCCGAGCGCCTGCTCGCCGACCCTCGCGCCAAGACCGCGCTCGACAATTTCCACGCCGAGCGGCTCGCGCTCGAGGAGATCGATCTCGTCGACAAGGCGAGCACGGTGCTGCCGGCGGGCTTCGACGACACGCTCAAGACCGCGATGAAGGACGACGTGCTCGACACCATCGAGGACTTCACGTTCGGCGCCAACACCGACTTCCGCGACCTGTTCACCACCCGCGTCGCGTTCGTGAACAGCCCGCTGGCCGAGCTCTACGGGCTGCCCGCGACGAGCAAGGGTCGCGTCGAGCTGCCGGCGGACGGACCGCGCGCGGGCTTGCTCGGCAAGGCGGTGTTCCTGTCCACCTACGCGCACCAGGATGGCACCTCGCCGACCAAGCGCGGCAAGTTCATCCGCGAGCGCCTGCTGTGCACCGCCATCCCCGCGCCGCCGCCCGAGGTGAGCACGGTGCTGCCGGAGCCCAACGCGAACGCGCCCACCATGCGAGAGCGCCTGGCCGTGCACAACCAGGTCGCCAGCTGCGCGGGCTGCCACAAGCTGATGGATCCGCTCGGCCTCTCGCTCGAGCACTTCGACGCCGTCGGCCGCTGGCGCAAGGACGACAAGGGCCACGCGCTCGACGTCACGGGCAACGTCAACGGCAGCGACTTCGAGGGGCCGCTGGAGCTGGCGGAGCTGCTGCGCGACGACGAGAGCGCGGTCGAGTGCGTCGCCCGCCAGCTCTATCGCTATGCGACCGCCCACGTGGAAAGCAGTGGCGAGGAGCCCGCGGTGCAGGCGACTATCGAGGCGTTCGCCGCCAGTGGTTACAAGTTCACCTCGCTGTTGCGGGCCGTGGTCGCCAGCGATGGCTTCCGCTTCGGAGCCAAGGAATGAAGTCCCGTAACCAGATCGGTCGCCGTAGCTTGTTGCGCGGCATGCTCTACGGCAGCGCGGTCGGCGTGGGGCTGCCCACGCTCGAGATGATGCTGAACTCGCACGGCACCGCGCTCGCGGACGGCGCCACCATCCCCAAGCGCTTCGGCGTCTTCTTCTGGGGCAACGGCGTGCGGCTCAAGAAGTGGACGCCCAGCGCGCAGGGCGCCAGCTGGCAGCTCACCGAGGAGCTGGCCCCGCTGATGAACGTGAAGGACTACGTGTCCGTGGTGTCGGGCTACAACATCAAGACCGGCAACCAGCGCGGCCACCACGCGGGCTGCGTCGGCATCCTGTCCGGCGCGCCGATGATCTCGCAGGACCCCAAGGGTGCGCCCTACGCGTCGACGTTCAGCGCGCCGTCGGTGGACCAGGTGGTCGCTGCCACGATCCAGGACAAACTCAAGTTTCGCTCGCTGGAGATCGGCATCTCCAAGAGCGTGGTCACGGGCGAGGGCAGCACGCTGCGCTACCTGTCGCACAACGGACCGGACAACGCGAACCCCCCCGAGTACACGCCGTCGGCGCTCTACTCGCGGCTGTTCGGCGATGGCTTCAAGGAGCCCGGCCAGACCAACGTGGTCGACCCCAAGCTGGCGCTGCGCCGCTCCGTGCTGTCGGCGGTCAAGGACGACGCCACCGCGCTCAAGCGTCGACTTGGTGTGAACGATCAGCGCCGCATCGATCAGCACATGGAGAGCATCCGCGCGCTGGAGACGCAGATCCTGGCGATCGAGAGCGCACCGCCGCCACCCAGCTCGTGCATGAAGCCGGCGGCGCCCAGCACCATGACGGGCGATAAGTACCTGACCGCGGTCAACGACGCGATGGCGAACATGGCGGCGCTCGCGCTGGCATGCGATCAGACCCGCGTGTTCTCCGTGATGTTCAGCGGCTCCGTGGGCTTCTCCAACTACCCGGAGATCCAGGCCGGCGATCACCACTCGCTGACGCACAACGAGGGCGGCGAGCAGCCGCAGGTGAACTCGATCACGATCTTCATCATGAAGCGCTTCGCCAAGCTGCTGGAGATCCTCAAGGCCACGCCCGAGGCCCAGGGCAACTTGCTCGACCACTGCGTGATCCTCGCCAGCACCGACACCGCCGAGGGCCTGCCGCACTCGATCAACGACTACCCCGTGCTGGTGGCCGGCAAGGGTGGCGGCGCGCTCGTGCACCCCGGCATCCATGTGCGCGGCAGCGGCGGCAACACCAGCGATATCTTGCTGACGCTGCTGCAAGCGATGGACCTGCCGCTCAAGGAGTTCGGCAGCTCCGGCGGCAAGACCAGCAACACGATCGCGGCGCTGCGGGCGCAGCCCTAAGCAGTAGACCCAGGCATTTGCCATCCGCGTCCAGGCGTCGTAGACGCGGAGGCGATGAAAGGTCTGCTTGGCCGGGTCGCGGCGTACGCGCTCGGGGGTGCTCTGATTTTCGGCGCCGTGTTCGCGTACTACGCGCACATCTGGGGCACCTACTACAACTTCAACCTCGCGATCGAGTTCTGCGAGCTGCGCTACTGCGACTTCGTCCTGTACTACTACGAGCAGGCGAAGGTCATCCTCGAGAGCCACGCGCCGATCGTGAAGTACTTCTACTCGCCGAGCTTCGCGCTGCTGATCTGGCCGTTCTCGAAGCTGTCGAAGTCGGATGCCACGGACGCCTGGGGCTACCTGCAGGCCGCCAGCCTGGCGCTGTACGTGGGCAGCGCGCTGACGCTGTTGAAGAAGCAGGCGTGGTGGTCGCACGCGGTGATGTTCCTGCTGACCATCACCTGCTACCCGATCCTGCACAACTGGAAGTGGGGCCAGGCCAACACCCTGTTCGTCGCGCTGGCGATGCTGTCGCTGGTGATCCAGCACCGCGCGCCCGCGCCGCTGACCGCGCTGCCGATCGCGCTGGCCGCGGCCGGCCGCTACTTCCCGATCATCTACGCCGTCGGCTTCCTGGGACCGCGGCGCTGGCAGCTCTGGATCTGGGTGTCCGTGTTGACGGGCGTGTTGCTGGTGGGCTTGCCGGTGCTGACGATGGGCCCGCAGGCGACCATCGACTTCTACCGCGCGAGCGCCGAGGCCTCGCGCATCGCCACCTCGACCTGGGTGATCACGTCGGCGAGCAGCCACTTCCCGCCCACCGTGCTGGCGCGCATGTGGCCGAGCCTCGGCACGCCGTTCGCGCGCAGCGTGCTCACCGGCGTCTGCTACGCGGTGGTGGCGGGCAACCTGTGGATGGTGCTGCGCGCCGCGCGACTGCGACCCGAGACGCGCCTGCCGTACGTGTTCTGCTTCATCGCCGGCTGCACGCCGTTGCTGTTGCCGACGTCCTGGATCCACTACCTCGCGTACCTGCCGGTGACGCAGGCGTTCCTGCTCGATCGCATCGTGCGCTGGCCGCAGCCGGTGTGGGCGCGCGCGGCGCTCGGCGTGCTGGCGTGGCTGCCCTCGGTGGTGTTCGCGAACGTGGTGTTCTTCAACCAGTTCGATCCTTACGAGGGCTACGCCGCGGGCGGCTGGCTGTTGTGGGCGAACCTGCTGATGCTCGCGATGGCGCACACGCTGGCGCGCTGGGATCTGCAGCCGGCCGTCAGCGCGGCGCCAGCAGGCCTACACGCCGCGCCAAGTTCGACGTGAACACGTTGGTGGGGTCGTACTTCTGCTTCACCGCGAGCCAGGTGTCGATGGCGGGGTACATCGCGCGGAACGTGTCCGCCTCGACGTAGCCGTCCTTGCCCAGGTAGATGCGCCCGCCCGCCTCGACCACCAGCTTGTCGAGCTGGTGCAGCACGTGGACCGTGTTGTCGCGGATCGGGAAGTCGATCGCGAACGTGTAGCCTTCGCGCGGGAACGACAGTACGCCGCCGCTCTCCTTGCCCATGCGCTTGAGCACGTTCAGGAACGGCAGCTCCCCGGAGGCGAAGATGAACTCCAAGAGAGAGCGCATGCGCGCCTCGCCATCCTCGAACGGGATCACGAACTGGTACTGCGCGAAGCCGCGTCGCCCGTAGCCGCGATTCCAGTGGCCGAGCATGTCGAGCGGATAGAAGAAGCCCTCGTAGTGGCCGATCGGCTTGAGCCGCTTCTGGGTCAGCTGCGCGACCGCGTTCACCACCCGGATGCTGAGCGCGTTGAGCGTCAGCTCGGGCAGCTCGAACGGCACCGACAGCCGTGGTGGCGGTGAGACGGCGAGTGGGTCGAGCCCCGCGGGCAGCTGGTCGCGGCGGGCGTGATCTCCCACCGCGACCACGGCGCGACCCAGGCTCGCTCCGCGCCCGTAGACGTCGAGCACGGCGACCGAGTACGGGTACTCCTGATCGTACTGCTCCAGCACCGCGAGCAGCTCGCTCAGGTTCGCGACCGCGATCGACTTTTGGTTGAAGTACGTGGTCTCGATCCGGCGCAGCCGCATGGTGGCGGTCATCACCACGCCAAGCAGGCCCATGCCGCCGAAGGTGGCCCAGAACAGATCCGCGTTCTCGTCGCGCGAGGCGCGCACGATCTGCCCGCTCGCGAGCAGCACCGTGATCGCGTCGACGCAGGTGACGAAGCTGCCCTGCGCGTGGTGGGCCTTGCCGTGGATGTCGTTGGCGATGCAGCCGCCGACGGTCACGAACTTGGTGCCCGGCGTGATCATCGGGAACCAGCCGCGCGGCGCGAAGTCGTCGAGGATGCGCGCCAGGCTCACGCCCGCCTCGCAGCTCAAGGTGCCGGTCGCCTCGTCGAAGCCGAGGTAGCGGTCGACGCGCGCCATGCCGAGCACCTGGCGGTCCGCGTTGATGGCCGGGTCGCCGTAGCTGCGCCCGAGGCCGCGCGCGATGGTGCCCGCGCGATCCAGCCGCGCCACGACCTGCTGCGGACTCTCGGGCTGCGTGAGGTCGCAGTCGGCGCGCAGGTTGGCGCCCCAGCCGGCGAGCGATGTGGTGGCCATGCCGGGTTTTATCACGCCCGGCGGCGTACGTCGGACCGCCGCACCGGGCCTGTGGGCGGCCCTACGGGAGAGGCGGCTTCCTCCAGCATCTTCTTCACCAGGCTGCGGTGGCAGCGGGACTCGTCCGTGCACGCCGACGAGCAGAGCAGGGTCACCGTCTCGCCGTCGGCGACGCGCTTGGCGAAGCCCTCGATCCAGAACTGCTGGGAGGCCATCTCCGCACGAAAACGCCGCTCGTACTCGGCGAACGGCAACTTCTCGCGGCCATCCTTGCCATAGGCCGCCGCGTGCAGCGCCTTGCTGGGCGCCAGGGCGGTGGTCCACGCATCCCAGGGCTCCCCGGCCGTGGGCACCCCGCGCGGGCGGTAGCGGCAGATCAGCACGCGCAGGCCGTCGTCGGGCTCGCGCGGGTCGTTCCAGCGCTTGGTGCGCACGGGCATCGACGCAGTGTCCGCGCCGCTGGGGGATGCCGCAAGCGCCCGACGCGTGTACGCTGGTCACCCCCCCAGGAACCCCAGCGAGGAACCAGCATGGACCAGCAGACGTACCTCTACTTCGCGGTGCGCCGCGGCGAGAAGTGGGTCACCAAGCGCGTGGAGGACGCCACCGAGCAGGACTTCGTCGGCGTCAACCCGGAGCGCGAGTTCATGTCGGCGGCGACCACGAACGAGAGCCTCGACGCCGCCATCATTCAGATGGAGACCAACCTGCGCGCGGGCGACGGACCGTTCGACGCGATCAACGACAGCGATCAGAGCGGGCCCGGCATCGACCTGATCCGCGCCGTGATCCGCAAGTCCGGCAACCGCATCTCGCGGCTCTGATCAGGGCAGCGGGCCGCAACGTACGGTGCCGCTGCGGATCGAGATGCCGTCGGTGTCGGCGTCGTCGGCCCACAGGAACGGCTTGTTGCCGCCCGCGCACTGCGCCTCGCTGCCGAGCGCGATGCCCTCGTTGGCGTAGTTGGGCATGTTGGCCGGGCGCTCGTAGCCGGCGCGCACCGTGAACGCGCCCTGGTTCGCGGAGGCGGCCTCCTCGATGCGCAGCACCGTGCCGCGGTTGCCGCAGGCGTCATCGCAGTACGCCCACAGCTGGCCGACGTCGCGGTCGTACGCGAGGTCGGTGGTCAGCGGCTGGCCGCTCGGCGCGCTGGAGACGCGCGTGAAGCCGCCGCCCGCGTGATCGAGCACGTAGCCGAAGATCGTGCCCGCGCTCTCCAGCCCCACGAAGAACACGCCGCCGCCGTGCGCCGGGTAGCTCGTCGGGTCGTATGCCGCGCCGGTGCTCTGGTCGCGGAAACCGCGCGCGGTCAGGTCGGCGTCGGGCACCCAGGCGACCGCCTCCAGCCCCGCGTTGGCGCCCGAGGGCGGCAGATCGGGGGTCAGGTTCCACTCGTGCGTGGCGGTCAGGCTGGTGCCGCCGCTCGCGGTGTCGAAGCGCAGCACGCTCATGCGGCTCACGCCGTCGTCGCTGTTGTCGCGCTCGCTGGCGACGTACAGGCCGCTGCCCTCGCCGCGGCTCACGCCCTCGGCGTCGGGGGCGCCCGCGCCACCCGGGTAGTGCAGCGCCTTGCCGGCCGCCCAGTCGCCCGCGGAGGGCACCCACGCGCTGCCCGCCCACTCCAGGCGATAGAGGCGCGCTGGGTCGTTCTGGACCGCCCACAGCACGTCGAGCGCGGGCTCGTACGACAGGCCGCTGACGTTGTCCGCGAAGGTGTCGGCGAGGTCGGCATCGACCACGCTGTCGCCGCCCGGCCAGCTGGTGAACGGCACCCCCGACGGCGTGCAGTCGTTGGCGGCGCCCTTGGTCGACGCGCTGGTGTTCAGGAACGGACCGCTGGCGTTCGGGCAGCGGCCGTAGGTCACCGCCGCGTGGCTGGTCCAGCTGGTGCTGTCGATCAGCGCGCTGCCCTGGAACAGGCGCGCGGCATCCTCGGAGCCGAGGCCGAAGCCTAGCGTCGGCTGGCCGATCACCAGGTATCCCGCCGGGGCGATCACGCTGCCGGCGGGCAGGGAGTAGACGTGCGTGTCGTCGTTGTCGCGCAGCGACCAGCCAGAGAGGTCGGCCGGCGCGCTGCCCGCGTTGTGGAGCTCGATCCAGTCGTCGGGGTCGCCACCGTTGGACTCGACCTCGTTGATCAGGACCTGCGCCACCGGGGGCGTGCTGCAGTCGTTGGCGGAGCCCTTGGTCGAGCTGGTGGCGTTGGCGAACGCGCCGCTTCCGTCGGGACAACGTGCGTAGGTCACCCCCGCGTGCGCGGTCCAGGCGTAGCTATCGACCGGCTGGGTGCGGACGTCGAACAGGCGCGCGGAGTCCTCGCCGCCGAGTCCGAAGTCGAGCTGCGCCGCCTCGACGACCAGGTACGACGCCGGCGCGAGCGTGCTGCCCGCGGGCAAGTTGTACACATGCGTATCGTCGTTGTCGCGCAACGACCAGCCCGCGAGGTCGACCGTGCGCGTGCCGGCGTTGTAGAGCTCGATCCAGTCGTCGGGGGCGCCGCCGCTCGACTCGAGCTCGTTGAGCACCACCTTTGCCTCCGGGCCGCATGCGATCACCGAGCCGGACGTGCAGCTGGCGTTCGTGCACTGATCGCCCAGCGTGCATTCGTCGCCGTCGTCGCTGGCCGCGCCGTTGCTGGCGGGCTCGTTGGTGCAGTAGCCCTGCGCGTCGCAAGCGTCGACCGTGCACGCATTGCCGTCGTCGCA
>JBEVNG010000121.1:0-7328 GCA_040508235.1 Polyangiales bacterium | reverse complement strand
CGCTCAAGGGCGCGCGCGTCGCGGGCTGTCTGCACATGACGATCCAGACCGCCGTGCTGATCGAGACGCTGACCGAGCTCGGCGCCGAGGTCACCTGGACCAGCTGCAACATCTACTCGACGCAGGATCACGCAGCGGCGGCGATCGCCAAGTCGGGCGTGCCGGTGTTCGCGTGGAAGGGCCAGACGCTGGAAGAGGCGGACTGGTGCATGGAGCAGCAGCTGACGGCGTTCGCGGGCGGCAAGGGCCCGAACCTGATCCTCGACGACGGCGGCGACCTCACCCTGCTCGCGCACAACAAGTACCCGAACCTGTTCTCGGGCGCGGACCCCGTGCGCGGCATCTCCGAAGAGACCACCACCGGCGTGCACCGCCTGTACGAGATGGCGAAGAAGGGCGGCCTGCTGTGCCCCGCCATAAACGTGAACGACTCGGTGACCAAGAGTAAGTTCGACAACCTCTACGGCTGCCGCGAGTCGCTCGGCGACGGCATCAAGCGCGCGACCGACGTGATGTTCGCGGGCAAGGTCGCCGTGGTCGCGGGCTACGGCGACGTGGGCAAGGGCAGTGCGCAGGCGCTGCGTGCGCTCGGTGCGCGCGTGATCGTCACCGAGATCGACCCCATCTGCGCGCTGCAGGCGGCGATGGAGGGCTATCAGGTGTTGCCGATGGACGAGGCCGCGCCGCTGGGCGAGATCTTCGTCACCGCCACGGGCAACGTCGACGTCATCACCGGCAAGCACATGCAGGTGATGAAGAACGAGGCGATCCTCTGCAACATCGGTCACTTCGACTCCGAGATCGAGATCGCCTGGTTGGAGAAGAACCCGGAGATCAAGAAGGAAGAGATCAAGCCGCAGGTCGACCACTACGTCTTCCCGGACGGCAAGAAGATCATCGTGTTGGCCAGCGGTCGACTGGTAAATCTCGGTTGCGCCACCGGCCACCCGAGCTTCGTGATGAGCTGCTCGTTCTCCAACCAGGTGTTGGCGCAGCTCACGCTCTGGCAGGAGACGAGCAAGTACGAGAAGGGCAAGGTCTACGTGCTGCCGAAGCAGCTCGACGAGAAGGTCGCGGCCTTCCATCTGCCCAAGCTCGGTGTCAAGCTCGAGAAGCTCTCGGCCAAGCAGGCCGAGTACCTCGGCATCCCGGCTCAGGGCCCGTACAAGCCCGAGCATTACCGCTACTGAAACGCGACGGACGCCGAGCGTGTAGTACGATCGCTCGGAGGAGTTCGGAGCCATGTGCAGGCTGTTCGGGTTTCGCAGCGTGATTCAGAGTCAGGTGCACCGGTCCCTGGTGCAGGCCGACAACGCGCTGTGTGGACTGTCGGAGCAGCACCCTGACGGCTGGGGCGTGGCGTACTACGTCGACGGCACGCCCCACGTCATGCGCAGCGCGTGCTCCGCGCTGAGCGACCGCGTGTTCCAGCGTGTCAGCGGCGTGGTGGCCAGCGAGACGGTGGTCGCGCACGTGCGCAAGGCCACGCAGGGCTCGCTCAACGTGCTCAACTGCCACCCGTTCCAGCACGGCCGCTGGGTGTTCGCGCACAACGGCGACATCGCGAACTTCGCCGAGACGCGCGAGAAGCTGATGACGCACATCTCGCCGCGGCTGGCGCGCTTCATCTTGGGCGACACCGACAGCGAAGTGATCTTCTTCATGGTGCTCACGCAGTTGCTGCGTTACGGCTCGCTCGACTCGCGCTTCACGCTGGCCGACGTGCGCAGCGCGCTGTTGCGGGCGCTGGAGCTGGTGCGCGAGACGTGCGACCCCAGCGCGCCCAAGCCGGCGCTGCTGACCTGCATCCTGACCGATGGCGCGACCATGCTCGGCCATCAGGGGGGCAAGGAGCTCACGTACTCCACGCACAAGACGCGCTGCGCGGACCGCGACGTCTGCAAGAAGCTGTCGGCAGCCTGCGAGGCGCCCACGCAGGACGGCTTCGTGAACCACCTGATCTTCACCAGCGTGCCGCTCAGCGGCGAGAACGTGTGGCACGAGCTGAGGCCGGGCGAAGTCGTGGGGGTCGACGCGCGCATGCGCCTGTTCGACGGCCTGAACAACCGCGGCTCCATCCCGCCGCTCGCGATCGCGAACGCCGCAGGCTGATGCGCTGGCTCGCGAGCGCCCTGTGCAGCGCGATGTTGAGCGCGTGCGCCACCGTGCCGGCGCCCACGCTGCGGCTCGATGCCGATGCGATCCTGGTGCTCGGTCATCGCCCTCCCCTGCGCGATGGCGTGATCGAGGCGGAGCTACGCGCGCGCGTCGAGCACGGCGTGGCGCTACATCGCGCGGGCCGTGCGCGCTGGCTGGTGATGTCCGGCGGCGAGGACAAGGCAGGCGTGGTCGAGGCCGACGTGATGGCCACGCACGCCGAGCGCGCGGGTGTGCCTGGCGACGCGATCCTGCGCGAGCGCGCGTCGCGAGACACGATGGAGAACGCGAAGCTAGCGGTCGGCATGTTGCGCGCGAAGCTGCAGCGCACGCCGCGCGTGGTGCTGGTGACCAGCGACTACCACATGGATCGCGCGGCACGGCTGGTCGCGTGCGCGGGCGCCGAGGTGGAGGCGTCCGCGGCCGACCCCCGGCTGTCTCCTCGCGAGCACAAGCGCAGGCTGCGCAGCGAGCGCTGGATCCGCGTCTACTACGGCTTCATCGACGAGTGTAGACGCACGCGCTAGGGCAGGATCGGCGTCATCCACGGCACGTCGGCGGCCGTGTTCGCCATCGGGGCCCAGGTCGAGTCGGTGAGGCGGTCGAGGCCGGTGATCACCTCGTGGTACGCGGACGCGACGCCCACGTACGCGCGCGGACCTTCGCAGGTGTTGGCGGTGACGACCATCAGGCGCGGCAGGCCCGTGCCCACGTGCAGCACCTTGGCCGGACGGTTGCCGCCGGGGTCCGTGTGCACGTCGGCGATGGTGGGCTCCATGTCCTCGTCGCTCTTGTCAAACAGCAGCCGCGCGTACCAGCCCGTGTACGTCTCGGGGCCGCCGCAGACGCCGCCGTTGGTCTTCACGGCGTCGTTCAGGAACGCCATCTGCGCCGCGTCGAACGGCGTGCCGGTGCGCTCCTGCATGGCCATGTCGCGCAGCATCGTGGACACCGTGGCCAGCTCGTCGAAGTAGGCCTTGATGCGCGTGCCGAGGTCGTTGGTGCTCGGCAACAGCGCGACGGTCTCCGCGCCCTTGAGCGCGTACAGGCGCAGGCGCTCGAACGCCTCGGGGTACGGATCGACGTAGCCGTCCGGGAACTCGCAGGCGATGCCGTCGGTGTAGCTCTGCTTCACGTACAGGATGGTGTCGTGGCGGAGCTCGGCCCACGACGCGAGCTGCGTGTTGAGCACGCGGCGCTGCCAGGCATCGCTGCCCATCACAGACGACAAGCCGTGCGTGCTGGCGGCGGGCGTGGGCGACGCGGCGCGCAGCGAGGACAGCCACAGGTTGTAGAGGTTCTCGCCCCAGTAGCCGTCGCCGTGCGCGTCGATCAGCAGGCGCATGCGCTCCAGCTCGGGTGCGTAGGCGTACTGCGTGAGCTCGCTCTTCAGCAGCGGCAGCGCCGTGTCGTTGCCGATCGCCGCGTACGCCGCGTCGAGCGGGTTGGGCAGGTAGCGGTGTGGGAAGCCGTCGTGCAGCACGCGGTCGTACACCACGTTGGAGAACACGTGCGAGTCGACGGTGTAGCGCTGGCCGAGCAGCGCGAAGCTGCGGCCGAGCGGCACCGTCTGGCCCGTCGAGCCCGCGCTCTTGAAGATCACCTGGCTCGCGATGCGCTGCGCGCCGTAGCCCTTCTCGATGATCGTCTGTGCGATCGCCTGGTCGTCCCGCGCGGAAAGGTCGCCCAGATCGGCGACCAGCGCGTCCAGCTGGCGTAGCTCCATGTAGTCGTGCTCGCCCACGAACGCGCTGACCACCTTGTCGACCTGGTCGAACGCAGCGCGGCCGGCGCCCTGGACCACGTCGCGCAGCCCGAGCGCGGCCTGCAGCTGGCGGCGGCGGAACACGTGCGTGCCGTCCGGCATGCGCTCGATCAGGCGGAAGTCGGTGCGGCCGAGCCACATGGTCGCGCGGAAGTACTTCTTGAGGTCTTCGCTGTCCTCGTAGTGACCACGCGGCTTGAACTGCGAGAAGTCGACGTCGCGCAGCACGCCGAACAGATCGACCTTGATGATGCCGCTCTCGGCCCTGGCCTTGCTCACCAGCTTCGCGATCTCCTCCGCGTCGGCGCCCGCGACCGGCGCGGCGGTGACGTCGTCGAGCAGCGAGAGCGCGACCGCGAAGTAGAGGTCGAGGTCGCGCCTGGCCTGCTCGTCGGCGACGGCGGGCAAGCGCGTGCGCGCATCGCGCAACAGCGTCGTCAGCTCGCCGATCAGGAACGACTGCTCGACGTTCTTCAGGATCGAGTCGTACGACAGGTGCACGGTCTCCAGGATCGCATCGAGCGACACGTACACCGGCAGGTCGAGCATGTAGATCGTGCGGTAGCCGGACGCGAAGTTGGAGAACTTCTGGCGCGGCGCGATCACGAAGCCCTGCCGGCCGAGCTTGGCCAGCTCGTTGTCGCGCAGGGCGAGCGCCGAGTCCTGGAGCAGCGGGAGGTTCACGGCCTTGAGCGGGTCGAAGTCGAGTGCGCCCGTGGCCACCACCCGCTTGGCCAGCAGCGCGTCCGCGCTCAGCGCCTGCAGCGGCGCCAGTTCCTGCTCCAGCTTGCCCAGCGCGGCTTGATCGGCCGCGGACAGGGAAAGCGCGGCCAGCGGGGTGCCAGGCTCGGCGTGTTGTTCGTCCCCGGCGTGGGGCTCCGAGTCCGAGCACGCCGCGAGCAGCGACAGGGAGGCGACGAGGCGAACGAGCGAACGAGACATGAGCGCACCTGCACGCAAGGGTTCCAGGAGCGCCATAGTGCAGCCTGCGTGCCGCCGGGCGAACACGAAACTACGCGTGTTTCATGCTTCGCCACGGCACACGTTGGCACGCACCCGGATCAGCCCTGCGTGCGCAGCGGTCGGGTCGCGGCGTACGCGCCCGACGTACACCGGATCGCGACCGGTCGCCTGCAACGGAGTGGGCACCTCGCTGAGCGCGACGCCGTTGGCCGCACGCAGCCGCTCGTGCGCGCGCTCGACCGAGATCGGGCGCTCGAGCTCTGCATTGATCGACAGCGACGATTCGCTTCGGCATGCGCGTCCTCGATGGGCAGCTCGCGTTCTTGCCAGCGTATGCGCTTGCCCGCCGAGCGCGAGGGCCAGCGTGATCACGGCATGCCGGCGGGAAGGTGCACGCGCTCACCGACCGCGGGCGGCACGAACGGGGTCCAGGCTCCCGTCCACTGCAACAGCTCCAGCTGCTCCAGCGGCTGGGTGAAGCGGAAGTCGAGGACCTGATCGTCCACGTTGATTGCGACGTCGGAGAGCGTGACCTGCCCCGCGCGCAGCGGGTCGCGGCGCGCGAAGGCATCGAGCGTTCGCATCAGCCAGGCGGGGCTGAACCACGGCAGCGCGGGCTCGCGCAGGTGCAGCCGCAGCGTCCGTGCATCGAGGCGCTCGACGTCGAGGGCTCTCACGCTCGGCGCCAGTGCGCGCACGCGATCGATCGGCGGCTCGCCCCTGGTCTGGCGGATGCGGCGCTGGAACAGCGTGTAGAACATGGACGGCGGATTCACGAACACGGGCCTGCTTCCCACGGACGCAAAGGCTCGCTCGCTCGGTGCAGCCTGCGTCTGCAGCGAGGCCGCGGACGCGAGCGCCAGCAGCGTGGTGATCGCGAGGCGCGTCCCGATCCAGCGTCGCAGTGGAGGTCGAGCGCGCTCCAGGATCAGCCCGAGCAGCGCGAAGGCGGGGACGTCGGCGAGCAGCGTGAGGCGGTCGTGCGGAGCCGTGGCGGCGATGGGCAGATAGGTCAGCGCCATCGCCACCAGCGCGAAGCGTGCACGCGCGTCCTCGCGCCACAATGCCCGCCAGCTCGGTAACCAGCAGAGCATGACGGCCACCGCGAGCAGGGCGAACCACAGCATCGCGGCCGGCGCCAGCAGGTGCGCGAACCCGACGATCGGGAAGCCCCACTGGCTGAACGCGAGCAGCGGCAGGTGCGTCGCGAGCCCCCGCACGTACGCGTACGGCTCCGCGATGGGGTCGAGGTACATCGACGACGCGTGCGCGCCGTAGCCGAGCGCGTGATGCACGACCAGCCAGGCGAGCGTGATCACGAGCGCGGGCACGAGCGCACGGAACCTGCCTGCTCGCTCATCCAGGCAGCACGCGTGAGCGAACAGCAGCGCGAAGGTGGAGATGCCTAGCTCGCCGCACAGCAGGCTCGCGAACAGCAAGATCGGCGCTAGCCACGCATGCGCGCCTTCCCGACGCGCGCGGTCGTGCGAGCTCAGTGCCCAGATTCCGAACAGCGTCGCCAGCAGCGCGCTGCGATTCGCGATCCACGCGGCCGCGAACAGGTGCCCCGGCGCGAGCGCGAACAGACAGACCGCCCACGCCGCCGCCCGCTCGCCGAGCAGGCGCTCGTACCAACGTGCGGCGGCGAGGTTCGTCAGCGCGAGCCAGAGGGCGCTCTGCACATGTGCCACCCAGGGCGGGAACCACAGGTCCACCACGTGCGTCAGCGCGGCGAGCGGGCGCAGGAAGCGCAGGCGCAGCGTGTCGTCACTCCACCAGGGCAGCTCGCCCAGCTCGCGCGACCCCCGCACGTCGTACGCGAACGTGAATGCATCGAGCAAGCCTGCCCACCTCACGCCGCTCGCGTCGCGCAGCTGGGTGGCGAGGAAGTAGTCGTCGAGCACCAGCCCGGCGCCGAGCGCGGGCGCCACCAGCAGGCTCGCGAGCAGGGCGAACCGAGCCGGCGACCGTGTCACCAAGTCGAGCGGCGAGAAGCGCATGCGTGGCGATAACGCGCGGGGTCTCCGCCCATGCGCTTAACTTCGGCCACGTAGGGGTTAAAACAGCGTGGCGCGCGCCACCGTGCAGGTGGCGTTGGGGACCTTGCGGGCGGTCAGCGTGGCGGAGGTCGCGACGTAGAGCGGACGGCTGGCATCGAGCAGGTCGCGCTGCGGTGCGGAGCAGTGGGAGCCGCCGGCGACGTGGCAGCCGACGAAGTGCGTGTCGAAGCGTGAGACCGCGACTGGACCCGCCAGGTCGTCGCAGTCGACCACCGTCACGCTGCCGCCGAACGCGACGCGCGCGGCGATATAGCCCTGGTCGGCACGCGCGAGGCCATCGACCAGCGGTCGGCCCATGAAGTCGACGGTGACGCCCGGGTTGCCGTCCAGATCTTGATCGTTGTCGACGAGCGCGATGTTCGGCAGCCAGGCGCTGTTGACCG
>JBEVNG010000114.1:0-9519 GCA_040508235.1 Polyangiales bacterium | reverse complement strand
CCTTGAAGTAGCGATCGCGCTCGGCTTGTTGGACCTCTGGAAAGTGCGCGCCGACGAGCTCCGCCACATCAAGGCTCGGCTTGGTCTCGAGCAGATCCTTGATCTTGATCTCCGGTGCACAGGCCGCGGGGAGGGGCGCCTGGGTCTCGCGCTTCTTCTTCGACAGCGCCAGCACCTTGGGCAGCCGCTCGCGCGCGACCGCGCCGGCGGCCGAGTCGCGGTAGTCCGACAGGATCTTGGTGTACCCGGACTCCGCGGCCTCGAGGTGCTGCTCGGACTCCTCGCGCTGTGCGAGCGTCAGCAGCTCGGTGGCGCGGCTGTCGCGGCTGTTGGGCCTGTACTGGATGAAGTAGAGCAACGCGAAGAACACCACGTTGCCGACCACGATCAGGCCGTACTTGGTCCACATGTCGCGCAAGAACGCGGGCTTCGGGGCCGTCTCGCCGGCCGTGGGTTCCGCCATCGCACGGAAGGTAGCAGCCCGATCGAGGGCCGTGCGTGATAGCCTCCTGCTTCCGGCGGGGGGCCGGGTGCGGGGACAGGTCCCACGCGCGTGGGCAGCCCCGCCTCGTTTTCATGCAGCGGCTGCATCTAGGAGGAATCATGCGACGAATCGGAACCCGTGCCGCCGGTCTGGCGGCCCTCTTGTTGGCGCTCGGTGGCATCGCGCGGGCGGAGGCACCCAAGGCCGTGCCGGCCCCGACGGCCGCACCCAGCACGCCCACCACGAAGGCGGCACCGACCCCCGCGCAGACGGCCAAGGCCGCCGAAGGTCTGCAGTCCCCGGCCTCGCTCGCGCAGGTCGCGACCGCCGCCGCGGCGAAGGCCAAGGAGGCCGCGGCCACGGCGGCCGCCAAGCGCGAGTCGGTCGAGAAGAGCGCCGAGCAGCTCAAGCTCCAGAAGGAGAGCTTCGCCAAGGGACGCAAGGAGTTCCAGAACGCGCTCAGCGCCGGCAAGACCGCGCAGCGCGCGTTCGATGCGTCCGCCAACAGCAAGGCCGGTCCCAGCAAGGGCCTGCCCAGCCTGCAGAAGGCGGAGAGCGAGCTGGCCTCGGCCAGCGCCAAGGGGCCCGAGGTCCAGCGCGCCGCCGAGGGCGTGACCACCGGCGAGCTCGCCGTCTCCACCGCCGCCAAGGCCGCGCTCGCGGCCGCCGACGAGGCCAAGGCCGCCGCCAAGGAGGCGCAGACCGCGTCGACGCAGCTCAAGCCGCTGGAGAAGCAGGCGGCGGCGGAGAAGGCCAAGAGCGAGAAGGCGAGCAAGGCCGCCGATGCCGCGGCCGACAAGGCGCAGAAGCAGCTCGACAACGCCAACGCCGCGCTGACCAAGGCGCAGGCAGCCCCCGCGCCCAAGGCGGGGCCCGCGACCAAGTCGAAGGAGGGCGATGCGTCGCCCGCCGTCACGCGCGCGCAGGAGAACGTGACCAAGGCGCAGGCCGCGCTCGACGCCGCCAAGAAGGCGCAGGTCGATGCCAAGACCGCGCACGAGACGGCGGAGAAGGCGTACGGACCCACCGGCGAGGCGGCCAAGACCGCCGAGACCGCGGCCAAGGAAGCGGCCGCCTCCGCGACGGCGGCGCGCGACGACGCGAACAAGGCGCGCGCCGCGGCGGGCTCACTCGCCTCGCAAGGCGAGCAGGCGCAGGTGCGCTCGGCCAAGGAAGCCGCGCAGGTCGGTACGGACGTGAACGACGTGATCACGCAGCTGGCGTCGGTGCGCGCGAAGCTCCAGGAGCTCAATACCGCCGCTGCCGCGACGCCCACGCCCGCGACGCCCGCGGCCCCGGCGCAGAAGTCGGCGCCCGCCGCGCCCAAGGCCACCCCCGCGGCACCGCACTAGTACTAGGGCGCGGGTTCCTCGCGGAGCAGCACCTCGATGCGCCGTAGCTCGCTGGCGTTGTCGGCGCGGCCGAAGACGTAGCTGAGCACGAGCTTGCGGCCACACAGCTCGGCGAGCGCCGGCTGCTCCATGCCGCCGTAGTGCGTGATCTGCCCGCCTTCCGGAGGCGGCAGCTCGATCACGCCCAGCGGCTCCCACGGACCATCCGGCTGCCTGGACGTGCTCAGGTTCAGCTGCGCTGCGATGCCGTAGAGGTGGACCGCGAGGTAGCGCTGCAGGAACGGGTTGAACGAGATCGACAGCTCGTCGCGCGCGCCGCTGATCACGTACGTGGCGGACGTGTAGTCGCTGGACCAGCCGCCGGTGGTGCGGAACTGGTAGCTGGCGCCGACGCCGGCCTCCGCCACGGGCGCGCGCGCGACCACGCAGTCGTAGGCGGTGAACACGTTCTGCACGCAGCCGTAGAGGTACACGTAGCCCTCCGCGAGCACGCCATGGCGGAACGGCGTCGTGGTGGGACCCAACACCAGCGCGCTGCGCGGCGTGGCCGTCGCCTTGCCGCCCTCGAAGTGCACGTCGGCGAGGCGCGTGCCGAGCGAGCGGACCTTGAGGCCGGCACCCAGCGCGCCGACCGCGTAGAACAGCAGACCGTCCCGCTCGCTGGTGAGCATGACGTTGCCCGTGTTGTGCACCAGCTGCTCGCCGCTCGCGAGCTGCGCGCGATCGACGTCGAGCGCGGGCAAGAACGGCGTCGGCGCGGGCGCGGCGTCGGCGGCCTCGGCGAGAGCGTACGGCATCGCGCGCGGCGCCCGCGTGATCGAGTCCGTGGTCTGGAGCAACACCGAGCTCGGCCTGTACGCGGGGCCAAACAACCACCACGTGTCCTGGTCGATCGCGACCACCGACGTGGGCCAGCGCGGCTGCACCTGCGGGTTCTCCGCGATGCTGCCCGCGAAGGTCACGCCGTTGTCCGCGATCGCGAGCTGCGTGCGCGGACGGCGCTGCCCACACGAGTCGAGCTCGGGCTGCGCGGGGCCGCTGTCCACGACCTCCGCGTCTGTCGGCTCGACGATGGCATCCTGCGTGCGCGCATCCTGCACGGTCGAGGCATCGACGACCCGCGCATCGACGCCCGCGGCGTCGGCGGCCGGGCTCACCTGCGCATCTTCGTTGCGCTGGCCCGCGTCGTCGACGCGCTCGGCTGCCGCGCCCACGAAGTCCTCGAACGCACCCGGGTTGCAGCCCAGCGCGACGACCGACAGCAGTGGCAGCAGGCGGCGCATGCTCAGAACGCGTGCGTGAGGGAGACGCGCAGGCCGTCGCGGCTGGGCGCCGCGCTGACCGAGGTCGGGCGCTCGCGGTTGTCGTGCACGAACACCCAGATCGCGGCCACGGCGCTGGCGGCAGCCACACCCGCGAGCACGTCGGTCGCGATGTACGCGCGCTTGCCGCCCTCGACGTCGGAGTCGCTGCAGCTCTTGGTGCGTCCGCACGCGGCGCGCACGTCGTCGTACTCGCTCTTGCCCCACAGCCCGAAGCCGAGCGCGGCGGCTCCGCTGGCGATCGCCACGCTGCCGAGCGTGATGGCCGCCGGCGACCAGACGCGCCCGTGCCTGGGAGCCTCGACGACGGACGGTGGCGTGTGCGGCACCGGCGCCGCGGCCACCACCGGGGTGCTCGCCACGGACTCCAGCTGCACGCGGACCAGCCGCGTCTTCTCGGCTTCACGGACGTTGATCATCTCTTCGCGAGGCGTGTGCCCGTCGGCCTCGAAGCGCAACTTGTAAACCCCGGGGTCCACCTCCAGGGCGCGGCCATCGAGCTGGTTCGCGATCAGCGTGCCGTTGGCAAACACGCGTACCGAGGACAGATCTTCACCACGGCTGCTGCGCACGGCGAGCACCAGCGACGGGGTGCTGGCGGCCACTTCGCTGGCCCAGGTCGTGCAGTCGTTGCGTACCACGCGGGGACAGCTGGCCTGCGCGCACACCAGCAGCTGCTTGTGCGCCTCCAGGAACTGTCCGTTACGCCGCGCGCGCTGCGCGTTCTCGTGCGCGCTCACGCAGACGTTGGTCTGCGCGTGGACGCTGGCGCTCGGCGTGCCGACGAAGATTCCGGCGAGAAAAAAGGCGGCGAATGCGCGTAGGTTCAGCATGGGTCAAGAAGTGGCGCAGTCTATCGCCACCGTACATCGGCGTCGACACGAGCCGCGGCATGAAGGAACATCCGCCGGGAAGGCGCACCAGTAGGGAGTCGGCGCGTGGGCACGGAGTCCGAAAGCAAGTACGAGGAGCCGCGGCAGCTCGGGCGCTACGCGATGTACGGCGCCATCGGCTCGGGCGGCATGGCCACCGTGCACTTCGGTCGCCTGCTCGGGCCGTCCGGCTTCGCGCGTCCGGTCGCGATCAAGCGCCTGCACGAGCAGTTCGCCGCCGACCGCGACT
Organism: Polyangiales bacterium; assembly: GCA_040508235.1. GTDB lineage: Bacteria > Myxococcota_A > Polyangia > Polyangiales > DASUME01 > DASUME01. The sequence goes on along the minus strand of JBEVNG010000114.1, from coordinate 5,239 downwards.
TCGCCGACATGCTGATCGACGAGGCGCACACGGCCTCGCGCATCGCGCATACCAACGTGGTGCCCACGCTCGACGTGCTCGCCGAAGAGGGCGAGCTGTGGCTGGTCATGGACTACGTCAACGGGGAGTCACTGGCGCGCTTGCTCGACGCGGGCAACGGGCGCGCCTTGCCGGTGCCGATCGCGGCGGCGTTGATCACCGGTGTGCTGCACGGCCTGCACGCGGCACACGAGACGCGCGGCGAGACCGGCGAGCTGCTCGGCATCGTGCATCGCGACGTCAGCCCGGACAACGTGCTGGTCGGCGTCGACGGCGTACCGCGGCTGGCGGACTTCGGCGTCGCCAAGGCGCGCGGTCGCGTGCGCACCACGCCCGCCGGCCAGGTGAAGGGCAAGCTCGCGTACATGCCCGCCGAGCAGCTGCGCGGGCGCGAGGTCGACCGGCGCGCGGATGTCTACGGCGCGGGCGCGGTGCTGTGGGAGACGCTGACCGGGCGCATGCTGTTCGACGGCGCGTCCGAGGGCGAGCTGATCCACCGCGTGCTGGAGGACACGGTGTCGCCGCCGAGCGAGCTCAACGGGCTGGTGCCGTCGGTGCTCGACGCGGTCACGCTGCGCGCGCTGGCGCGGGATCCCGGCGAGCGCTTCGCGACCGCGCGCGAGATGGCGCAGGCGATCGAGAGCTCGCTGCGCGTGGCCAGCCAGTCCGAGATCGCCGACTGGCTGCAGCAGGTCGCGGGTCCCACGCTGGCCAAGCGCGCGACGCAGCTGCGCACCATGGTCGACGCGGCGGCACAACCGGAGGGCCCCTCGACCCGCGTCACGCCCAACGGCGTAAAGCGCGCGCAGTCGAGCACGCGCCGCATGCGCGAGCAGGGCGGCACACCCGCGCCGACAGAGCGGCCACGCGATACTCGGGGCCTGTGGTTCGGCGTGCTGCTGCTGCTGCTGCTGTCGCTGGCCGGCGCCTACTGGTGGCAGCGCGGCCAGGCTCCGGTGATCGTGCCCACGCCCGAGGTCGCCCCCGCCGCCGCGCCGGTGGAGGTCACGCCTCCGCCCGTGGTCCCGCCTCCGGTCGAGGCGGCTCCCGCCCCGGTCGAGAAGCCCGCGGAAAAGAAGGAGCGCACGCGCCGGGCGAGGAAGGACACCGAGGTGGACTGCTCACCGCCGTACTACCTCGATGCCGACGGTATCCGACACGTGAAGCCCGAGTGTCTTTGAGCGCACTACGCGCCGATCACACTCCCGCGCGAGGCGGAACTCACAGCACGCTCTTTACTTGGGGGGCGACTGACCGTTAAGACTTCCGGCAATGTTCCAGCACCACATCGTCGCATCCACGCTCGTCGCTATCGTCTCGGTGCCGGCCTTCTTGGTCGGCCAACGCCTGCAGCAGGGGGACACCACCGCTGCCCTCTGGCTGGCCTCCTGCCTCGCCGTGGTCGTGCTGCTCGCCAGCGCGATCATGCGCCAGTCCGACGAGACCCCCGGCCGCTAAAGCTCCAGGTCGGCCAGCACCGGCAGGTGGTCCGACTCGGTGCGGGCGGCGGGGTACGCCGAGAAGCGCTGGAGGGCCTGGCGCGGGTGGACCCACACGCGGTCGAGCGCGAACAGCGGGAAGCGAGCCGGGTAGGTCGCCACCGCGGGTCCGCGACCGAAGCGTGCGTGCAGCCAGCGCAGTGGGCGTCCGAGCAGGAACCACTCGTTGAAGTCGCCCAGCAGCACGGTCACCGACTGCTCGTCGCCCCCCACGTGCTCCAGGATGCGCTTCACCTGGTAGCGCCGCTCGCCCGGTCGCAGACCGAGGTGGGTCGCGATCACGCGTAGCGGACGCGCGCCCGTCTCCAGCACCACCTCCAGTGCGTTGCGCGGCTCGCGGCCGAGGAACGACAGGCAGATGGTGCGCTGGCTGAGGATCGGCAAGCGCGTCAGCACCTGGTTGCCGAACGGAAGCTCCATCCGCTGCACCGGCGTGCTGAACGAGCGATAACCCGGCAGCTCCAGCGGCGGCTGATCGAACGTGACCTCCTGGAGCGCGATCGCATCCGCGTCGAGCGCGCGCACCACCCGCGCGATGCGCTCGACGTCGCACTTGCCGTCGCGCCCCACGAAGCCATGCACGTTGTACGACGCGACGCGCAGCTTCACTCGGCCAGGCTCTCCTTCAGCGGCGCACGCCTACGCACGCGGCGACGCCACAAGAACCAAACCACGCCGATCGCAAGCAGCCCCGCGCCGATCGCGATCAACCGCGTCAGGTCCGTGTGCTTCAGGGCGGCCGCGAGCTGATCGGCGAACAGCGTCAGCACCAGCACGCCGGGCAGGATGCCCACCATGTTGCCGAGCACGTACCAGCCGAACGGCACGTGCAGGCTGCCCGCGAGCATGTTGAGCATCGCGAAGCTGCCCACCGGCACGAAGCGCGCGGCGATGCTGGCGCGGAAGGCGCGCGTCTGCAGCTCGCGCTGGAAGCGCTCGATCTTGGGCCCGCGCACGTAGCGCAGGATCTCGCTGCCGAGCAGGCGCCCGATCCAGTACGTCAGCATGGCCGCGCACAGCGCACCGACGTACGCATACACGAAGCCATGCAGCGCATCGAACGCCAGCGCCGCGCCGGCCATCAGCGCCGTGATCGGGAAGAACAGCAACGACCCGATGGCGAATGCGAGGACCACATACACGATCGCGTACGGACTCTCGCGCAGGCTGCGCGCGGCCTCGGCGACCTTGTCCGGCGAGTTGAGCCTGCCGAGGTCGCCGAAGTACCAGGCTGCCGCCACCGCGACTACCAGCAGCAGCGGCGCAAACAGCATCAGCCGCCGACGCCAGACCGGCGCGGCGACCAAGATCGAAGCGCGCGCCTCCTCCACTTCTTCGGCTGCATCCACGTTCGCACTCTATCCAAGTTGCGACCGCGAGGCACGGAGGGGCGCTAGCGATCTGGTGCGCTCAGGGAAGGCGACGCGGGCCACCGAGCAGCGCGGCAACGCCAGTGACCACCGCCAGGACGAGGAAGCCGATGAAGAACAGCTTCGCGATTCCGGCCGCACCCGCTGCGATTCCGCCGTAGCCGAAGAAGGCAGCGATCAGGGCGACGATGAAGAAGATGGCAGCGTAGCGAATCATGATGGGCTCCTTGAGTTGTTGCGAGCTCGGTCGCGAGCTCATCCGCAAACTTCGTGACTTGGGCTTCTGCATCGCCCGTGCCGAACTCGCGTGGCGCCGACTCGCTACCGGGCCCGTGTCATGAAATCGCCAGAAAAGCGGGACGTTTTCGTGGAACATGACGCGCTGCGCGGGCGTTGGGCGCGCACCGACTGCGGGCAGATGCCGCAAGCCAGCACACGTTGCGGCGTGACCTCTTGCCTCACTGGTTCGACCTCGCAGCGTGGCATGCGTGCTTCTTGCGGCGCCGATCCCCAGCCCGCACAGTTGGCGCATGCAGGGTTTTGCGAGAGTAGGTGCGGCGGTCCCCGCAGTCCGGGTGGCGGGCCTCGCGCACAATTGCGAGCACACGCTCCGGCTGTATCAACGTGCGCATCAGGCCGGCCTGCACGTGGTCGTGTTTCCCGAGCTGAGCCTGGTCGGCTACACCGCGCGGGACCTGTTCCTCGACCGAACGCTGCTGGAGGGTGTGCTCGAGTCACTGGCCCTGGTGATCGACGCCAGCGCCAAGCTCGCGCCGCTCGCGCTGGTCGGCCTGCCCATCCGCACGCACGTCGGCCTCTACAACGTGGCGGCGGCGGTGCAGGGTGGCCGCCTGCTCGGCCTGGTCCCCAAGAGCTACCTGCCCAACTACCGCGAGTTCGAGGAGAAGCGCTGGTTCCGTCCGGGCACGGAGGTCGAGGACGGTGCACTGGTGCAGCTGTTCGGCGAGGAGATCCCGTTCGGCACCGACCTGCTGTTCCAGTCGGACCTGCCCGGGCTGACCGTGGGCGTCGAGATCTGCGAGGACATGTTCGTGCAGTCGCCGCCGAGCGCCGCCCTGGCCTCCGCGGGCGCGACCGTGATCTGCAACCTGTCCGCCAGCAACTTCCTCGTCGGCAAGGCCGAGCAGCGCAAGCTGTTGGCGGCGGCCAGCTCGGACCGCGGCAAGTGCGCCTATGTCTACGTCGCGGCCGGCCCCTCCGAGTCGTCCACCGACGTCGCCTTCGATGCGCACGCGTTCGTCTACGAGGCGGGCTGGTTGCTCGCGGAGTCGCCGCGCTTCACGCGCCAGGACAAGCTGCTCAGCGCGGACATCGACCTGGAGTCACTGGAGCACGAGCGCACGCTGCTCAACACCTTCGGCGACTGCGCCAGCGCCAACTCGCGCGCCTTTCGCGCGGTGGGCTTCGAGACCGTGCCGCTGCAGAAGCTGGAGCGCTCGTTCGCGCCGCATCCCTTCGTGCCCAAGGACGCGGCCACGCTCGCCGCGCGCTGCTGGGAGACGTTCGAGATCCAGACCAACGCGCTGGCCACGCGGCTGGCGAGCATCGGCGACGGACAGAAGCTGGTGCTCGGCCTGTCGGGTGGCCTCGACTCCACGCACGCGGCGCTGGTCTGCGCCAACGCGCTCGACCTGCTCGGTCGCCCACGCAGCGACCTGGTCTGCCTGACCATGCCCGGCTTCGGCTCCACGCATGAGACGCAGAGCAACGCGGAGCAACTCGCGCACGCGCTCAAGGCGAGCTTCCAGCGTGTGGAGATCAGCGAGCTGTCGCGCTCGGTGCTGGAGGCGTTCGGTCACCCGGCCGGCGCCAGCACCCTCGACGAGCTGCTCGCGCGCGTGCGCAAGGACTCCAAGCTGGCCGACCTCGCCTTCGAGAACGTGCAGGCACGCATGCGCACGCTGCTGCTGATGAGCGTGGCCAACCGCGAGCGCGGCATCGTGGTGGGCACCGGCGACCTGTCCGAGAAGGCGCTCGGCTGGAGCACGTACGCGGGTGATCAGATCTCGATGTACGACGTCAACGCCGGCGTGCCCAAGACGCTGATCCAGTTCCTGATCCGCTGGGTCGCCAACGAGCGCATCGGCACCTGGACCGACAGCGATCCGGAGCCGCTGCGCAAGCTGCTGTTCGCGGTGCTCGAGACGCCGATCTCGCCCGAGCTGTTGCCGCCCGATGAGCAGGGCAAGATCGCGCAGCTGACCGAGGGCGCGCTCGGCCCGTACGAGCTGCACGACTTCTTCCTCTACCACTTCGTACGCCACGCCCGGCGCCCGCTGCGCATCCTGGAGCTGGCGGAGCTGGCGTTCG
>JBEVNG010000065.1:0-5172 GCA_040508235.1 Polyangiales bacterium | reverse complement strand
TCGACGGCTCGTTGGTCGATTGGGACCAGGCGAACGTGCACGTGCTGACGCACACCTTGCACTACGGGCTCGGCGTGTTCGAGGGCATCCGCTGCTACAAGCTCGGCAACGGCAAGAGCGCGATCTTCCGGCTGGAGGAGCACGTGGAGCGCCTGTTCGAGTCGGCGCACATCTGCACGCTGCCGATGCCGTACTCGCGTGAAGAGGTCGTCAAGGCGTGCCTCGAGACCGTGCGCGCCAACAAGCTGGCCGAGTGTTACCTGCGCCCGCTGGTGTTCGTCGGCGCGGGCGCCATGGGCCTCGGCGCCATGGACAACCCGACCCACGTGGCGATCGTGGCCTGGAAGTGGGGCGCGTACCTCGGGGACGAGGGCATCGCCAAGGGCATCCGCGCCAAGGTCGCGTCGTTCGCTCGCCCCGGCATCAACTCGGTGATGGCCAAGGGCAAGGTGGTCGGCCACTACGTGAACTCGATCCTCGCCAAGCGCGAGGTACTCGCCGCCGGCTACCAGGAGGCGATCATGCTCGACGGCCAGGGCTACGTGTCCGAGGCCTCCGGCGAGAACATCTTCGTGGTGAAGAAGGGCAAGATCTACACGCCCCCGCTCGGCTCCGCGATCCTCGGCGGCATCACGCGCGACAGCGTGGTGACCCTCTGCGAGGAGCTCGGGCTCTCGCTCACCGAGCGCACGCTGACGCGCGACGAGCTCTACACGGCCGACGAGATCTTCATGTGCGGCACGGCGGCGGAGATCACCCCGGTGCGCGAGATCGACGATCGCAAGATCGGCATCGGCGCGCGTGGACCGATCACCGAGCGCGTGCAGAAGCGCTACTTCGAGGTCGTTCGCGGCGAGGGCAAGCCCTACCCGCAGTGGCTCGCGGTCGTCTGAGCGCACGGTCGCCTGATCGCGCACGCCACGTCGCGCATGAGCGACGGTGCACGAAGGCCCCAACGTCGTCGGCTCTGCAAGCCAGAAGTTCTCCGCACAGGCCATCTCGGCCCTGATGTGCGTGCTTTCACGACGGCACGGCGGTTGCTCATGTGTCTCCGCAGGACCCTATCGAGCCTGGAGGAGAACCATCATGAAGCAGCTTTCGATCGCCCTCGCCCTGTTCGCGCTCTGTGCTTGCTCCGACGACAACAACGACGATGACCGCGACACCGCGCGCGACAACGCCAGCGAAGGCGCCGGCGACGTGGCCGAGTGCGTGGCCGAGTGCACCTCGCAAGCCGCCGAGTGCGCCGCCGCCTGCGTCAGCGGAGGCAACTGCAGCAGCGAGTGCGACGAGAAGTTCGACGGCTGCGAGTCGGACTGCGACAAGATCGGCAACTGATCGGGCGCGCCGATCGAGCGCGCCGCTCAGGCGCGCTGATCAGGCCTCGGAGCTCTCGGGCAGCGGGCTGTTCTCGCCCGCCTCGAGCTTCTCGTCTTCCAGCCACTTGCCCCAGTAGAGGAAGCGCTGGCAGTTGGCGCAGCGCTCCACGCCTTCCTCGCGCTGGATGACGATGTACTGCATCGGGCGCACCGCCATGCGGCAGCCCTGACAGATACCGTCGCGCACCTCGGCCACGCCAGTGAGGCGGCGGCCGCGGATCGCGTCGTAGCGGCTGACGATGTCGCGCGGGATCTTGGCGGCCAGCTCGTCGCGGCCGTGCAGGGCTTCCTTGCGCTGCCCCTCCAGCACGGCGATGCGGGCGTCCGCCTCCGCGCTCTTGGTGGCGAGCATCTCCTTGAGGCCAGCGAACTCACTCTCGTGCGTCGAGAGGGAGCTGCTGACCTGGGCGATCGCGGCGGTGAGCTTGTCGCGCTCCAGCTCGCGATCCTTGATGCCGCGACGGTTGGTCTCGAGCTCACGCTCGACCGCCTCGACCTCGCGTGCGTTCTTGGCCTTGGCGGCCTTTTGCTTGGCGCGCGACACCGCGTCGTTGGCCTCGCGCAGCAGCTCGCTCTGCTGTTCGCCCAGCTTCTGTGCCTGGGCGAGCTCGTTGCGCTCCTTGGCCAGTAGCCCTTCCAGCAGGGCCACGCTCTCACGGAGCTGATCGACTTCCTTGGGAATCTCTCTGAGTTCCTTGTCGAGCTCGAAGGTCGACGAATCGATACGGCCGAGCTTGGCGAGTGCGACTAGCTGTTCCCGAACGCTCACGCAGCCTCCTCGCGGGTGTTTCCCTCGGGCGCGTGTACCTCTGAAACGCAGGTGGCGCAAGAACTCGACCGTGCGATGGCCGTTCCATGCTACAAACCCCGCCGCTCTCGAGCGCAGCGAGAGCTGCGGATGCCGCAAGCAGACGGTGCGCTTCCGAGTCCGGGCCCATAGCTCAACGGTTAGAGCCACCCGCTCATAACGGGGACGTTCCGAGTTCAAATCTCGGTGGGCCCACTTATGGCGTGGCGTTCCTGAACAGGTGCGTCGCCATGAAGTCGATGAACAGCCGCAGCCGGGGGCTGAGGTGGCGGCTGCTCGGCCAGAGGATGCGGAAGGTGCCCTGGTGCTGAGTCTGGCGGGGTAACACGCGCACGAGCGTGCCCGCGGCCAGCTGGGCGCGCAGCGCGAAGTCGGGCAGGCAGGCGATGCCGTGCCCCTGCTCGGCGAGGTGGAGCAGCGGCTCGATGGTGTTGGCGACCGCGGTCGTGGGCAACGTCACGGCCGTCCGCAGCGGCCAGGGCTCCAGCTTGCCGCTGGTCGCGTAGCGGTGCTGCAGGCAGGCGTGGCGAGCGAGCTCGGCCGTCCTGCGCGGCGTGCCGGCGCGCTTCAGGTAGGCCGGCGAGGCCACCAGCTGCAGGCGGAAGGTGCCCAGCACGCGACTCATCAGGCGCGAGTCGCGCGCCGAGCCCGCGCGCACCACGGCCTCGAAGCCTTCTTCGATCACGTCGACCAGGCGATCGCTGAAGTCGAGCTCCAGCGCGACCGTGGGGTGCGCGCGCATGAACGCGCTCAGCGCGGGCATCATCAGCGTGCTCGCCAGCGGCATGCTCACCCGCAGCGTGCCGCGCGGCGTGTCCTGGGTCTCCGCGAGCTCCTGCTCCGCGGCCTCCAGCTCCACCAGGATGCGACGGCAGCGCTCCAGGAAGCGCGCGCCCTCGCTGGTCAGCGTGATGGTGCGCGTCGAGCGCTGCAGCAGCCGCACGCCGACGCGCTCCTCCAGCCGCGCCACCGCCTTGCCCACCGCCGACGGCGACAGCCCGAGCTGACGCGCCGCGGCCGTGAAGCTGCGCGCCTCCGCGGCCTGCACGAACGCATGGATCGAAGCCAGGCTCTCCATTGCAGACATTATGTCCGCTCTGCCGCGCACTCGAGCGCCATTCTCTCGACCGCACCGGCGCGCCATCGTCCGACCCATGGACAACACCCTCTACCGCTACGCCCCGATCGTGGAGCGCCCGCCGCTGCAGTGGCCGAACGGCGCGCGGCTCGCGTTCTACGTGGGCCTCAACATCGAGCACTTCGAGGTCGACAAGCCGTCGAGCAGCCTGGTGCCCGACACCAACATGCTGGTCCCCGACGCGCTCAACCACGGCTGGCGCGACTACGGCACGCGCGTAGGCATCTGGCGGGTGATCGACGCGCTCGATCGGCACGGCCTGCGCGCCTCCGCGCTGCTCAACAGCGACGCGGCCAGGCACTACCCGCAGATCGTGCAGGCGGGCCTCGAGCGCGACTGGGCCTGGCTCGCGCACGGCAAGACCAACTCGCTCATGCACGCCAACCTGGACGTCGACAGCGAGCGCGCCCAGCTTCGCGCGATCATCACCACCCTGCGCGACGCGACGCAGCGCGAGATCCACGGCTGGATGGGCCCCGGACTCAGTGAGACCTTCGACACGCCGCGCCTCTTGCGCGAGCTCGGCCTCTCGTACGTGCTCGACTGGTGCGCCGACGACCAGCCCTTCCCGCTCGCTGTCGACGGCATGCTCTCGGTGCCCTACTCGGTCGAGCTCAACGACTACATCCTGTTCCTGAAGCACGGCGCGAGCGGCGCGGACTTCGAGCGCGCCGTGATCGATCAGTTCGACCAGCTGTACGAGGAAGGCGGCCGCGTGATGGCGCTCGCGCTGCACCCGTTCCTGATCGGCCAGCCGTTCCGCATCAAGTCCCTGGAGCGCGCGCTCGCCCACATCACGCGTCACCGCGACGTCTGGCTCACCACCAGCGACGAGATCGCGGCGTACTACACGCGTGCAGCCACCTGAGCTGACGGAGATGACGGCCCGGGAGCCCGAGGGCGACCGACGCTACGACAAACCGGATACGCAAGAAGGAGAAAGGCGCGTCAGCCGCAAAGCCGACGCGCCCTTCGTTCGGAGCACACACCCCTGTGTGAACCTTAGGTCTCGATGAAGCTCTTCAGCTGCTTGCTGCGGCTGGGGTGGCGCAGCTTGCGCAGCGCCTTGGCCTCGATCTGGCGGATACGCTCGCGCGTGACCTCGAAGTCCTGCCCCACCTCTTCGAGGGTGTGGTCGGACTTCTCGCCGATGCCGAAGCGCATGCGCAGCACCTTCTCTTCGCGCGGCGTGAGCGTCTTGAGCACGCGGCGGGTGCTGTCCTCGAGGTTGTTCGAGATCACCACCTCGACCGGCGAGCCGATGCTCTTGTCCTCGATGAAGTCGCCAAGATGCGAGTCTTCCTCCTCGCCGATGGGCGTCTCGAGGGAGATCGGCTCCTTGGCGATCTTGAGCACCTTGCGGACCTTGTCGAGCGGCATCTCCATGCGCTCGGCGATCTCCTCCGGCGACGGCTCACGGCCGAGCTCCTGCACCAAGTAGCGCGACGTGCGCACCAGCTTGTTGATGGTCTCGATCATGTGCACCGGGATGCGGATGGTGCGCGCCTGGTCGGCGATGGCGCGCGTGATGGCCTGGCGGATCCACCACGTGGCGTAGGTGCTGAACTTGTAGCCGCGGCGGTACTCGAACTTGTCGACCGCCTTCATCAGGCCGATGTTGCCCTCCTGGATCAGGTCCAGGAACTGCAGACCGCGGTTGGTGTACTTCTTGGCGATCGAGACCACGAGGCGCAGGTTGGCTTCCACCAGCTCCGCCTTGGCGCGCTCGGCCGAGCGCTCGCCCTCGTGCAGCTCCTTGTAGGTCGCACGGAGCTTCTCGACCGACTGCCCCATCTCCTCTTCGACCTTGAAGATGTCGGCGCGGGCTTCCTCGGTGCGCGCGAGCT
>JBEVNG010000053.1:0-4354 GCA_040508235.1 Polyangiales bacterium | reverse complement strand
TGGGCCGACGGCAAGCTGTACGCCGGCACGCTGCCGGGCGGCCACGTCTACGAGATCGACGCCGCCGGCAAGCTGCGCGATCTACCCACCGCGAGCGATCACGTCTGGGCGCTCGCGTACGAGAACAAGCGGCTCTACGCGGCCACCGGTCCAGACGGCAAGCTGTTCTCGATCGACCCGGGCAGCGCGCGTCACGAGCTGATCTACGACGACGCGGCCGAGCACCTGCTCAGCGTCGCCGCCGTGAAGGGCCAGCTCTACGTGGGCACCAGCAACGGCGCGCGCCTGGTGCGCGTGACCGGCAAGCAGGTGGAGCTGCTCTGGGACTTCCCGGGCCAGGAGCTGACCACGCTCGCGCTCGGCAAGGACGTGATCGCGATCGCCTCCAACGACTTCCCCGCGCCGGCCGCGCCCGCCAGCGACAACAAGGACCTCGGCACCGCCGCGCGCGCCAAGCGAGCCAAGGCGGGCAACGGCGTGCTGTTCACGCTCGGCTACGACGGCACGCTGCGCGAGCTGTCGCGCTTCGACAACGCGCACATCACCGCGCTGGAGGTGGCGGCGGATGGCTCGATCCAGGTCGGCCTGGGCGCCGAGGGCCGCGTGATGCGCGTGCGTCCGAACGGCGAGCGCGCGCTGTGGGCGGACGTCGAGGAGCGCTCCATCGCGGCGCTGCACCTGAGCGGCGCGCAGGCGCACTTCGTGAGCTCGGACGGCGTCGCCGTGTACCGCGTGAAGGATCCGGGCGCGACCGGCAGCTGGACCAGCACCGTGCTCGATGCGCGGGCGCCCGCGCGCTTTGGCGAGCTGGTGGGACGTGGCGTGGGCGCGATCACCCTGGCCACCCGCTCCGGCAACAGCGAGACGCCCGATGACAGCTGGTCCGCCTGGAACGACACCACGGGTCCCATCAAGAGCCCGGGCGCGCGCTTCCTGCAGCTGCGCGCGACGCTGGCCGGCGAGGCCGAGCTGTATGCTTTGGAGGCGTACTACCTGGCGCAGAACCTGGCGCCGCGCATCCGCAACGTGCGCGCGAAGCCGCCCGCGCAGGCCGACGACAAGCCGCGCGTCACCACCCTCACCCTCGCCTGGGATGTCGACAACCCCGACGAGGACAAGCTGCGCTACCGCCCGTACGTGAAGCGCGAGGGCCTCGGCACGTGGCTGCCCTTGCTGCGCGAGTATGAGCTGCTCGATCACCCGGACTACGTGTGGGAGACGCGCAACCTGCCGGACGGCTGGTACCGCGCAGAGGTGCAGGTCTCGGATGAGCCGAGCAACCCCGCGCACTACGCGTACAGCGCGGAGGCGATCAGCGGACCCATCCTGATCGACAACCACCCACCGGAGCTCCTGGAGCTCAAGGTCGAGCAGAGCCGGCTGCGTGGACGCGCGCGCGATGCGTGGGGACCGATCGCGCAGCTGGAGGTCGCGGTCGACAACGGGCTCTATCAGCCGCTGTTTCCCGACGACGACCTGCTCGACTCGCGCGACGAGGTCTTCCACGTGGACCTGGCGAAGCTGACGCCGGGTGCGCACGTGATCGCGGTGCGCGCGTACGATGCGGGTCGCAACAGCGCGTCGGAGTCGTTGGAGGTAAGCGTTCCAACGCGATGAGGGAACATTGACGCGCGGGCCCACCTCGCGGCCGTGATGCTGTATACATGCACTGAACCTGGATCAGGCCGCACCCCCGGCCGGCATTCGCGTGAAATCCCTGCAGAAGCGCGTTGTGGCCCGGGCCGCACTCGGTGTGTTCATGTAAGTCGAGCAGCCCCGAGCTGCTACAAAAGGCGGCTAGGGCGGATCAAAATGTGCGATAAAGGCTCAACTCCCCATGTTGAACTCCGAGGCAGTGGCTGAACCTGTGTCGGCCTCGTCGGGCAGCGGTCGCATCGCACCCTTCGGGAAATACCTTTTGCTGCAGCGCGTAAGCGTGGGCGGCATGGCCGAGGTGTTCAAAGCACTGCCCGCGAACGCCGACCGCATCGATCAGATCGTCGCGATCAAGCGCATCCTCCCCAACATCGCGGAGGACAGCGAGTTCATCGGCATGTTCATCGACGAAGCCCGGATCGCCGGCCAGCTTCACCACGAGAACATCTGCCGCATCTACGAGCTGGGTCGCGTCAACAACGACCACTACATCGCGATGCAGTTCCTGTGGGGACGGGATCTGCTCAAGCTGATGAACCGCTACAAGAAGGCGGGCCGCTTCGTCAGCCCGCTGATGGCGGCGTACATCGGGAGCAAGGCGCTCAGCGCGCTTCACTACGCGCACACCAAGGTCGATGAAGACGGCCAGCCGCTGCACATCATCCACCGCGACGTGTCGCCGCAGAACATCATCGTCGGCTACTCGGGCCAGGTGAAGCTGATCGACTTCGGCGTCGCGCGCGCGGCGTCGCAGAGCCAGAAGACGCAGGCGGGCATCCTCAAGGGCAAGTTCGGGTACATGAGCCCGGAGATGATCCGCGGCCTGCCGATCGATCATCGCAGCGACGTGTTCGCGATGGGCATCTGTCTGCACGAGCTGCTGACCAGCACGCGCTTGTTCTACGGCGAGACCGACTTCGCCACGCTGGAGCTGGTGCGCGACGCGAACGTGGTGCCGCCGTCGGCCAAGGCGCCGGGTGTGCCGCCCGCGCTCGACGCGATCGTGATGAAGGCGCTCTCGCGCGAGGCGGACGACCGCTACCAGAGCGCGGAAGAGATGCAGTACGCGCTCGAGGGCTTCCTGCACGACTCGGACGCGCACTACGGACAGGCCTCGGTCGGCATCGCCATGCGCGAGGCCTTCCACACCGAGGTGCAGCGCGAGCGCGAACGGCTCGACCTGTTCTGGCGCATGCTGGAGCGCGGCGAGCTCGTGAAGGGCGCCGCGGTGCCGGCCACCACGCACGAGACGGAGAGCGGCGAGCGCCGTGCGACCCAGTCGCCTGCTGCGGCGCTGATCGAGGCGTCCGATGCGCCGGATCCAGGCCTGCTGCCCGAGCCGGTCTCGGCCAGCGGCGAGGACGAGCTCCAGGACGAGCAGACGCACATCTTCTTCAGCGCCTCGGAGCTGCAAGAGCTGCAGGAGCTGGAGCACCCGCCGGCGCAGCAGCCGCCCGCGACGCTGTCCGACATGATCCCGCCGCCGCCGGCGGATCGCCTGCGCACCGTTCCTCCGCCCGCGGGCGAGCGCTACAGCTCGGTGCCGCCGGTGAACGCCAGCGGGACCTACCAGCGCTCGCAGCAGCCGCCGCAGCCTTCGCTGTTCGACCAGGCGTACGCGCAGCAGCAGGGCTACGCGGCATCGCCGCAGGCGGTGTTCGATCAGTTCGCCCGCCAGGACCCGACCCACCAGATCCAGCAGCCGCTGGAGACGCTGCCTGCACCGAGGCCCAGCAACAACACGGCGCGCATCGTCGTGATGGCGTTGCTCCTGCTGACGGTGGCGGTCGCACTCTACGCGGTGCCGCGCTTCGCGGCGGCGGGCACGGGCTCGCTCGAGGTGGAGTCGACCGGCGATCCGGATGCGCTGGTGCGTGTCGATGGCATCGTGCGCGGCAACCCGCCGCTGGTGGTCGAGGGGCTGACGCCCGGCATCCACAAGGTCGAGATCGAGGCGCCCGGCTTCGAGATCGCGCGCGCGGACGTGAACGTGCAGCAGGGCCAGGCGCGCGCCGTCAACCTGGTGCTGGAGAAGTCGAACCATACGGGCGACAAGCCGGTGGCCGCGCCTCCCTCGGGCAGCAACGCGCCGGCCCCGCAGATCACGGAGCTCGCCGCGACGCCGGCCAAGGTGCCGCCGCGCGAGCGCAAGCCGCACCCGCGCCGCGCGGTCACGGAGGAAGCCGACTCGGTGGCCGCCGCCGACGCGCTCAACCGCTCACCCGCGGTGGAAGACGGCAGCAGCAGCGAGACGCAGGTGGGCGAAGAGCTCAACCCCGATCTCGCGGCCACCAACCAGGGCGAGCTGCTGATCAGCACGGTGCCGTGGTCCCACGTGCTGGTCGACGGCGAGGACACCGGCCGCGACACGCCCGTACGCGCCCTGCGCGTTCCCGCCGGCAAGCACAAGGTCGGCCTGCGCACTCCCGACGACGTGCTGCACGAGGTCGACGTCGACGTGAAGGCGGGCCAGGTGGTCCGCATCATCCGTCGCTTCTAGTCGTTGTCCTTGGGCGTCTGCGAGGCGCGGCCCTCTTCCAGGCCGAGCTTGAGGCGGCGCATGACGGCCTGGCGCTGGCGCGCCTTGTAGGCGGCGTGGCTGGCCTCACCGAGCTCGTTGGACTGCTCGGTCTCGCGGTCGACCACCTGGAACTCGGCCTGCACGAAGATCACCGCGCCGAGCGACCAGCCCGACGGC
>JBEVNG010000378.1:0-7627 GCA_040508235.1 Polyangiales bacterium | reverse complement strand
CTGCCTGGTCCGCGCGCTGGTCGGCCTGCTTCAGCCGCAGCTCCAGATCGGCGACCTTGCGGCCGCTCTCCGAGACCTGGCTGGCGATCTCGGTCAGCCGGTTCTCCGCCTCCTGGGCACGCCGGGATGCGATGGCCGCGTCGTCGCGCAGGCGCTCCAGCTCCGCCGGATCGACCTCGGGGGCCGCCGGCTCGCTGTGCAGCGCATGCACGAACTGCGGCTCCGGCTTGGGCTGGTCCTCTTCGCGCAAGAGCTCCCCGAATGCGTTCTCGGCGAACGCATCGATGTCCTCGTCGCCGACGTCTGCCGCCTGCGCTTCGGTGGACGGACCCGCTTCGAGTTCTTCGGCATCGACGAAGTGCACGGCTTCCTCCTCCTCGGCAGGTGCGGCAGGTGCGCCGTCGCCCTCGAGCCCGGTGACCGACGCCACCTGCGCGAGCAACGACGCGAAGTTGGTCGGCAGCTGCACGTATTCGTCGGCGCGCCGCTTCTTCAGCTTCTTGTGCGACTCGAACGACTCCGCATGCTGCGCACCCCCCATGATCACCAGCGGCACGCGCGCGAGATCGTCCTCGCTCTTGAAGCGCTTGCAGACAAGGAAGGCCTCGCCGGGTGCGCTCATCGCATCGACCGAGAGCAGGATCAGGCGCACATCGCCCTCGCGTGCGGCCGCGATCGCGCTCTCCGCGTCGCGCATCGTCTCGACCTTCAGGCCGAGGCGTCCGAAGCCCTCTTCCAGCTCTCGAACGAAGCTCGCGTCCTTCTCGAACACGATTACCCGTTGGGCCATCGCCACTCCCTGTTTGCGTGCGCGCGGAGGACCGCCGCTCGACCTGATTCGCCCCGAAAACGTCGGCGTTGCGTGCAGTGCCAGCCCTCGGGACGACACTGCAGGTGGTTATGCAAGCCAGCTTCCAGGATACGAGTGCCGCGCGTTCCGTGTCAACGCGTACAGCGCGCGATGCCGCGTCGAGATCGACGCGCTTTCGCGGTGGATTCCAGCACCCGACAGCTCAGTGCAGCGACGCTTGTCCGGCCAGCCGCAACCCGTCTTCGGGTTCGTCTCCGACCACTGCGTACACCACGCTACCGCGCTCGATCAGCGGCACCACGTGCGAGCCGACGCGCACGTAGCGCACGTCGTGACCGCTGATTGCCGCGCGCTCGGCCTCGTTGTCGAGGGCACGCGCCGGAGGGCGGAACGCGACCACGGTCATCTTGCGACCCAGGCGCTCGTAGGAGAGCGTGACCGCGTGGCGGCCGCCGACCTCGACGTGACGCGCACCGACGAAGTGCACCGCCGGGTCACCGAAGTCGACCGGCTGCACGTCGAAGTCCACCTTGCCCGCGAAGTACGCCGGCACCATCTCGCGGCGGGCGACCTCGGAGGGGTACGAACGCGTATGCGCGCGGACCACGTCCTCGAACAGGGGAGCCAGGCGCGCGGCCACGTGCGGGCCCTTCAGCTGCATCACGCCGCCGACGCCGAACACGAGCAGCGCGATCGCGGCCACCGCCGCGGTGGAGATCCAGTTTGCGTCCAGGCGCGCGAAGCTCTGGCCGCTGGCCTCGACGACCAGCGCCTCCTGCACGCGAGCACGCAGCGCCTCCGGGGCGACCATGCGGCCATCCTCGCGGATGCGCGTCTTCATCCAGCTGGCGAACTCGACGCGATCCTTGCACGAGGCGCAGTCGGCGACGTGCGCCTCGACGGCGATCCGCGTGCTCGGGTCGACCTCCTGGTCGATCAGCGCATCCACGCAACGGGCGACGGAAGAACAGTTCATCCGGCCGCCTCCTTGCGCGCGCGGTACGTCCGCATGTCGATCACGTCCTCGTCCGCCTTCTCCGCGGCAGGCTCGCTGACGATGCCCATCTGGATCGCGGTGTCGATCAGCTGCTTCTGCATCATCTTCCGCGCGCGGTGCAGGCGCGACATCACGGTGCCGATCGGGACGCCCACGGTCTCGGCGATCTCCTTGTAGGAGAGCTCCTCGACGTCGGCGAGCATGATCATCATCCGGTAATCCTCGGGCAGGTTGTCGAGCGCGCCGCTGATCTCGCCGCGCAGCAAGCCCTCCTGGGCGAGCGCGGTGGAGTCGGTCAGGCCTCGCATCGCGGCGCGGCTCATCACGCCGTCGCCGACGGGTGCGCCCTCTTCCGTGTCGAGCACGCGCCGTTCGCGCGCATGGCGGCGGTAGTGGTTGATGAAGGTGTTGGTGAGGATGCGCAGCAACCACGCCTTGAGGTTGGTGCCGGGCTCGAAGTGGTGTTGAAACCGATAGGCACGGACCAGCGCGTCTTGCACGAGATCCTGTGCTTCGTTGGCGTCACGCGTCAGGCGCATCGCCGCTCCGTACAGCACGTCGAGATGCTCGAGGGCGGCCTCCTGAAAGGCACTTCCCTCGCTCTTCGCCGGCTTGCTGATCTTACGAAACCCAAACACCATCGGAGGCGCTCCCTGGCCCGCTCGTCAGCAGGCGGTTGCGACGCCCGACCCTTCCCCCCGGTTGGAGGGAGCGGCCCGGCCCGTCATGACCGACAACCCCCAGTCTGACGCATCTATTCCGATGCGCCCCAGGATGGCGCGTCAGTCTTTGGGCGCCGGGGTGGGCGGCTCGGGCTTCTTCTCGAGCGGCTTCTCCACGCGCCGGCGAAGCTGCGCCTCCAGGTCCTCGATGCGGGCCTGCAGACGTGCCACTTCGTGAGACAACTCCCGCAGCGGCGCCAGCACGGAGCCGATCAGGGTGCGCATCTTCTCGTCGGCGCGCCGGTGCAGCTCCTCGAGCGCCTCGACGGCCGGGGCGACCACGCGGCGTGGCGTGTCGCGAAGTTGCTGAGGAAGGTCCGTGATGTCCGCCGCCATGGGCAGGAAGCGCCCGACCGGACCCTCCCGCAGCGACGACAGGATCTTCTCGCCGCGGGCCTGGATCATGTCGCGCAGGGTCTTGGCGCCCTGCCGGGTCGACTCCTCCGCGCTCTTCTCGGACTCGTAGATGATCTGCGCCAGGGTCACCCCGGTGAGGTTCTCCTTGGTGCGGTTGTCGATAATCTGCACGTCCTCGCCGTTGCGCACGAGCTCGGCGATTTGAGGCAGCGTTACGTAGCGACTTGCACGCGTGTCGTAGAGCTTACGATTCGCGTAGCGCTTGATCACGCGGGGGTTCGCACTCTGGACATCGGGGTCGAGCATAGGTGAACCTTTTTCCACGTAGCGCGCGGAAGGATGGGCGGTCAAGCGCATGAAGAACCCTGACCGCTTGGTCCGCACTGCCCTGTAAGCGAGCATTCTCGATGCCAACCAACGAGCCCCCCGCCGCCCGCGAGGTAGCTGCCAACTGGGCGCGCACGGTGTCCGGACTCAAGGACCCCGGGCTGCAGGTCGGCTGGATCCGCGATCAGCTGGCGCAGCTGGGGGACGCCCGGGCTGCCGACGTGCTCACCGTGGTGTTGGCGCGGGCCGAGCATCGCGAGGAGGTCTACGGCCGCCTGCTGCTGCGGGTGTCGATGGCCCTCGCCGGTCCGGAGAGCGCCGGGCGGAAGCGTGCGATCGCGTGCTTTGCGGAGGCGCGTGGGCAGGCCGGCCTGGCGCGCTTCCTCGGAGGTGGCGAGGTCGCGCCGGACTCCGAGGCGCCAGGCGACGACGAGCACGACAAGCCGGACCCGATGCTCGCGCTCGACCCGGCGCTCAAGCGTGCACTCAGCGAGAAGGGACGCCCGCTGTCGCTCGGCGAGCGCAAGAGCCTGGCGCGTCGCCGCGATCGCGAGCTGCTCAACCGGGCGCTGCGCGATCCGCATCCGGACGTGGTGCGCATCCTGCTCGACAACCCCGCCCTCACCGAGCTCGACGTGATCCGCCTGTGCGCCCAGCGCCCGGTCGCGCCCGAGGTGCTGCTGCACGTGTTCCGGCACGCGCGCTGGATCGTGCGCTACCGCGTGCGCGCCGCGCTGGCGTTCAACCCGTATACGCCCGACGCGATCACGGTCCAGCTGCTGCCGCACCTCACGCCGAGCGATCTCAAGGCGGTGGCGCGTTCGAGCGAGCTATCGGAGCTCGTGCGCTCTGCCTGCACGCTGCCGAGCGACCGCTCGGTGCACTGACTCAGCTCTTGCGCTCGATCACTTCGGCGTCGTGGACCTTCTTGGGGTCGTTCAGGTCCGGGTTCGGCTTGCCCTCGGCGACGCGGCGGTCGGACGGCGTGACGTCGATGTCATCGTCGTGGTTGATGCCACGCTTGAAGTTCTTGATCGCCTTGCCGATGCCTTCCCCGAGCTGAGGCAGCTTGTTGGCGCCGAACACCAGCACCAAGATCACGAGGATGATGAGAAGCTCTCCCATTCCGGGCATACGCACGGTCCGTTCTCCTGGCCGAAGCGCGCGGTCTCTCCGCGCGCGAGCGAAATTCTGAAAGTAACGGCCCAACAGCTGGCCCGTGGGGTTGATCCCCTGGATCCTCGCGGGGATCCGACACCCGAGACTACGCCCCACCCCAGAGCCTCGCAAGCGAACAGGTCGCCACAGTTTTGTGGGCTGACGGTGCTAGAAGGCCGCGATGGTTCAAGCACGGGGTGCCTCGATCGCGACGGTCACGCTGCAACGCACCCACGCCGGCCCGGTCGCGGCCGGGCATCCATGGGTCTTCGCGCAGGCCGTGCAGCGCCTGGAGGGTACGCCCAGCGCGGGCGACGAGGTCATCGTCAGCGACCCAACGGGCCGCGCGCTCGGTCGCGGCTTCTGGTCGCCCGACTCCGCGATCGTGGTGCGTCTCCTTACACGCGACGTCGAGCGTGCGCTGGACCAGGATTTCTTCGCGCGCCGCGTGCGGGACGCGATCGCCCTGCGTCAGCTGGTCTTGCTCCCACGCGAAGACACCACCGGCTACCGCCTGCTGCACGCCGAGGGCGATGGCCTGCCCGGCTTGATCGTCGATGTGTACGGCGACGTGCTGGTGGTGCAGCTGCTCAGCGAGGGCATGCTCCAGCGCCAGCAGCTGATCGCCGACGTGCTGCGCGAGGCGCTTGCCCCACGCTCGATCCTGCTCGCGGCCAGCGGCGCGGGCGCCAAGCGTGTCGAGGGCGCGCCCACCGAGAGCACGCTGCTGCACGGCGAGCCGGTGGACACGCTGCGCTGCCTGGAGCGCGGCCTGCGCATCGAGCTGCCCGCCGGCATGCAGAAGACGGGCTACTACTTCGATCAGCGCGAGCAGCGCGCCGAGGTGGAGCGGCTGGCGCGCGATCGCGACGTGCTCGACGCCTGCAGCTACGTCGGCGGCTTCGCCCTCTCGGCCGCGCGCGGTGGCGCCAAGTCGGTGCTCGCGCTCGACTCGTCGCCGCCCGCGATCGCCGCCGGCAGCGCGCTGGCCGCGGCCCACGGCTTCGACAACGTGCAGTTCCAGCGCGCCGACGTGCGCGACGAGCTGGCCAGGCTGGTGGAGCAGAAGCGCCGCTACGAGCTGGTCATCTTCGATCCGCCCAAGTTCGTGCCCACGGTCAAGCACCTGGAGCGCGGCCGTCGCGCCTACCGGCAGCTCAACGCGCACGCGATGCGCCTGACCGCGCCCGGTGGCTTGCTCGTCACCTGCTCGTGCTCCGCCGCGCTGACGGAGATCGACTTCCTGCGCATGCTCTCGTTCGCCGCCGGCGATGCCCGACGCGAGCTACGCGTCTTGCGCGTGATGAAGCAGGGCCCCGATCATCCGCTGTTGCCCGCGTTCGCCGAGGGCGCGTATCTCAAGACCGCGTTCGCGATCGTGCACTAAGCTTGGCGGCGTGAAGTCGCTCGCCGAACTGCCCGTCGATCACGTTCGCTCCCTGCACGGCGTCTGCTTCGACGTCGACGACACGGTGACCACCCACGGCACGCTCGACCCCGAGGCCTACGCCTCGTTCTTCGCGCTGCGCGCCGCGGGCTTGAAGCTGCTGGCCGTCACCGGTCGACCGCTCGGCTTCGCCGAGATCGTCGCGCGCACCTGGCCGGTGGACGCCGCCATCGGCGAGAACGGCGCGGGCTTCATCGCGCGAGTCGGCAAGGAGCTGCGCTTTGGGCACTGGGACCCCGTCGAGGTGCGCGTGAAGCAGCAGGCACAGCTGGAGCGCATCCGCCAGCGGGTCGCGCGCGAGCTGCCGGAGGTACAGGTGTCGAACGACGGCTGGGCCCGGCGCTGTGACCTCGCGTTCGACGTCGGCGAGTTCGCCGCGCATCCACGCTCCACCGTCGACGCACTGGTCGCGATCATGGCCGACGAGGGCGCGCACACGAGCGTGTCGTCGATCCACGCGCACGCGCAGCTCGGCGATCACGACAAGGCGCGCGGCATCGCGCTGGCCGCGCGCGAGCTGTGGAACCTCGACGTGGTGGCCGACGCGTTCCTGTTCGTCGGCGACAGCGGCAACGACGCAGCCGCCTTCGCGCACTTCACGCTCACCGTGGGCGTCGCCAACGTCGTGCATCAGCTCGACCGGCTGCCCACGCCTCCTGGCTTCGTGACGCAGGCTTCGTTCGGCGCCGGCTTCGCCGAGCTGGCGCGCGAGATCGTGCGGCTGCGCTCGTGAAGACGCCGCACGAAAAGCGCATCGCACGCGGCGCCGTCGCCCACTACGAAGACGCCGCTTACTACGACCACACGTACAAGCGCCGGCGCGACGACGTGAAGTTCTACGTCGAGCTGGCCCGGCGGGGACCGGTGCTCGAGTTGGGCGCGGGCACCGGCCGCGTGGCCGGGGCGATCGCGGCCAACGGCGTCGAGGTGGTGGCGGTCGAGCCCGTGAAGGCGATGCGCACGCGCGGCCAGGAAAAGACACGGGAGCTGCCGGTGACCTGGCGTGCGGGCGACATCCGTCGCGTGCGCCTGCGCCGAAAGTTCCCGCTCGTGATCGCGCCGTTCAACGTGTTCATGCACCTGTACACGCGCCGCGATCTGGAGCACGCGCTGGCCACCGTGCAGGCGCACCTCGCTCCGGGCGGCCGCTTCGTGTTCGACGTGCTGACGCCGGATCTGCGCGCGATGGTGCGCGACCCGGGCCGGCTCTACCGCGGCCCGAGCTTCACGCTCGCCGGCAAACGCTTCGACTACTTCGAGGCGTTCGACTACGACGCGCTGCGCCAGGTGCAGCTGGTGTCGATGGTGTTCCAGAGCCTCGACGAGCTCGCCGACCTGCGCAGCCTTCCGCTGAGCCAGCGCCAGTTCTTCCCCGAAGAGCTGGCGACGCTGCTGCACTACAACGGCTTCACGGTGACGCGGCGCTACGGAGATTTCACGGGCGGGCCGCTGACCGCGGACAGCGAGAGCCAGATCGTGGTCGCGCGAAAATCCCGCACCTGAGTGCGCGGTGTGCCATGCTGCGTGCCTCCAAAGAGCGGGAGTCGCGCGTCGTGCAAGACCGTCTGCTATTCGTGATTTCGCCACCGCGTGCCGGTTCGACGCTGCTGCAGCAGATGCTCGGTTCGCACACGCAGATCTACACGCATCCCGAGCCGCACCTGATCACGCCGCTCGCGTACCTCGGTTATCACGACACCGTGGATCGCGCGCCCTACGATCACATCAACGGCGCCGAGGCGATCCGCGCGTTCGTCGGTCGCTTGCCGCGCGGAGAGGCCGACTACCTCGACGCGCTGCGCGCCTAC
>JBEVNG010000569.1:0-7787 GCA_040508235.1 Polyangiales bacterium | reverse complement strand
ATTTCATCGCCGACTACCACGCCCTCACGACGGTGCACGACCGCCGACAGTTGCACACGATGGTGTACGACATCGCCGCGGCCTGGCTGGCGGTGGGGCTCGATCCCGAACGTACGCTGATCTACCGGCAGTCGTCGGTGACCGAGGTGTTCGAGCTGAGCTGGATCCTCAGCTGCGTGATGGCCACCGGCCAGCTGGAGCGCGGCCACGCTTACAAGGATGCGCTCGGTCGCGGCGAGGCGCCCAACGCGGGCATCTTCAACTACCCGGTGCTGATGGCCGCGGACATCGTCCTGTACGACACCGACCTGGTGCCGGTGGGCGAGGACCAGCGCCAGCACCTGGAGGTCGCGCGCGACGTGGCGGCGCGCATCAACCACGTGTTCGGAGAGGGCACGCTGGTGGTGCCCGCGCCGCTGATCCAGAAGGAGCTGGTGGTGCCGGGGCTCGACGGACAGAAGATGTCCAAGAGCTACGGCAACGTGATCCCGCTGTTCGGCACCGCCAAGGAGCTGAAGAAGACGGTGATGTCGATCGTGACCGGCTCGGAGTCGCTGGAGGCGCCCAAGGAGCCCGAGGGCACCACCGTGTTCACGCTCTACAAGCAGGTCGCGGGGCAGGCGCGGGCCGAGGAGCTGGCCGGCAAGCTGCGCGCGGGCAACTACGGCTGGGGCCACGCCAAGCAAGATCTGCTGACGGCGCTCGACGAGACGCTGGGGCCGATGCGCGAGCGCTACGCGGTGCTGCGCGCGGACGAGGCCAAGCTGGATGCGCTGCTCGAAGCGGGCGCCGCGCGTGCGCGTTTGATCGCGCGCGCCACCATGGAACGTGTGCGCGATGCGATCGGCATCGCGATCAAGAACTGAGAGGTTAGCGTGACGACCAGACCATTCCGCGTGCTCGGGCTGCAACAGATCGCGATCGGCGGGCTCGACAAGTCCAAGCTCAGGAAGCTGTGGGTCGACACTCTCGGGCTCACGGTCGAGGGCAACTACAAGTCCGAGAAGGAAAACGTCGACGAAGACATCGCGGTCGCCGGGCGCGGTCCGTGGCGCGTCGAGGTCGACCTGATGCAGCCGATCGACCCCGAGAAGAAGCCCAAGGTCAACGACCCCGCGCTCAACCACGTGGGCCTGTGGGTCGACAACCTGGAGGCCGCGGTGAAGTGGCTCGAGCAGCAAGGCGTGCGCTTCACGCCCGGTGGCATCCGCAAGGGCGCAGCCGGCCACAACGTCACCTTCATCCACCCGAAGGGCAACGAGCAGAGCCCCCTGGGAGGCGAAGGCGTGCTGATCGAGCTCGTGCAGGCCCCGGACGAGCTGATCCAGGTCTTCGGCCTCATGGAAGGCTAATTCATCGTCGCCGTTTAGAACAACGTCAACGCCAACGGTAGGTAGTTACTTCTTGGCGGTCGGTGTCGCCGGCTTCGCCGGCACCGGCGGAGCGGCGGCGGGCAGCGCCTGGCTGAGCTTGGCGTCGTCCAGCAGCATCAGCTCCTGGGCCATCTGGAACTCGAAGAAGCTGACCATGCGCGAGTCGAGCACGCGGCGGAACAGCACGCGGGCCTCCGTGAGCTTGCCCTGCGCGACCAGCTTGGTGCCCTCGTAGAAGTCGGCCTCGACGGTCTCGCCGCGCGTCTTGGCGAAGCCGGTCAGCTGCGCGTGGTCGATGGTGCCGGCGCCGAACTGCGCCAGCCGGCCCCACCAGGTGTCCGAGCGTGCGAGCCGCGTCAGCAAGCGGGTGACGTCGGCGGGCACCGCGTTGTGCGTGCGGCCGGCGATCGCCTGCACCCACAGGCTGAAGTACGTGCGCCACTCGGGGTCGAGGTTGAGCTGACGCTGCGCGCGCTGCAGCACGCCCTGCGCGACGTCGAGCGTCGGTGCACCGGTCACCATGAACGAGAGGATCTGCGCGTACGTCTCGCGGTCGTACGGCACCGCCTGCATCGCCAGCTCGAACGCGTCGAGCGCCTCGGCCGAGCGATCGAGCCGCACCAGCAGCACGCCGCGGCGGATCTGACCGAACGCGCGCTCCATGTCCTCGGTGCCCACGCGCAGCGCGCTCTCCCAGATCGCGAGCGCCTCGGTGTAGGCCTGGCCGGCCTCGGCGGGCTTGCCGGACGCGCGGTGCACGTCGCCGATCTGCTCCAGGATCTGCGCGCGCAGCCGCGCCTCCTCGACGTCGCGCAGGCTGGTGCGGTCGAGCGCCTTGAGCAGGTAGGCCTGCGCCTCGTTGCGCTCGCCGATTCGCGCGTGCAACTGCCCCAGCTGAACCAGCGCGCGCGTGGTCTCGCGCTTCTCCAGCGACGACTTGAGGTGCGCCTTGGCCTCGTCCGTGTTGCCCGCGCTCATCTCGGCGAGCGCGGCGGCCAGCTCCAGCTCGTCCATCTTCACGGGCGGCGGCGCCTCGGGGAAGCGCTTCATGCGCTCGCTGAGGATGTTGCGCGCCTCCTGCGCCAGCACGCGCGTCTCCGACGGATCGTTGTCCATCAGCTCGCCACGCATCAGGTTGGCCAGCACCTCCAGCGCCTCGTCGTACATCTCGCGCTCCGTCGGCGCGAGCCGCACGGCCTCGGCGTACTGCACCACGGCCTCGGCGTAGTCGTCCTCCAGCGCGGCCTGACGGCCGAGGCACTGCGGGAAGCGCGCGTCGTCCGGGAAGTTGCGAACGCCGTACAGACACAGCGCCTTGGCGACCGGGAAGCCGCGCATCTCGTTGTAAACGCGCGACAGCGCGAGCAACGCCGAGGGCGCCTCGCTCTTGCGGGCGGCCACGATCTCGACGATGGTCCGGATGCGCGGCTCGAGGCCGGTCACACCCTCCAGCTTGTTCAAGCGCGCGAGCGCGGCGTCGAAGTTGCCGTGCAAGAGGTAGACGCCCGCGATGTCGAGCGGCGCGCGCGCCAGCGTGACCGACACGTCGCGGAACTCCTCGCGCGAGAAGCCCGGGTTCTCCGGCGACGGCTCCGCCTCCGGACCCACCGCCACCAGCAGCTGCTTGCGACGCTGCACGTACAGGTCCGCGAGCGCGTCCAGCACCTCCGGCGCGGGCGTCAGACGCGCGTGCTCCGCGATCACCTCGATCAAGCCCTTGAGGTGCTCGCCCACGCCGCCGAGGTCGCGTCGCGCCTCGTCGCTCCAGCGGCGCAGCACCTGGTACTGCTGCTGCGCTTCTTCCTTGTTCTGCGCGAGGTGGCTCTGGATCCACAGCGCCGACAGCACGCGCGGCTCGTCGCCGCGATGCTCGCCCTGCGCGCGCAGGTACGTGGCGAGCGGCAGCATCTCCGGCGCCAGCCCACCCGCGAGCTCGTCCGGGCGATACAGCGACGTGATCGACGCCAGCTGCTCGACCGACGCGTCGTATTCGTCCGCGCGGTGCGTGCCCTCGGCCTCTTGCAGCCGATAGTGCACCAGCCGCGCACGGATGGCGGCGCGCTGCGAGTCGCTCGGGTCGAGCCGCCGATATTGACGCTCGATGCGCGCCGCGCTGGCTGCATCCAGCTCCGCGGGCATGGCGACGGCGGCGGCCGTTTGGGAGGACTTGCCCCGACCGGCGCAACCCGCGAGCGCGATCACTCCAGCGATCGTCCCGACCCGCACCCAGCCGCGCGCACTCGTGCTCAGAAACCGCATCCGTGGACCTTAGCCTTTCCCGAGCGACAAAGCATACTTGCCCAGTGACTCAACCACGAGACGATCGCAGCCTGCCCGCGTTCGGTGCGCTGGCCCTGCTCGTGCTGACCGTGGCGATGATGTACGGGCTGACTTTGCTGCTCGGCTTCACCTACTCGCTGCTCCACGATCTGCCCATGCCCGAGGCCACCGGCCGCATCCAGCGCGATCTCGCACTGCTGACGGTCATCCAGTTGCTGGGCATGGGGGCCGCGCTGGCGGTGGGCCTGCGGCTGTTCGACCCGGACACGCCGGTGGCCGAGGCGCTGTCGCTGACGCCGGTGAATCCTGCCACGCTCGGGGTCTGCATGGCGGCGGGCGTGTGCCTGCAGTTTCCGCTGACGGAGCTCTCCAACGCCCTGCATGCGCACGTGTTCGGCCCGGATAGTCTGGAGCGTCAGCTGGCGATCCAGAACATGATCGAGCCGCACAGCTTCGGACAAGGCCTGCTGGTGGTGGGCTCGGTGGCGGCGCTGGTGCCCGCGATCGAAGAGCTGCTGTTTCGCGGCCTGTTCCTGTTCGGCTTGCAGCGACGTTACGGCAACGGCTTTGCGTTGCTGGTCAGCAGCTCGTTCTTCGGCATCGTGCATGGCCAGCCGGTGCCCGCGGTGTACGCGACGGTCGCGGGCATGCTGTTCGGCGTGCTCGCGCTGGCCACGCGCTCCGTGTGGCCAGGCATCGCGGTGCACGCGGCGGTGAACGCGGTGCCCATCTTGCTGCCCGAGCACCTGCTGCCCATCGCGGGCTTCAACGTGCCGAGCGAGCAGGCCGTGCACTTGCCGGCCTGGCTGGTCTGGCCGCCGCTCGCGCTGGGGCTCGGATTGTTGGCCTTGGCGCGCCGAATCGAGTACGCAGAGCGCGCATGAGCGAGCTCTCGCGCGCGTCGTATCGCGCTCCCCCCGGGCGTGGCGCCCAGAGTGGTCCGCGCATCGCGCTGTGTCTGTGTGGCGGTGGCGTGACGGGCGCGATGTACGAGGTCGGCTGCCTGGCCGCGCTCGAAGACTTCTTCGCCGGCTTCTACGCCAGCGACTTCGACGTCTACGTGGGCAGTGGCACCGGCAGCAGCGTGGCGGTCGCGCTCGCGGGCGGCTTGCGCGCCGGGCGCCTCTATCGCGCGCTGCTCGATCCGGCGGACGACTTCTTCTCGCTCAAGCGCAACGACATCTTCGGGCTCGACACCAACGAGTGGCGGCGTGTGCTCAGCGCCGTGGTCGGCGCCGGCCGTCGCGCGGCGGCCTCGTTCATCACCCGCCCGCTGGAGACCGACGTCTGGCACGAGCTGGAGCGCTTCGTCGACTCGCTGCCGGCCGGCCTGTTCAGCATCGACCCCTACCAGCGCTTCTTCCACGAGTTCATGGAGCGCCGCGGCATCGGGGCACGGTTCTCCAGCTTGCCAAAGCCGCTTGCACTGATCGCCCATGATCTCGACGCCGGCTCGCGCACCGTGTTCGGCTCGCACCCGCTGCTCGAGGTGCCGATCTCCGAGGCGGTCGCGGCTTCGTCAGCCATCCCGGTGTTGTTTGCCCCGATGCGGCTAGGCGGGCGCGACTACATCGACGGCGGACTCGGAGACGTCGCGCACATCGACGTCGCGGCCGAGCTCGGGGCCGAGGGCGCGTTGATCATCAACCCGATGGTCCCGATACGTTCCGAGGTGTCCGAGCGCGAGATCCCCACCGGCCATGGACGCATGCGGCGCGTGCGCGACAAGGGCCTGCTCTGGGTCTACAACCAGTCCTCGCGCATCCGCAGCGACGCGCGCCTGCGCGATGGCCTGGCGCGCTACCGACGCGAACACCCCGAGCGCCCTGTCCTGCTCCTGGAGCCCGACCCGTCGGACGCGACGCTGTTCATGCACTCGCCCATGAACTTCGCCGCGCGGCGCGCGATCCTCACACACGCGTACACCACGACATACCAGGCGCTGCGAGTTCCCAGCTCGGAACTGCGCCAGCTCATCGAGGGACGCGGATTCAAAGGCAAAGAGTAGTACAGTCTTCCGCAGGGAGAGGAGCACGGGTCTTTGGCGAGACGCGACGAGGACATCACGCAAGAGGTCGTGCTGCCTGCCAACGTGCGTCCGTCGCGCAATGCGATGACCCTGCACGTGATCAAGGGCCCGCGCGCGGGCGAGGTGCTGACCGTCGATCGCCACGACGCGGTGATCGGCCGCGGTGAAGACGCCGACCTGCGCATCCAGGATCCCAGCCTCTCGCGCACGCATGCGCGCTTCGAGCGCGACGGCGACACGCTGACCGTCACCGATCTCGAGAGCATGAACGGCACGCTCGTCGAGGGACAACGCGTGCAGGGCACGATGCGCCTCAAGAGCGGCGATCAGCTGACGCTCGGCAACGTGATCGTGCGCTTCGCGGTGCAAGATCCCACCGAGCTGCAAGTGCAGCGCGACCTGTACGAAGCCGCCGTGCGCGACCGGCTGACCGGCATGTACAACCGCGGCTACTTCGACGATCGCCTGGCCGCGGAGTGGGCGTTCGTGAAGCGCCACCAGAGCACGATGGCGGTGCTCGTGGTCGACCTCGATCACTTCAAGTCGATCAACGACACGCACGGGCATCCGGTGGGCGACGCGGTGCTGAAGGTCGCGGCCGGCAAGATCAAGGACTCGCTGCGCGCGGAGGATCTCGCCGCGCGCTACGGCGGCGAGGAGTTCGTGGTGCTGGCGCGCGGCACGGATGCCGGCGGCGCGCAGGTGCTCGGCCAGCGCTTGCGCACGCGCATCGCACAGACCGAGGTCGAGGTGCCGAGCGGCGTGGTGAAGGTGACCGCGAGCATCGGCGTGGCGGTGATGCGGCGCGACCTGGTGTTCCGCAGTCCGAGCGAGCTGCTCAGCGTCGCGGACGCCGCGCTCTACGAGGCCAAGGCCAACGGGCGCAACCAGGTGGTGGTCAGTGCCGCCGCGCTTGCGGGACGTCCCGCACGTAGCGAAGGTTCCTACACCGCATCCGCAAGCGAAGAGCGCACGCGCCCCAAGCGCTGAGCTCGGCCAGGTGGCAAAAAGGGGCCACGCGTCAGAGCTTGCGCGCGGCGTACGTCTTGGGTGTGTGCGTGTGCAGTGCCAGCGCATGGATCGGGCCGCTCATCAGCGTGCCCAGCGCGCGGTACACCGCCTGGTGCTGCGCGATCCGCGAGAGGCCCTCGAACTTGGAGCTTACGATGGTGAGCTCGTAGTGGTCCTTGGTTCCGGTGAGGTCCTCTAGCTCGAGCACCGTCGTGTCGGGAAACGCCTTTCGAAGCAGCGTTTCAATCTCGTCTCTTTCGACCATCGGCCGAGTGTAGTAGAGCCACGCCGGGGAATCGAACGCCCACGAAGAGGTGTTCGTCCGCGTTGCTGTGTATGATGCGGCCCCCGCGGTTTGGCGGCGTGCACCCATGAAGGGGAGACTTATGAGCGTAACAACGAAGAAACTGCAGCGGGCCATGGCCGTGCTGCTGCTGGCCGCGGGCTCGCTGGCCGGCGTCAGCTGTGACGACGACAACAGCGATAGCGACGGCGGAATGGGCGGCGGCGGCTTCCTCGGTGGCCTCGCCAAGCAGTGTGGCCTCGAGTGTCCCGCGGCCGGACAGGGCGTCGCCTTCGGCAACGCCTCGGTCTCCGGCTACGGCCCCATCGACAGTTTCTTCCGCTCGGTCGTCAACTACAACACCACCGCCGTCGGCGCGGCGGCGCAGATCGACCTCGAGCTACAGGGTGTGCAGGGCCTGTTCGGCATCACCGATACGGAGCTGAGTGGCAAGACGCTCGGCGCCGCCATCAAGGCCAAGATCGAAGCGCAGGCGGACATCGTCGTGAAGACGACCCCCGCGCAGTGCAAGGTCGACGCGAAGGTCGCCGCCGAGGTGAGCGCGAAGTGCCAGGCGCAGGCCAAGTGCAACATCAACCCCGGCATGGCCAGCTTCAACTGCGAAGGCACGTGCGAGGTCGAGGTCAAGGCGAAGGCCGAGTGCTCGGCGCAGGCCAAGGTCCAGTGTGAGGTCACGGCCCCCGACTTCCAGTGCAACGGCTCGTGCTCGGGCAGCTGCGAGGTCTCGGTCCCGACGGCCAACTGCAACGCGGCGTGCAGCGGCACCTGCCAGGGCTCGTGCACGCTCAGC
>JBEVNG010000565.1:0-7053 GCA_040508235.1 Polyangiales bacterium | reverse complement strand
CGGCTTCCCTTGAACGTGGAGGTGCACTCGCTGGCGGCGGGCCAGAAGCAGAAGCTGGAGATCCTGAAGCAGCTCTACCTGAAGCGCTCGCTGCTGTTCCTCGACGAGCCCACCAGCGTGCTGACACCCAACGAGGCGGACGAGGTGCTCGGGCTGCTGCACGCGATGACGCAGCGCAAGGAGCTGACGGTCCTGCTGATCACGCACAAGTTCCGCGAGCTGCAGCAGTTCGGCGATCACGTCTCGGTGCTGCGACGCGGCCGGCTCGCGGGCAGCGCCAAGTTCAGCGACGTCGACATGAAGACGCTGTCGGGCTGGATGATCGGCGACGAGCGACCGCGCTCGCCCGCGCCGCGCAAGGAGGTCGCGGAGAGGCCCGCGCGCCTGGTGCTCGACAAGCTGTGCGCGGACGACGACCTCGGTGTGCCCGCCGTACGCGAGCTCTCGCTCAAGGTCGCGCCCGGAGAGATCGTCGGCGTCGCGGGCGTCTCCGGCAACGGGCAGAGAGAGCTGGTGGAGGTGATCGCCGGCCAACGGCTGCGCAGCGCGGGTGAGATCGCGGTGGGCGATCGCGCGTATGCGCCCACGCGCCAGTTCATGCGCGAGCTGCGCATCTCCATCATCCCCGAGGTGCCGCTCGACAATGCCAGTGTGCCGGGCATGAGCCTGAGCGAGAACCTGGCGCTGCGTTCGTTCGACGAGCCGCCCATTTGCAGTGGGGGCACGTTCATCGCGCGCAAGGCGCTGCACGAGCGCGCGGGCCTGCTGTCGCAGCGCTTCGGCGTACGCGCACCGAGCCTCGACGCGCCGATGCGCGCGCTGTCCGGCGGCAACGTGCAGCGCGCGGTGCTCGCCCGCGAGCTGTCACGCGAGCCCGAGGTACTGGTGGTGCAGAACCCCTGCTTCGGCCTCGACATGGCCGCCAGCGCCGAGATCCGCGCCAAGCTCGTCGACGCCCGCAACCGCGGCGCCGCCGTGCTGCTGCTCAGCGAAGACCTCGACGAGCTGCTGGAGCTGAGCGACCGTCTGTGCGTGATGTTCCACGGCACGGTCGTCTACGAAGGCAAGCCCGGCGATACCCCCATCGCCAAGATAGGCGAGCTCATGGCCGGCGCCTCCCACGCGTAACGCGATCCCCGCCTGTGCCGACTGAATGGCCATGAAAACAACGCCGACCCACGCTTCCTCGGAAGTGGTGTTTCGCGGCGTGTTGCCCAGCGACGCGTTGCTGGCGACCGTACGCGAGCAGGACGCGCTGCTGTGCAGCGTTCTCTCCGTGTGGCCCGCCATGCGTCGCACCGAGATCTCCCGTCAACCCGCGGCCTTCCGCGTGCGCGCCTCGGGCGTGCTCGACGGCGACGAGCTGAGTGGACAAGCCGAGCACCCGCAGGCCGAGGTCGCCGTGCAGCGCGCTTACTCGGAGCTGCTGCGCTCACTGCTCATGCGAACGCGCCCGCTAGCGGCGTGATGGTTCTCTGACAGCTCGCGTGGCGCGGCGCTATGCTTCGGCAATGAAACGCCTTTCTACCGTGTGGTTGGTTCTGGCGCTGGCAGCATGCGGCGATGACGACGGCGGCGACGCCGACAATCCTGGCAAGCCCGACGCGACCGTCACGCAGGACGGCGGACGCGACGCTTCGATCGATGCGCGCGTGCCCGGCGACGACGCGGGGCCCAGGCTCGACGCGACCGTCGATGCGGACACGCCTGTCACGCAGCCCGATGCTTCGACCGACGCCGGCAGCGACGCGAGCACCGACGCAGGCACGCCCGCGACGTCGCTGCGCCAGACGATCTGCGGCGACAAGACCGACTGGCCCGATCCACTGCCGGCGCAGAACCAGCGCAACGCACGCCTGGTGAAGGACAGCTTCGGCTTCCTGGAGGGGCCCGTCTGGATCGCGGAGCTCAACCAGCTGCTGTTCAGCGACATGAACTTCGGCGGCGACAACGCGAACGGTCCGCCCGCGCAGATTCGCCGGCTCGCCCCGCCGTCGACCTTCGATGTCCTAAAGCCCATGTCGGGCAGCAACGGCATCGCGCTGTTCGCACCGACCACCCTGCTCGCGGCCACGCACGACACGCGCAGCCTCTCGTTCTTCGACGCCAAGACCGGCGATCGCAAGAACATCGACATCAAGTACAACGGCAAGAAGTTCAACTCGCCCAACGACGTCACCGTGCGCGACGACGGCTGGGTGTACTTCAGCGATCCCGACTGGCAGCGCGGCCCACGTCCCGAAGAAACGAAGATGGCCGTCTACCGCGTGAAGCTGACGGCGAGCACCACCAGCGCGGAGGCCCTGCTGATCGACGACACGCAGACCAAGCCCAACGGCGTGGCGCTGTCGCCCGATCAGAAGACGCTGTACGTCGGCTCGTCCGACAACGACATCTTCAAGTGGACGGTGAACGCGGACGGCAGCGTCTCCAACAAGACTCCGTTCGTGAAGCCCGGTGGCGGCAGCGACGGGATGGGCGTCGACTGCGCCGGCAACCTGTACGTCACCTCGGGCAACAGCGTGCGCGTGTATGCGCCCGACGCCACGATGCGTGGGCAGATCGCCGTCGCCGATGGCCCGAGCAACGTCGCCTTCGGCGGCGCGGGCAACAAGACGCTGTTCATCACCGCGCAGGACGCCGTGTACTCGATCGAGCTGAACGTGCCCGGCTTCCCTTACTAAAAGTACAGGCTCGCGCTGCCGCGCACCGCGATCGGCGTGCCTGGCGTGAAGTGCAGGTCGTCGCAGCCGACGAAGTTGCCGCCCTCCGCCACCGCCTGGCTGCCGTTCTGGCAGGAGGCGGCGGAGGTCTCGCCCTGCAGCCGTGACAAGGTCGCGAACTGGCTCTCGCGCCAGCTGGTGTTGAGCAGGTTCTCCAGGGCGAGCGCGACTTCGAAGCGCTCGTGGTGGTAGCCCACGCTCAGGTCGAGCCGCGTGAAGCCATCGGCCATGATCGAGCTGTCCTCGTTGGCGGGTCGATCGCCGAGGTGGAACAGGCTCAGACGCGCGAACGGTCCACGCGGGTGCACCGCCGTCACGCGCGCGGTCACCAGCTGGCGCGGCGCGAGCGGCACCTGGTTGGCGCTGCGCGGCTCGTCGCGGAACTTGGCGGACGACCAGGTGTACGCCACGTCGCCCCAGAGCCAGGGCAGGATGTCGACGTGCAGGTCGGTCTCCAGCCCTTGCCGGCGCGTGCGACCGCTGGCCTCCGTGGTGCCCTCGTCGCCGACCCAGACCAGCTCGCTGTTCAGGTCGATGCGAAACAGCGCCAGCCGCAGCTTGATCTTCTCCATCAAGCGCACGCTGAAGCCGGTCTCGTAGCCGTCCGCGCGCGTCAGCGGCGTGACGCCCTGGATCACGCCGCGCGCGTCGTTGGAGTGAAAGCCCAGGCCGTAGTTCGCATACAGGCTGAGCCAGCTGATCGGCGAAACCGTCAGGCTCGCCTTGGGGCTGACGCGCGTCGCCAGCTGCTCGCCGCTGGTTCGCGTGCCGAGCGTGGCGCGATCTTCGAGCTTGTCGCGCACCGCGAAGCCGAACGCATCGCCGCGCACACCGACGTTGGTGCGCAGCCACTTGAGCCACGCGATCTCCGACTCCGCGTAGGCACTGGCGGAGGTCTGCCCGATGCCCGCGTCGACCAGCTGCGTGCTGAATTCACGGCGCGGCGCGCGCTCCAGGCCGTTCGCGATCGAGTCGTGGCGAAGCTCGACGCCGAAGCGCCAGGTGCTCGCGAAGATGCCCAGCCGTTCATCGCGCTCGTAGCGCACCTTGAAGCCCGACAGCGTGCGGTCGTCGCGCTGGTGGATCATGTCGCCGTTGACCGGATCGTCACGGAACAGCGTGAAGTTGGAGTAGAGCGAGAAGCTGTACAGGCTGACGTAGCCGAGCACGTCCCAGCGCTGTGCTTCGTCCGCGTCGGTCTTGTAGCGCAGGTACACGTTGTGCCGCGTCGACTGGCCGCCCTCGTTGGGGTCGACGTAGCCAAAGCGATCGAGCCGCCCCGCGCGCACCTCGCGCAGCGGGATCTGCCCCGACGCGTTCCACCCACTCACGTAGCCGGTCAACGTCAGCGACAGCTCACCCTCGCCCAGCGTGCCCGCCGCGCGCGCGAACAGGTTCACGCGCTTGAGGTCCTCCGCGCGCTTGAACGGTCCATCCGTGCCCAGCACCTCCGCCGCACCGGTCAAGCGCAGGTCGCCCCACTTGCTGCCCACCAGCGCGAGCGCGCGGTAGCTGTGGAACATGCCGGTCTCCAGCTTGAGCTGGTTCTGCGGCAGCTCGCTGCCGGTCTGGAAGTCGATCGCGCCGGCGGTCGCGAAGTCGCCGTGGCGCGGATCGTAGGTCCCCTTGCGCACGTCGACGGTCGAGATGAGCTCCGGGATGATCCAGTTCATGTCGGCGTAGCCCTGGCCGTGGCCATGGCTCACCATGTTGATCGGCACGCCGTCCATCGAGAGCGCGATGTCGGTGCCGTGGTCCGCGTCGAAGCCGCGCAGGAAGTACTGGTTGGCCTTGCCGCCACCCGCGTGCTGCACGACGAACATGCCCGGCACCGCGCGCGCGAGATCTCCCGCCACGATGTGCGCCCCGCGCGGCAGGTCCTTGCGATCGAGCGTGTAGCTGGAGGCCGAGCGCTCGGGACGCGCGACGTGCGCCGAGGCCCCGTAGTCGCTGTGCTCGTGCGCCTCCTCGGCGTCGTGCGCGTGCGTGTGCACGACCGTGTGGCTGTGCGCATGCACGTGCTCCTGCGGCACGACCACGGTCGAGGGTGCACCCGCGACCGGAAACAAGACCTCGAAGCGGATCGAGGCAGGCACCGCATTTTCGCCCTCGTGGGCCGGCGTGAAGCGCACGCGGCGTACATAGGCAAGCGCACTCGAGGCAAACGGCTCGGGCACGCCGGGCTCCAGCGACGCCGCCGTCACCGCGCCCGTCGCGTCGAGCGTGACCAGCACCACCACGCGCACCTCGTGCGTGCTCTCCGACGCTGGACGTTCGACGGGTGGCGCCTCCAGCACCGAAGGAGGCGCCACGTCGTGCGCGCGCGTGGTGGTCGGCAGCAGCAAGCTCGATGCGAGCCCGATCAGCAGTGACAGTGTGGTTCGCATCGGCGCGCGTCTCCGGTTCGTCTCTCTAGCTCAGAAGCGGTCCTGGAAGTGGCTCGAGTCCTCGTCGTCGGCGATGTTTTTGTCATCGACGGTGTCCGGGGCCGAGTCGTCGTTGGTGTGGTGGTCGAGCAAGTCGTCGACCCACAGCTGCAGCGGGATGGGCGCGCTCTGGACCGGCGCGGAAGCGTCGGGAGCCGGCGGTGTCACGGCGGCGTCCGCGGGCGGCTCCACCGGCAGGGTCTGCTCATCGTCGCCGCACGCCACGAGGGCGAGCACGATCAGGGCGCTGAAGAAGATACGCATACGTACCTCCTTCACTGCGCGCCGGGCAGGGGCGTGGTCAGGTATGGGAAGACGGCGTCGAACTGGCTGTCTTCCTGGAGGGTCGCGTCGGTGAACGCCACCTGGCCGGCCGGCGCGCTGGCCTTGGGCAGCAAGTAGCCCATCGACACGCGCAGCGCGATGTCGACGACGTCGTCGCCCGGGCGGCGTCCGTTGGGGAAGCCGGCCGGATCGCAGCCGTCGTTGTCGAGCTTCAGCACACCCTCGACGAAGCACGCGGCCGCGCCGAGGCTGTTCTGCTTGCCCTTGGCGGTCGCCGGCAGCGCCGTGTTCAGGCGCTGCATCTCCGCGGTCGAGCCGTTGGCGTTCACGTCCTTCACGCCGGTGAGGAACGCGGCCACCAGATCGGCGCGCGGGAACACGTTGGGCGCGACCACGCCGGCGCTGCCGAACAGCACCTCCAGCAGCTCGGGCAAGCTCGGGTTGGTCACGTAGTCGGCGAACTGCGCGTCGTCCTTGGGCTGGCTGTTGTTGAAGCGGTCCTTGTCCTTGAGGCCGATCACCAGCTCGTTGACCAGCGGGTTGG
This sequence comes from Polyangiales bacterium, assembly GCA_040508235.1. Taxonomy (GTDB): domain Bacteria; phylum Myxococcota_A; class Polyangia; order Polyangiales; family DASUME01; genus DASUME01. The sequence goes on along the minus strand of JBEVNG010000565.1, from coordinate 1,075 downwards.
ACAGCCGCGAGATCTGCGTCCACGCGCCGCCCTCGAACGAGGGCAGCTCGAACGACGAGCGCGGGTTGAGGATGCGGACCTGACGCACGCTGGCGCTGGTCCAGGCGCCGATCACGTCGCCACTTCCCTTGATGCACGAGACCGGCAGCTCGAGCGCGAGGCTGGTGACGTTGTTCTCGTCGAGCGAGCTGGGCACGAGCGAGCGGGCCTCGCGCGTGCTGCCGCCTGCCACGACGCTGGCGGGTGCGTTCACGAGATCGAACGTCACACCGAGGTTGACCGCGAACGACTCCTTGCGCTGGCCCACGAACACGCGGCCCGTGGCGTCGCAGCCGGGCAGCTTGACCTCGTACAGATGCGCGCGCGCGTACGCCTCGTATTGCTCGGGCGCACCGAGGCTCTTGGTGCCGATGAAGTCGCCCGGCTTCTTGAAGACCTTGCTGCCGTCCTTCTGGTTGGTGACGTCGCCGCCCTTGCCCTGCGCGCGCAGCTGCAAGGTGTACGTCTCCGTCATGTTCTGGTTCGACATGTCGTTGGCCGAGATCGGCCCGATGTTGATCAGCGGCACCGCCGTTTGCTTGCCGCCCGCGTCGACCGCCAGGCCCTTGCCGTCGTTGGCGAGCTTGCTGTCGAAGCGAAAGCGGAAGCTCAGGTCCTCCTTGGCGTCGCCGTTGTTGTCGATGTGGATCTCGTAGATCGCCTCCGGATCCATCGCGAAGAAGTTCGGCCCGCCGTACGGCTCCTGGAACGGCTGGTAGTTGGCGATCAGTGTCACGTAGTCGGCGCGGCCATCCTCGTAGCTGCGGAACATGTAGAAGTCGGTGGCGTCGACCTTGGGCGCGGTCGCGATGAACGGCGCTTCGCGGTGGCTGGACGCCTGGGCCGCGCCGCCCGCGGCGAGCAGCGCGGCAGCGAGGAGCGGTGTGAGACGGAAGAAACTGGGGTGCATGAGAGGTCTCCTGAAGGCACCGGCAAGATGACCAGATGGCTGCCTTACGCGGCCCGGTTCGTGATGGATGCACGGAAAACGCTGCCCCTCACCCCGGAATGGCCAAACCCCGACAATCCGGGCGTG
>JBEVNG010000548.1:0-8228 GCA_040508235.1 Polyangiales bacterium | reverse complement strand
CTCCGCATGCTTCGGGCAGCCGCTCCCCGAAACGGGTCGACCGCTTGCCCCATCAGGGCTAGAAGCCCCGCGCAACCACAGGTTTATCCCGGCGAGCAGGCGAGCTCTGCCCGCTGCATCCCAAACTTGCTAGGGTTCACGGGCCCCCATGTCTACCGCGTTTCCGCAAACTCGCAGCTCTACCAAGACGCAGCCGGCCTTGTACAGGCCGAACGGCGCCCTGCGCTGGGCCTCGAACCGATTGTTCCGACACATCGAGCTCGACCCCCGCTGGACGCAGGCCGTCCGCGACGCCGCCGAGCGCGGCACCGTCGTCTACGTCATGCGCTCGTTGTCGGTGCTCGACTTCCTGTGCCTCGACTACCTGACCAAGGCGCATCGCCTCCCGCACATCCAGTTCGTGAACGATCTCGGACTGTGGATCCTGGAGCCGTTCGGCCGCGGCTCGCGCAAGCGCTCCACGTTCGAGCTCAAGGAAGAAGCGGTTGCCTTCGGCAAGACGCTCGCGCAGCACGGCAGCGCCCTGCTCTTCCTTCGCCGGCCGCCGCGACTCGGGCGGCCATCGCGCAAGGGTGAGCGCCTCGACGAGGCGGATCTGGTGCGCGAGATGGTGGTCGCACAGCGCAAGACGCAGTGGCCGATCCTGCTCGTTCCGCAGACGTTCATGTGGGGCAAGACCGCGGCGCAGCACGAGCAGAAGGCGCTCGACTTCCTGCTCGGTCCGGTCGAGTGGCCGGGCCGCGTGCGCACCATCGCGAACTTCGCGCTCAACTACCGGAACGCCCTGATGCGCACCGGCGAGCCGTTCGACCTCAAGGCGTTCCTCGACGCCCACCCCGAGCTGTCCGACAGCGAGGCCGCGGACAAGGTTCGCTACGCGCTACTGCGCCGCATGGAGCGCGAGCGCACGCTGGTGGTCGGGCCCAACAAGAAGACGCCCCAGCGCCTGCGCGAGGAGATCGCGCGCAGCCCGCGCCTGCGCAAGCAGATCGACGCGCTGGTCGACGTCACCGGCCGCACCGTCGACGATGTGCACGACGAGGTCGACGACGAGCTGCGCAAGCTCTGTGCGACGCCGGACGACTCGGTGCTGCGCGTGCTGCACAACGTGCTCGATCGGGTCTGGAACAAGATCTACGACGGCATCGACGTCGACCAGGAGGGCCTGGCGCGCGTGCGCGAGGCCTCCCGCAACGGCCCGCTGGTGCTCTTGCCGAGCCACAAGAGCTACATCGACTTCTTGGTGCTGAGCGACATCTTCTGGATGAACCAGCTGCCGCCTCCGCTGATCGTCGCGGGCGAGAACCTGAGCTTCTGGCCGCTCGGCTGGATCGCCCGGCACGGCGGCGCGTTCTTCATCAAGCGCAGCTTCAAGGGCAACAAGCTCTACAGCGCCATCGTCGACACGTACATCCGTCGCATCCTGCTGGATGGCCACCACGTGGAGCTGTTCATCGAGGGCGGGCGCTCGCGCACCGGCAAGCTGCTGCCGCCCAAGTTCGGCATCCTGTCGATGCTGGTCGACGCCTGCCTGGCGCTGAAGGACAAGCCGATCAGCTACGTGCCGATCTCCATCGGCTACGAGCTCCTGGTCGAGCAGCAGAGCTACGTGCACGAGCTGAAGGGCGGCGACAAGCAAGCCGAGAACATCTCCGGCTTGCTCAAGACGCCCGAGGTGCTGCGCTCGCGCTACGGCCGCCTGTACATCCAGTTCGGCGAGGTGCTGTCGTTCGACAAGCTGCTCGAGGAGGCGCGCTCGGAGGCGCAGGTCTCGCGCCTGAGTGAGCTCGATCCGGTCACGCGTCGCAACCTGGTGCAGCGCATCGGCCACCGCGCCACCTACGAGATCAACCGCGTGACGGTGGTGACGCCGGCCGCGCTGGTCTCCACGGCGTTCATGGTCCACCGCCGCCGCGGCATGAACCGCGACACGCTGAGCGACCTGGTGACCTTGCTGCGCGACGTGCTGCGCCAGCTCGGCGCGCGCCTGGCGCCCACGCTCGATCACTACGGGCCCATCAACGTCAAGGCGCTCGACCTGGCGGTCAGCTTGCTGCGCGACGGCAAGCTGGTCACGCAGCACGGCGAGGGCGCGGATGCGGTGTACACGGTGCCCGACGACAAGCGCGTCGCGCTCGAGTACTACAAGAACAACATCATCCACTTCTTCGTGCCGCGGGCGCTGATCTCGGCCGCGCTGCTGGTGCGCGAGGACGAGCGTGCGGTCAGCGAGCACGCGCTGCGCGAGCGCGTGCGCAAGATCTCGCGCCTGTTCAAGTACGAGTTCATGTACCGGACCGACAAGGACTTCGACGAGATCTTCGACGACGCCTTGAAGGAGATGCTGGAGGCCGGCGAGCTGGAGCGCTTCGTCGACCGCGTGCGCCCGACCGACGATCTCGGCCACCGCGTCACCATCTACGCGGCGATGATCCGCAGCTACTTCGAGTCGTACATGCTGGCCGGTCGCGCGGTGCTGGAGCTCCCGCAGGAGGGCATGCAGCGCAAGGACTGGATGAAGAAGGCGCTCGCGCTGGGCGAGCGGCTCTACCTGTCCGGCGAGATCGAGGATCGCGAGGCGATCTCCAAGCACAAGCTGGAGACCGCGTTCCAGCTGCTGCGCGACCTCGGGCTGGTCACGGTCGGCGGCAAGGGCATGGTCGAGCCCGCGCCCAAGGCGGCCGAGACCATCGCCGAGTGGCGCGATCAGCTGCGCGCCTACCTGAAGTGACGCTGGCGGAGCTGTTCGCACTGCTGGCGCCGACCAACCCGACGCTGGTGGGCACCTTCCCGCTCGGGCTCCAGGTCGACGGCAGCGATCTCGACATCGTGTGCGAGGCGCATGACCTCGCGCTGCTCGGCCTGCCGTGTCGACGTGTGCACGACGCGACGGTCGCGGAGCTGCGCATCGACGGCATGCGCGTGGAGGTGTTCGCGCAGCCGGTGCCCGTGGCGCGGCAGCTGGGCTTTCGCCACATGATCGTCGAGGGCCGCTTGCTGACGGTGTTCCCGACGCTGCGCGACGAGGTGCTCGCGCTCAAGCGCGCCGGCGTGAAGACGGAACCCGCGTTTGCGAGCGTGCTGGGGCTCCAGGGCGACCCGTACCAGGCGCTGCTCGACCTGGAGCCGCTGTCGGAGGCGCAGCTACGGGCGCGCTTCGCAGACCGCTTACCTGCCAGGTAACTGCACCGTCGGGCGTCGCAGCTTAGGCTTCGACCATGAGCCGCGACGACAGCGCCCTGTTCTCCGCCCTGCTCCGCCACTGGCGCACCCGCCGCGGCCTCAGCCAGCTCGACCTCTCGGTGAACGCGGAGGTGTCGAGCCGGCACATCAGCTTCCTGGAGACCGGGCGCGCCCAGCCCTCGCGCGAGATGGTGCTGGTGCTGGGCGCGGCGCTCGGGCTGCCGTTTCGTGACCAGAACGCGATGCTGCGCGCGGCGGGCTTCCACGATCAGTTCGCGGAGCCGAACCTGAGCGAGGGCTTGAGCGGGCCGATCGCACGCACCATCGAGCGCATGCTGCAGAAGCACGAGCCCTACCCGCTGGTGGTCCTCACCGGCGGCTACGACCTGGTGCGCGCCAACACCGCGGCGCTCAAGTTCCTGAGCTGGGCGCTGCTCGACCCGAGCGCGCTGCAGCCGCCCGGCAACCTGTTCCGCCTGGTGTTCGACCCCAGGCTCGCCCGCAGCTTCATCCCGGACTGGGAGCGCGTCGCGCGCTGGCTGATCAACCGCCTCCATCGCGAGGTGCTCGCGCGCCCCAACGACGCCGCCCTGAGCGCGCTGCTGCGCGACTCGCTCGCCTACCCGGACATGCCCGCGCACATGCACCAGCCCGACTTCACCGAGATGAGCGACCCGGTGCTCGCCTTCCGCATCGTCCGCCACGGCCGCGAGCTCTCCTTCATGAGCACGGTCACCCACTTCGACGCGCCCCAGAACGTGACGCTGGAGGAGCTGAAGATAGAGGCCTTCTACCCAATCGACGACAGCACCGCGGCCGCCTGCGAGGAGCTGTTCGGGCGCTGAGGAAGGAACGCGTGCTCGCGCACGAATAACCTGGTGTTGCGCGCGGGGGTGCATGGACGCGCATCAGGGAGCGTTCACATGAAGCGAATCGTCGTCTGCTGTGATGGGACGTGGCAGCGTCCAGGACAGAGCTTCCGAGGCGAGAAGTCTCCCACCAACGTGGCGAGGCTCGCGGCCTCCGTCGCCAAGCACGACGGCCAGGTCCCTCAGATCACTTACTACGATCAGGGCGTCGGCACGGAGAACGTCGCGGACGTGCTCGGTGGCGGGGCGCTCGGCGTCGGGCTCGATCAGAACATCCTCGAGGCTTATCGCTTTCTGGTCCTGAACTACGAGGTCGGCGATGCGATCTACCTGTTCGGCTTCAGCCGCGGCGCGTATACCGTGCGGAGCCTGGCGGGCATGATCCGCAAGTGCGGCATCCTGCGCCGCGAGCTGCTGCTGCTGGAGACGGACGCGATCGAGCTCTATCGCAAGCGTGTCGACGACGTCGACGCGGACGACGAGAGCAAGAGCTTCCGGGCGGAGAACGCGCTGCACGGAGATGCCCCGGTGCCGATCCAGTGCGTCGGTGTCTGGGACACCGTCGGAGCGCTCGGCATCCCCGGCGTCCTCGGCCTGTCGGGCGCGTTCAACCTGCGCTATCGCTTTCACGACACCAGCTTGTCGCGTCACGTGAAGCACGCGTACCACGCGCTCTCCATCGACGAGCGCCGCGCCCCCTTCGAACCCACGCTCTGGAGCCCCTCCCACGAGGCGGACCAGCAGCTCGAGCAAGCCTGGTTCTGCGGCACCCACAGCGACGTGGGAGGCGGGCTCGGCACGAACGCCAAGCTGTCCACGGTCACGCTCGCCTGGATGTTCGAGCGCGCCAAGCGAGCCGGCCTCGCGCTCGACCCGCAGGCCGAGCAAGCGTTCTGCATCGAGTCGGACGTGACGGTCGCGTTCAACGGCCTCGAGAACCTGCGCGCAGTGGACCTGGTGCTCGGCACGACCGTGCGCGAGCTCGGCTACGTGCGCGACGAGGCCACCGCGGAGCCCGTCCGCGACGCGACGCAAGCGGTGCACGAGTCGGTGCGCGAGCGGGCAAGGCGCGTGCAGACCTATCGTCCGGACAACCTCCGCGTCTTCGACGAACGCGAGCGAGCCAGCCGCTAGACTACGGCTCGAAGCCCTGCTCGGCCCAGAGGTCGCCCAGCGGGCCGCGGAACTCGGCGGCGAGCAGGGCCTTGACCTCGTCGGTGGTGGCGCAGGCGAGTGCGCGCTGGGCGGCGGCCTGGGCCTGGGGCATCTCGATGCGCTCGATGATGGCGCGGGCGAGCGGCAGGTAGCCGACGTCGACGCTCAGGTGGGCGTAGCCGAGGCCGAGCAGGACCGGCAGCGCGAGCGGGTCCGCGGCCATGCCGCCGCAGATGGCGAGCTCGATGCCGGCGGCCTGGGCGGCGCGTGCGGTCATGTCGAGCAGGCGCAGCACGGCGGGGTGTAGCGGGCTGGCGAGCGTGGCGACGCTGGGGTTGCTGCGGTCGACGGCGAGCGCGTACTGCACGAGGTCGTTGGTGCCGACGGAGAAGAAGTCGCACTCGCGCGCGAGCTGCTCGGCCATCAGCACCGCCGAGGGCACCTCGATCATGCAGCCGACGAGCACGCGGCCGAGCGTGTGGCCCTCGGCGATCAGCGCCGCCCTCGCCGCCTCGACCAGCGCGCGGGCGCGGCGTAGCTCGTCGACGCCGCTGACGAGCGGGAACATGATGCGCACGTCGCCGACCTCGCTGGCGCGCAGCATCGCGCGCAGCTGCGTGGTCAGCAGCTCCGGGCGCTCCAGGCCAAAGCGCAGCGCGCGCAGCCCGAGCGCGGGGTTGACGACGTCGGCGGAGTTCTGCGAGAAGCCGTGCAGCTTGTCGCCGCCGATGTCGAAGGTGCGGAACACCACCGGGCGCGGGGCGAGCACCTGCGCCACGTCGCGGTAGACCTTGAGCTGCTCTTCCTCGTCCGGCGGCACGGTGCGGTCGAGTTACAGCAATTCGGTGCGGTAGAGGCCGATGCCGGTCGCGCCTTCCTGCAGCGCGACCGCGGCCTCGGCGGGCAGCTCGACGTTGGCGGCCAGCTTGAGCGGCGTGCCGTCGGCCGTGGCGAGCGTACGCACCGCGCGCTCGCGCAGGCTGCGCGTGAAGGCGCGGTAGCGGGAGCCGCGCGCGCGGGCGCTCTCCAGTTCGTCCGCGCTCGGCCAGAGCACGACCTCGCCGCGAAAGGCATCGACGATGATCTCGTCGTCGTCGGCCACCAGGCGCGACAGCTGACGCACGCCGACGACCGCGGGGATCTCCAGCGCGCGCGCCAGGATCGCGGTGTGGCTCGACGCGCTGCCGAGATCGATGGCGATGCCGCAGGCGGTGGCGCGCAACAACGAGGCCGCGTCGGCGGGACCGAGGTCGTCCGCCACGATCACGCTGTCGGGCGCCATCTGCGGCAGCAGCGCCGGGCCTCCCACCAGCTTGCGCAGGATGCGCTCACCCACGTTCTTCACGTCGCCGGCGCGCTCCCGGAAGTACGGCTCGCTGGCGGCGCGCATACGCTCGGCGATGCGCTCGGTGACCTGCGCCAGCGCCCACTCGGCGTTGATCGAGCGCTCGTTCAGCAGCTCGATGGCGCCGTCGATCAGCAGCTCGTCGCGGTGCATCAGCAGCTGCGCATCGAGCAACAGCCGGTGCTCCCGTGCCCCGATGCGCTGACGGATCTCCTCCAGCTCCTGCCGCGACTCCTCGATGGCCGTGTGCAGGCGTGCAATCTCCGCCTCGGTGCCGTCGCGCGCGACGTAGCGACGCGGCACGTAGAGCTGCCCGCTGTCGAAGAAGCAAACCTTCCCAACCGCCACGCCGGGGGAAGCGGCGATGCCGCTCAACACCTGGCGCTTGTCGCTCATCAGCTGGGCTCGCCGAAGCGATCGTTGATCAGCTCGCCGATCGCGGTGACGGCGTCCTGTGCGTCGTCACCGCGCGCCAGCACCGTGATCATCGAGCCCTGGTGCCCGCAGAGCAGCAGCACGCCCATCACGCTCTTGGCGTTGGCGACGTGGCCGTCTTTCTCGATCTGCACGTCGCAGCGGAAGCGCGACGCGGTCTGCACGAGCTTGGTCGCGGCGCGCGCGTGCATGCCGAGGCGGTTCACGATCTCGAACGTGGCGCGCGACTCCATACTCACTTACCCGTCCTCTCCACGTCGCGATGCGCCACGATCACTGGCTGCGGGAGACGCGCCCCCAGCGCTTCTGCCATCGCGACCGATCGATGGCGGCCGCCCGTGCAGCCGATGCCGATCGTCAGATACGATTTGCCCTCCGCAGCGTAGCGCGGCAAGAGTTTAGCAAGCAGCGTCGACAGATCGTCGTAGAGCTCTTTTCCCTCCGACGTCCCCATTACGTAGTCGCGAACGGGCGCGTCGAGCCCGCTCTGGGGACGCAGCTCGGGCACGAAGTGTGGGTTCGGGAGGAAACGCAGGTCGAACACCAGATCCGCGTCCTGGGGCAGTCCGTACTTGAAGCCGAACGAGACCACCCGCGTGACCATGCGGATGCCGTCGGGGCGGCCGGAGACCAGCTGCACCAGCTGCCGGCGCAGGTCGTGCACGGTCAGGTGCGTGGTGTCGATGACGCGCGTGGCGCGGCGACGCAGCGGGGCCAGCCACTCGCGCTCCAGCCGGATCGCCTCCAGCACGCTGCCCTCGTTGGCCAGGCGATGCGGCCGGCGGGTCTCGCTGAAGCGGCGCACCAGCGCGTCGTCGGCGGCGTCGAGGAACAGCACGTCCGGCGGGAAGCCGCGCGCCTCCAGCTCCGCCAGCGCGCCGTCGGCCCCCTCCAGGAAGTTGCCGCTGCGCACGTCGATGCCGAGCCCGACGCGCACGGGCTCCTTGCCGGCCTCCAGCAGCTCGAGCAGGCCAGGCGCCAGCCGCGGCGGCAGGTTGTCGACGCAGTAAAAGCCGAGATCCTCCAGCACGCGAAGCGCCGTACTGCGCCCTGCGCCCGACAACCCGGTAACGACGACAAGCTGCACGCCGTGCACGGTAGCTGAGAATACGCGCTAGGGGGACCGCGCGCGAAGCGAACGCGCGACGAATGCGTTCGCGCTCACGGATCCTTCTTGCTCAGCTCGCGCTCCAGCCGCTCCGCGAAGCGCTTGGCGCCGTGCAGGCCCTCGCGCTTGAGCA
>JBEVNG010000533.1:0-6300 GCA_040508235.1 Polyangiales bacterium | reverse complement strand
TCGACGAGGTGGAGTTCCATCCGAGCTACCACCGGCTGATGCAGCTGGCGATGCAGCACGAGGTCGCGAGCTTCGCCTGGAAGCGTGCGGACAAGACGGGCGCACAGCTCGCGCGCGGCGCGCTGCTCTACCTCTCCGCGCAGGCCGAGCAGGGCCACAACTGCCCGCTCACGATGACCTACGCCGCGGTGCCCGCGCTGCGCCACGCCCCCGCGCTCGCGGCGCAGTGGCTGCCGCGCATCACCTCCACCCAGTACGATCCGCGCGCGCTGCCCGCGGCGCAGAAGACCGGCTGCACGCTGGGCATGGGCATGACCGAGAAGCAGGGCGGCTCGGACGTGCGCGCCAACAGCACGCGCGCCAGCGCCCAGAGCGACGGCAGCTACACACTGGTCGGGCACAAGTGGTTCTTCTCGGCGCCGATGAGCGACGCCTTCCTGGTGCTCGCGTACGTCGGCGATCAGCTGTCGTGCTTCTTGCTGCCGCGCTTCCTCGACAGCGGCGAGCGCAACGCGGTGCGCATCCAGCGCCTCAAGGACAAGCTCGGCGACCGCAGCAACGCGTCGTCGGAGGTGGAGTTCCAGGGCGCCACGGCGTACCTGGTGGGCGCGCTCGGACGCGGCGTGGCGACGATCCTGGAGATGGTCGCGCTGACGCGTCAGGACTGCATGATCGGCTCGGCCGCGACCATGCGCCAGGCGTTGGTGCAGGCGCTCCATCACGCGCGTCATCGGCGCGCGTTCGGGCGCGTGCTGAGCCAGCAGCCGCTGATGCAGAACGTGTTGGCGGACCTGGCGCTGGAGTCGGAGGCGGCGCTGCGGCTCTCGCTGCGGGTGGCCTGGGCGATCGACCGCGCGCCGCACGACGCGCGTGAGGCGTCGTTTGCACGCGTCGCCACGGCGATCGGCAAGTACTGGGTGTGCCGACGCTGTGCGCCGTTCGTGAACGAAGCGCAGGAGTGTCTGGGTGGAGCGGGCTACGTCGAGGAGTCCATCCTGCCGCGGCTCTATCGCCAGGCTCCGCTCAACTCGATCTGGGAAGGCAGCGGCAACGTGCAGTGCCTCGACGTGCTGCGCGCGCTGCAGGGCGACGCACGCGAGGTGCTGCTCGACGAGCTGAACGCCGCGCGCGGGCAGCACGCAGCCTACGACGCGGCGCTGCGGTCGCTGTCGCTCGACGTCGATCAGGCGCAGGCGCGCATGCTGACCGAGCGGCTCGCCCTGCTCTTGCAGGCATCGCTGTTGCTGCGCGAGGCGCCGGCGGAGCTCGCGGCGCTGTTCTGCGCGTCACGGCTGGGCGGCGAACACGGCCTCGCGTTCGGCACGCTGCCGGTGGGAACGCCCTGGGCTCCGATCCTGGAGCGGGCGTTCCCCGACAGCCCTCAGAACGGCGTGTAGTTGACCTTCAGCTCGTAGGTCACGTCGATGGTGGTGCCGTCGAGCGTGCCCTTGAAGCGGACCTTGTGGTTGCCCGGCTCCCACTGCGAGAGGGCGATGTAGAAGCCAGCGTCCGCGGCGGGCGCGAACTTCTGGCCGGCCGGCAAGCCGTAGATGTTGTTGGCCGGCAGCGTGAAGTTGAACGCGTCGCCCTGCACGAAGTACTGCTTGGGGTTGCTGACGACGTTGCCGTCGATCTCCAGCACCAGGTTGGTGGTGGCGTCCTTCACGTACGAGACCTGCGACTTCACGAACGCCTCGGTGCGCTCGTTGGCGGGGTCGCCCGGGAACGCGGCGTAGAGCGCGTTGACGATCGGGAACACGACCGTCTTGCCGATCGGGATGGTGCACTTGGTCCGCTTGACGGGCGTGTCGTCGAGCGCGCCCACCAGGAAGAAGAAGCCTCCGCTCTGGCCGTTGCGGCACTTGGAGCCGTCGGTGTCGAGCAGCGGGTTGCTGCTGACGGGCTGCTTGAGCACGAACTTCCACCAGTCGGCGGCGAGCGTGCGATACGGACGACCCGCGGGAGGCGTGTTCGGCGGATAGATCCAGTAGTACGCGGACGCTACCGACGTAAGACCGAGCACGACCAACGCGGACGCGACGAACAGTCGCGTCTTCCTGGAGACAAGGGCAAGCATGGGACGCTCCTTTAAAGAGACAGCTGGGAGCTACTCCGATAACTAGGACAGGACAAGTATCAACTCACGTCATAAGTCAGATCGGTCTGTGCTTTGACTGTGCGAGAAAACAGTAAGGTCTGCGCGCGTAGCAACAACGCGCGGCGCTTCTCCCCGCGAGTGAACGACTGCTGAGGTGGGGTTGCCCCTGGCGTGCCGGAAGGCAACGCTTGGGCGCTGCATGACCCTCCCCCCTCCTCCGCGCCGCCCCGGCCTCGCCGTCGCCTGCCTGATCCACGCCGCCGTGTTCGCGGTCGTCGCAGTGGTCGGACCCGCGGTGCCGTCGTCCTGGTTCGCGCTGACGCTATGGCCACTGGTCGCGTTGCACGTCGCGCTCGCGCTGCTGGCCGTGCTCCCGCGCGAGCCGCTACGCACGCATCTCTGGGGCGTGGTCTCGATCTACTCGCTGGCATGGCTGCTCGGACTGAGCGTGGTGATCGCGAACAGCGCGGTCTATATCGCGGAGATCTACGGCGGTCTGGGGCAGGCGGTGGCGGGCGCCCTCGCCTGCATCTGGGGCCTGGTCGTCCTGTTCACGCTGCCGATCGCGGCCTGGGGCCTGACCGTCGCGCGACCGACATGGCTGTGGCAACGGCGGGTGGCGCTCGCGACCAGCGCGCTCGCGGTGCTGGGGCTGCTCGCCTCTTGCTCCCTGCGCAGCACGGGCTCGCTGCGCCCGATCGCGGCCAGCGCCAGCGGTCCCTTCGAGCAGGCCGCCGCGGAGCTAGCGCGTGCCCACGCCGGCACGCCGACTGGCCAGTCCCCACGCTCGTTGTTGCAAGCCGCGCCCCTTCGCTGTGCGCAACCGCTCGCGCAGGGCCTGAGCGTGCTGGTGTTCGCGCGTGACCTGCAGGGGCAACCGTTTTCCACGTGTCTGCAGACTTCCGGGCAGGCGAGTCTGATCCGCGAGCTGGAGAGCCTGCTGCGCGAGCGGGTATCGCCGTCGGCACCGGTGAAGCTGGACCTGGTGACCGGCACGCAGGAGCTGCCGCGCCTGCACCCGCTGCTCGACGCGATGACGCTGCGCCCGGCGCTCGACGGCGTGTGCCTGAAGGACCGCTGCTTCGCGCCCTGGCAGCTGGTCGCGCTCGATGCCTTCACCAGCAACCACCCGATGGACTCCATGCGCGACGCCAGCTTCGGCGTGTCGCTGCCGCTGATCGCCGGCGCGCTGGGAGGAGACGCCGACGCCACGCTGACGCGCATCGCGACCACCAGCTGGGTGATCGACCAGCACGCCCTGCACACGCTGGTGCGCGGTCGCCCCAGCGACGCCAAGCTCGACGATGCCGGGATCGAGCGGGCGGTGGCCGCGGCGGGACGCCACATCATCGCCGCCGAGCGCCCCAACGGCACCTTCCGCTACACGCTGGATCCGTTCGACGGACGCACCGAGGAGCGCATGGTCAGCATGCGTCGGCAGGCCGGCACGGTATTCGCGCTGTGCGAGCTGCTGCCCCGGGAGCAGATCGCGGAGCCGGCCGCGCGCGCGCTCGGGTTGCTGGCGTCGTACGAGCAGCACCATGGCGACCTGCGCATGCTGGGCGAGCGGCAGGACATCGCCGAGATCGGACCCAGTGCGCTGCCGCTGATCTCGTTCACCGCCTGCCGCGACGCGGTGGGACCGCGCTACGACGCGTTGATCGCGGGCATGACCCGCTTCTTGCTCACGCTGCAGCGCGACAACGGCGCCTTCTATCCGGAGTTCGACTTCGCCACGGGCAAGCCGCGCGGCGAGTTCGAGAGCCTGTACGCCGGTGGGCAGGCGATGCTGGGCCTGATCCTAGCCGAGCAGATCGTGCGCGACCATCCGGGTCCACAGTGGCCCGACGCCAAGGCCCTGCACGACGGCATCGAGCGCGGCATGCGGTACTACGGCAACGACTACTGGCCGCGCGCGCTGCGCTCGCTGTTCTACCTGGAGGAGAACTGGCACTGCCTGGCCGCCCGCGCCGCCCTGCGCTCGCACCGGCACGACGACTACGAGCGCTTCTGCCTCGACTACGCGCACTTCAAGACGCGCTGGATCCTGGGCAGCGAGGCCAGCCCCGAGCACGTGGGCGGCTACAGCATGAGCGACATCTTCCCGCCTCATGCCGCGGTCACCGCCGGCTTCGGCGAGGTGATGTCGGCCGCGATCGAGATCGAGCACGCGCGCGGCATGGACCTGGGCGCGGATCAGGCGATACTGCGCAGCGCATTGAGCTGGCTGATTCGACAACAGTGGACCCCGGAGACCTGCTTCGCGTGCGGCGCCAACGGCGAGGCGCTGGGCGGCTTCTCCGAGCACCTGGGCTCGCCCAAGATCCGGATCGACTACGTACAGCATGCGATGGCCGCGCTCGGCCATGGCAAGCAGGCGCTCGCGCTGCGCTGATGTCGCGCATCCTGGCGTACGGCTTTGGGCTGGGCTTGGTGGCGCTGGTGGCGGCGCCCGGCTTCGGCGATCCCACGGACGACTCCTATCCGCTCTCGACGTATCCGATGTTCGCGCGCCCGCGTGGCAAGCCTACGCTCAGCTTCGTCGAGGGGGTTACCGAGGCCGCTGCACTACGCTTGCCGCCGGAGATCGTGGCGCACAACGAGATCATGCAGGCTGTGGCGACCGTGAAGCGCGCCGTCATGGCGGGCCCGGAGGCGATGGACCGCCTGTGCACGCGCATCGCCGCGGACGTGGCCAGCGACGCGGCTTACGCCCCGGTGCGTGAGGTGCGCATCGTCAGCGCGCGCTTCGATCCGATTCGTTACTTCACGGAGGGGCCCGAGCCGGAGGAGCGCCACGAGCACTTCCGCTGCCCGGTGCGGCGATGAGCTTCTGGTACGCGCCCATGCCCGCCACCCGGCTCGCGCTGCTGCGCATCGGCGTCGGCCTCTACGCGCTCGCGTACTTGCTCATCCGCGCCTTGCCGCTGACGTCGGTGGTGCGCTTCTCGCCCGCGGAGTTCGCGCCCGTGGGACCAGTGCAGCTGCTGGATGCGCCGCTGCCGAGCTGGGCCGTCTACGGCGCGCTCGCGTTCGCGCTCGTCAGCGGGGGTGCTTCCACGGTCGGGTATGCGTACCGGATCACGGCGCCGCTGTTCGCGTTCGCGTTCCTGTGGGTGACCTCGTACCGCAGCTCGTGGGGCATGGTCTTCCACACCGAGAACATCTGCGCGCTGCACCTGATCGCGCTCGCCTTTGCGCCGGCGGCCGACACGCTCGCGCCGGGCCGCACCAGCGACGAGGTCTCCACGAAGTACGGCTGGCCGGTCCGCACGGTCGCCGCACTGACGGTGGTCACGTACGTGCTCGCCGGCGTCGCCAAGCTGCGGCTCGGCGGCGCAGCCTGGGTCGATGGCGCGCTGCTGCGTGCGCAGGTGGCTTACGACAACGTGCGCAAGATCGAGCTCGGCGCCACGCACGCGCCGCTCGGCGCATGGCTCGTCACGTTCAGCTGGCCGTTCAAGACGCTGGCCTGGATGTCGCTGCTGCTCGAGCTGGGCGCGCCGCTCGCGCTGCTCAACACGCGCGTGGCGCTCGGCTGGGTGCTGGGCGCATGGGGCTTTCACCTGGGCGTCGCGCTGCTGATGGCGATAGGCTTCCCGTACCAGCTGTCGTTCGCCGCCTACCTGGCGTTCTTTCCGCTGGAGCGGGCGCTGCCCACGCTGCGCAGGCTACGCCAGCACCGCGCGACATCGGGCCATGTCGACGCGCACGACACCTGAGCCTTCCAGGGCGTGCTGCTCCAGCGAGCGCTGCATCGCGTCGAGCTCCGCCGTGGCGAAGTGCTGCGCGACCACCGCTTGCGTGCGCAGCGTGGGCAGGTTGAGCGCGTGCAGCTTGGCCATCGCGCGCACCGGCAGCTCGAGCGGCTGCACGCAGTAGCTCTCGAGCGAGAACCCCGCCTGCACCGCCAGCTCCCCGAGCCTCGCTCCGACGTGCATGTCCTGCCCGGCTGCACGCTGCACGAGCGCGACCAGCTCGTAGTAGCGCGACAGCACCGGCAGCTCGCTCTGCATCTTGACCAGCTCCTCCAGGATGAGCAGCGTCGGCGAGCTCATCCGCCAGGTGCGCAGCGTGTCCACCGGGTCGCGCAGGTGCGTGAGCAAGAAGCGCGACACCAGCACGTCGCCGCGCACCGGGAGCGGCGTGGTGACGTCGTGCTGCACCAGCTCGATGCCCGCCTCCAGGTCGCGGCTACCGAG
>JBEVNG010000456.1:0-6057 GCA_040508235.1 Polyangiales bacterium | reverse complement strand
GATGTCCGAGACGTCCGGCTGATCGATGGCGCACAACCAGAACTTGCCGGGTAGGCCACGCAGCCGCCGGGCGAGCACCGGGTCCTGTTCCGTGAGCATCACGAGGTGCACGCCTTGCACGTCGTGATCCAGGAAGTCGCGCGCGTACCAGTCGAGCGCGCGCCGCCGCGCCAGCGACGCCAGGCTCGCATCGACCGACGGCGCCACCAGCGTGACGCGCGCCCCCGACGCGATCAGCGTCGGCACTTTCGCGACCGCCTCCTCGGTCCCACCTAAGACCAGCACCGAGCGCCCACGCAGTGGCAGCGCCACGGGGAGCACGGTCGTTGTTTCGAACTGCACGCAGTCACTTTACCATCGCGCCGCGCTGCTACACTCCGGCGCGTAGCCACGACGGTTGTCGAAGAGGGGAGCACGCATGAACGAAGGCGCTTTCGAAGACTTGTCGCTGGGACCCGCGACCGTTTCGCTGCTGACGCGCTACGGCTTCGATCGCGAAACGTTCGACTCGCTGCGCGGCAAGCTCGCGGAAGACCTGAAGAGCGGGCGGCCGTACGACGACGGCAACAAGCTACGCGGCAAGGTCGAGGCGCCCGCCTCGGGGGACGTACGGCAGCTGCCCGAGCTCGGGTCCAGCGCGCGCAAGGAGCTGGCCGCACGCGGCGAGCAGGCGATCCGTGCGGGCAAGGTCGCCGCGGTGGTGCTCGCGGGTGGCATGGCCACGCGCTTCGGCGGGGTGGTCAAGGCCGCGGTCGAGGTCTCGCGCGGCAAGACCTTCCTCGACCTCAAGCTGGCCGACATCCGGGCCAGCGCCGCGCGCGCCCACGGTCGCGTCGGCACCTACCTGATGACCAGCTTCGCCACCGACGCCGACGTCTCGCGCATGGCGCGCGAGGCCACCAGCGCCGAGTCCCCGGTCGAGACCTTCTCGCAGTTCGTGTCACTGCGGCTGGAGCGCGATGGTGGGCTGTTCCGCGACAGCAAGGGCGACGTCTCGCCGTACGCACCCGGGCACGGCGACCTGCCCTTCGCGCTGCGTCGCTCCGGCGTGCTGACCAAGCTGCGCGAGCAGGGCGTCACGCAGATCTACGTCTCCAACGTCGACAACCTCGCGGCCACGCTCGACCCGGCGATCATCGGCGCGCACCTCGAGGCCAAGAAGCCGATCACGGTCGAGGTCGCGGACAAAGCCAAGGGCGACAAGGGCGGCGCTCCGGCGCGCGTCGACGGCACGCTGCAGATCGTGGAGGGCTTCCGCTTCCCGTCGGAGTTCGACCAGGACCTGATCCCGGTCTTCAACACCAACACGCTGATCTTCGACGTCGAGGCCATCGACCGCGACTTCCCGCTCAGCTGGTTCGCGGTCACCAAGGAAGTCGAGGGCAAGAAGGTCGTGCAGTTCGAGCGCCTCTGCCACGAGCTGACCAAGTTCCTGCCCACGCAGATGCTCGGCGTGTCGCGCGAGGGTGCGGACGGTCGCTTCATGCCGGTGAAGGATCCGCCCGAGCTGGCCACGCGCCGTCCGTCCATCGAGAGCCTGCTCGAACAGCGTGGCGCGCTGTAACGTCCTCGCACTCCTCGCGCTCGCTTCGTGCGCGGCGCCCACGCGAAGGCACTGCGAGCTGGAGCCGCCCGAGCTGATCGCACGCTCGGAGGGGCTGGTGTTCGACGGTGTCGCGGTGGCGGGGGATGCCGCGCATCGCGTCTACGCGTGGTCCGAGCAGGCCGGCCTGTTCGTGCGCGAGCGTGGGGTGCGGCGGCTGGGCGAGCGCTGCCATGGTGGCCTCGACGTACTGGTGCACCAGGGCGAGACCTGGGTCGCTTGCTCGCGCCCGGACGAGGTCGTGCTCTACCGCGGCGCGCAAGCGATCGACGTCGGCGAGGCCGGGCGTGATGGCCACGGCGTCGCGCTGGCGGCGCTCGGCAAGCAGGTGCATGTCGCCTACCACCGCGGTGCGCTCGGCGACCACGGCATCTGGCTTGCCCAGGCGGGCGGCGAGCCGCGGCGCATCTCGCACGAGGGCAAGGCCGCGCGAGAGCCCACGCTGGTCGCGCGCGCGGGCCACCTGTACGCCGCGTTCGCGGAGCTCTCGCTCGAGGGCGCACCGGCGAGCAAGCTGTTCGTGAGCCGCGATGGTTCGCAGGCGAAGCAGATCGCCGACACCCGCGCCTACTCGCCCACGCCGCGCCTGACCGCCGACGATCGCGGGTTGGTGCTCGGCTACCGCGACCGCGCCAAGGAAGGTGCGCGCAGCGAGCTACGCGTGGTGCGGCTCGACGACGCCGGCCACGTGTCCGGTGCCGCGAGCGTGGTGGGACGCGCGAACGACGTCGGCGACCCCAACCTGTACGGCTGCGGCGAGCTGGTCGCCGCGCTGCTGCCACGCGAGTACGGCGGCGAGCGCTACGTGGGCATCCACGCGCTCGACGAACAGCTCAGCGCGCTGGGCAACGGCCACCAGCTCTACGAGAGCGGGCACGACTTCACGCTCGCGGCCGGCACCTGCGATGCCCACGGCCTGCAGCTCTTCGCCGCCGATCGCGCCGCCCCCAGCAAGCCCGGCGTCGAGGCGATCGCACTGCGCTTTCGCTGCGATTAGAGCGGCTGCAGCGCGCCGTTGCGGAAGCTGTAGCGCATGGACTTGTCTTTCCAGGGCAGGAGCAGCTTGCCCGCGCCGCCGGTGGCTTCGTCGCTGAAGGGGTACGACGTCTGCGTCCAGCCGCGTGCCCCGCCCGGGGCGATCGTGAGCGTGCCGTTCTTGGCGGAGAACTGGTTCTCGATCGTGTTGTCGCCGAGTCGGCGCAGGATCTCGAACAGGCCGATGCGCGCCATGCGGCCCTGATCGTCCGTGCCGAGCACCAGCAGCAGCTCGCGCTGGGCTCCGCTGGCGCCGCCGGTCAGCGCCTGGCGCACGCGCAGCAGCAGCTCCGCGCGGCTATCGCCGGTGACGTCGGCCGCAAGCACGTCGAGCAAGTCGCGCGGGTCCGTCACCGGCGCGGTGTACGCCATGAAGCCGTTGCCTTCGCCGATCTCGGGGCCGCTCAGCATCATCACCTTGCCGTAGATCTCGATCTGCTCGCTGTCGGGTCCGAGCGCGACGTTGGCCTTGAGCGTCTCCGAGGGGCTCAGCCCCGGCGCCAGGCCGTGCTGTTGCTTGAACGCGGCGACCAGCGCCTCGTGCGGCGCGTTGGGCGGCGGCGTCTGTTGCTCGACCGGCAAGGCGGCCGCGGTGGTGGGCGTGGTCTTGGGCAACGCGCGGCGCTGCTCGCTCGCCTGCGTGATCTTCTTGCCATCGAACGCGAACGTGCGCGCGCTGATCTCGCCCCACGGCAACAACACGGGCTGCACGTCGGTGGCGGCGTTCTCGCGGTACGTCGACGCATCGAGGCCTAGCGCGCGGCCGACCTTCTGCTCGATGCGCGGCAGCTCCTTGCCACGCGCGGGCAAGATCGCGACCGTGTTCTCCAGGAAGCCGCCCTTGCTCTCCTTCTTGGTCTCGATGCCGAAGATCTGGTTCATGCCCAGCTCCTCCAGCGCGAGCACCAGCCAGACCTCGCGCAGGCCGAGCACGTTGGTCTGGCGCCCGCTCGCGACCAGCTCCTTGCGTCCGTCGCCGTTGAGGTCGACCAGCTGCGCGTTCTTGAGCCCGCCGTCGGCCGCGAACGGCAGCACGTCGTAGTTGTAGCTCTCGCCGTTCTTGAAGCCGGGGCCGAACACCACCACGTACTGGCCGATGATCACCACGCGCTCCTTGCGATCGTCGCCGGCGACGTTGTCGCGGAAGTCGTAGCGCGGCTTGATGCCGACCAGCTCCTTCTCGCTCAGGAAGCTGCCCAGCATGTCCTCCTGGCCGAGGCCGAGCGACAGCGCGGGCAGGTCCGCCGCGCGCTGCGCCGGATCCGTGCGCAGCACCGTCTCGTCCTTGGGTCCGTCGCTGTCGACGAAGCGCAGCGCGCCGCGTCCGTCGTGCCAGTGCGCGCCGCCCACGATCGCCTGCCAGGGCACGAACGCCTCCACCACGTAGCCGACGCCGCGCGCGAGCGGGCCCTCGACGATCGGGATCTGCGTGGCGGCGGTGGGCGCGGCGCCGTTGAGCGAGAGCGACGCCCTGGCGCGCACGCTGCCGCGGCCCGGATACAGCCAGACCTCGCTGGCGTCGACGCCCTTGTCCTTGGGCATCGCCAGCGAGAGCACCAGCGCGTCCGAGCCCGGCCGCAGCACGTCGTCGTACACCTCCGCGCCGACGTACAGGCCGCCGTCGACGCTGGCGATCGCGAAGCGCACGCGCGCGTCCTCGCCGCCGCCGAGCTCTCTGAAGTTCGCGCCGCGCCACTCCAGCAGCGCGCCGTCGACCTTCATCTTCTCCTGGCTGCGCTCGATACGCAGCGGCTCGGCCAGCGCCGAGGTGGTGAACAGCAGCAGCAAGAATGCGAGGCGAGCCATCTCGCCCATCGTAAGTCAGGCTTCGGCGTTGACGCGCAAAGACTTGCGGAGCTTGGCGCCATGGAGCGCGAGCTGACCACACGCGGCCGCGATGTCGGCGCCCTTGCGGCGGCGCACGAAGGTGCCGATGCCGTGCTCGATCAGCAGCGCCTGGAACTTGTCGACCGTGTCCCAGCTGGACGGTCCGAGCTGGCTGGCGTCGATGGGGTTCATCGGGATCAGGTTCACCTTCACGCGCAGCCCGCGCATCAGCTTCACCAGCTGGCGCGCGTCGTCGAGGCTATCGTTCTGGCCGTTCACCAGCGTGTACTCGATGGTGATGCGGCGGCGCTTGGGCATGGGGTAGCGCTTGAGCGCCGCGAGCAGCTCCGCCAGCGGGTACTTGCGGTTGATCGGCATCAACGCCGAGCGACGCACGTCGTCCACCTGGTGCAGCGAGACCGCGAGCTGCACCTGGCCGCCGAACTCCTCGCCCAGGCGATCGATCTGCGGCACCAGGCCGCTGGTGCTGAGCGTGACGCGGCGGCGCGAGAGGTTGAGCCCGTCCGGGTGCGTCAGCAGCACCAGCGCGCGCGCGACGTTGTCGTAGTTGGCGAGCGGCTCGCCCATGCCCATCAGCACGATGTTGCGCAGGCGCTCGCCCTCGCCGAGCCGCTTCCGCCCGATCAGCACCTGCGCCACGATCTCGCCGGTGGTCAGGTTGCGCTTGAGGCCCGCCTGCCCCGAGGCACAGAACACGCAGCCCATCGCGCAGCCGACCTGGGTCGAGATGCACTGCGTGAACAGGGCGTCCGGCGTGCTCTCCTCCAGCTCGCCCTCTTCCGGGTCGTCCGCGCCGACATCCGCCTGCGTCTGCACGCGCTGCGGGATCAGCACCGACTCGATGTCCTTCTCGTCGCCGAGCCGGAGCAGCAGCTTGCGCGTGGTGTCGTCCGAGAGGTGCTCGTGCACGACCTCCATCGGCACGGCCAGGCCCTCGGCGCGCAGCTTCTCGCGCAGCGCCTTGGGCAGGTCGGTCATCTGGTCCGGGTCGAGCACGCCGCGCTGGTGGATCCAGCGGAACACGGCCAGGCCACGGTACTTGGGCTCGCCCATGCGCACCATCGCCTCCGCCCACTCTTCGGGCAGGCGCTCGAGGGGGCCCTGTGCGGGCGAAAGCGGCGGAGCGAGCGGTTTCATAGCCGGCTCAGTGTTTGGGACCCGAGGGGCGCAGGCAAGTCAGCGCGCTCACGGTTCGTCACATCACCGCGCAGCAAGCGAGCCGCAGAGCCGTGAGCGGAGCGAACCTCGCGGAGGGGTGGGACCCAGCCGGCTCCGCCCGATGGGCGCAGCGACGCGACAAACAACCGCTCACGGCTCGGTGAGAAAACGGCGCAAGATCTCGTAGCCCTCGGCCAGCAGCGGCAGGTCCGTGTATTCGTTGTGCTGGTGGGCCTGGGCGTTGAGGCCGGGGCCGAAGTTCACCGCCGGCACGCCGATCTGGTCGAAGCGCGCGACGTCGGTCCAGGCCTGCTTGCGCTCGACAGTCTTCACGCCCGACTTCACGAGCTTCTGCACCAGCGGGTGGGCCGCGTGCGGGCGCCCGGCCGGCGACAGATCCGTGGCCACGACCT
>JBEVNG010000451.1:0-6517 GCA_040508235.1 Polyangiales bacterium | reverse complement strand
GGCTGTCCGAAGGACGGACCGCCCCCGATCACGGCGAAGTCCATGCCCGAAGGCGGAACGTTCACCGGCGTCTGGCATTCCCCGCAATACGGTGAGATGCACATGCGCCAGAACGGCTCCGCCGTGATCGGGCGCTACACGAAGGATGAGCGCAGCGGGCGCATCCAGGGCAGCGCGCAGGGCGACCTGATGCGCTTCGAGTGGAAGGAGAAGAAGGAGATCATCTCCGGGCGCTCGGTCACGACCAAGGGCCACGGCTATTTCCGCATCGTGCACGACGACGTGGAGAACACCTGGAAGCTGCTCGGCGAGTGGGGCAACGACGCGGAAGAGCGCGGCGGTGGCCCCTGGAATGTAATCAAGTCGCCCCGCGCCAAGGTCATGCTCGACTCGAGCGGCAACGCGACCGATGGCAGCAGTGACGACGAGCCCTCCAACGAGAGCTCGAGCGGCGGCGAGGAAGACGAGAACGACTTCAGCGGCCGCGACAGCAGCGGCGGCGCGCTCGACAACCTCTGATCATTCGATGCTGGGCAGGTCGGGCGCAAACGCGAGCACACGCTCGCCCGCGCCCGCCAGCTCCAGCAACAACCACAACGACGCAGGCAGCTCGACACCGAGCAGCCGCGCCACCAGCGCGAGCTCGGGCGGCGGCTCGCGGCGTTCGGGCGGCTGACGCGCGGGCAGGCCCGGATGGCCACGCTTGCGCGCGGCGACCCAGAGCGGCTCGGCGTCGATCGCGTGCGCATCGGGCAGCAGCTTGTCGAGCTGCGCCCTCGCCTCGCGGTAGCCGCCGAGCTGGTCGACCAGGCCCACCTCGCGCGCGTCGTAGCCGGACCAGACGCGGCCCTCCGCCAGCTGCGCGATCTCGCTCAGCGCACGCTTGCGGCCCGTGGCCACGACCTCGAGGAAGCGCTGGTAGAAGCGCTCGGTCTCGGCCCGCAGCAGGGCCTCCTCGTCGGGGCTCGGCGCACGCGTGAGCGCGTTGAGATCGGCGTACGGCGTGACGCTGACCAGCTCGCGGCGGACGTGCAGCAGCTCCATCAGGCGCTCGGCGACCGGGCGGATCGAGACCACGCCGATCGAGCCGGTGAGCGTGGCCGGGTGCGCGACGATCGCCCGCGTGGCGGCGGCGAGGTAGTAGCCGCCGCTGGCCGCGTAGTTGCCCATCCAGCTGACCACGGGCTTGTGCGCGTCGAGCAGCGCGATCTCGCGGTGCAGGAGCTCGCTCACCACCGCCGAGCCGCCGGGCGAGTCGATGTACAGCACGACGCCCGCGATGTGCGGGGCCTCGGCGAGCCGGCGCAGTGCATCGGCGCTGCCGTGCAGGTCGATGCCGTCCGCGCCGCGGGTGCGCTCGGCGATCGTGCCGGCCAGCCGCAGCACGGCGACGCGCTTCTTGCGCCGCACCGGCGCGAACCGGAACGGACGTGGCCCGGCCAGGTAGGCGCGGTGGGGGATCGGGCGTTCCTTGTCGGCCAGGCCCAGGCGCCGGGGCAGCTCGTCCTCGTACGCGACCGCGTCGAGCACGCCGAGATCCTTGGCGCGCTCGGCGCCGAACAGGCCCGCCTGAAGCAAGGCCGCGGCGTTCGTCTTCAGGCCGACGGCGTCGCTCCAGGTGCGGTGCAGGGTGCGCACGATCGCCTCCAGCTGCTCGCGCTCGGGACCGCTCATGGAGGCGCGCACCAGCGGCTCGGCCGCCGTCTTGTAGCGGCCCTCGGCGGTCACCAGCACGCGCACGCCGAGGCGGTCGAGCAGCGGCGCGAGGTAGCTGCGCGCGGCGCGTGGGCCGAGCGCGCTGAAGCCGGCGTGCGGCATGGCGACGATCTCGTCCGCGGCGGTGGCCACGAACAGCTCCCGCTCGCCGGCGTCGAGCGGCAGGTAGCAGGCGACCCGTTTGCCCTGCGCCCGCAGCCCGAGCACCAGCTCGCGCACGGACGACAGCGTGGGGTAGCCGGCCTCCAGCGGCTCGATCCGCAGCAGTAGGCCCTCGACGCGCACGTCCTTGGCCATGCGCTCGAACAACACCCGCAACGAAGCCACGTCGTTGCGGGGCGTTCGCAGCGGCGACAGCCAACGCGCTAGCAGCGGCTCGCTGCGCGGCAGCTCTTCGAGTCGCCCCCGCAAGGAAAGCTCGACGATGCGCGTCGACTTGCGCTTGAGGCGGCACCAGAGCGCCCACACGGGCCAGGTGAGCAGACGAAAGACGTTGTAGGCGGCGAGGACGAGTACGCGCACGTCACCACGCTAGCGGATCGCTCACGAGTTCGCCGTCCGCGCCATGAGAACAGAAATACGAATTCCCCGTGCCCGCACCGGCGCGCTATCGTTCCGTCCTGGGACGAATGACCAAACCGTCGACAACTTTACCGAGGTGTTTGGCTTTGATAGCTGTGACGTCTCGCGTGTCCGGCCTTTGTGCGCCTGCGCGAACCTCCTGGAGGAGGCGATGAGCAATCCGCAGATGGTGATGTACGAGGAAGAGTTCAACCAGATCCAGGCCATCGTCGACAACCTGGTGCAGGCCGCGAACTCGCAGGTCGTGTTCATCATCGACAAGAACGGGCAGCTGATCGCCGCCGCGGGCGACACCGATCAGATCGACACCACCTCGCTCGCTTCGCTGACCGCCGGCAACATCGCCGCGACGGGCGGCATCGCGAAGCTGCTGCGCGAGAACGAGTTCGCCACGCAGTTCCACGAAGGCGAGAAGAACAACATCCACATTCAGCTGGTCGGCAATCGAGTCATCCTCGTGGTGATCTTCGACAGCAAGACCAGCCTCGGGCTCGTGCGCCTGCGCGTGAAGAAGGCGACCGAGCAACTCAACGGCATCTTCGAGCAGCTCATGAAGAAGGTCGAAGACCCGGCGACTCAGACTCCGTTCGCGGAGATCACCGACGACGACATCGACAGCCTGTTCAACGACTGATCTAGGAAAACGCCGATGTCTTTCATCAACTACCTGTCACGCGAGATCAACTGCAAGATCGTCTATTACGGGCCCGGCTTGTGCGGGAAGACCACGAACCTGCAGTACATCTACAACAAGACCAATCCGGACGCGAAGGGCAAGATGATCAGCCTCGCGACGGAGACCGAGCGCACGCTGTTCTTCGACTTCCTGCCGCTCGCGCTCGGTGAGATTCGCGGCTTCAAGACGCGCTTCCACCTGTACACGGTGCCGGGCCAGGTGTTCTACGACGCCAGCCGCAAGCTGATCTTGAAGGGCGTCGACGGTGTGGTGTTCGTGGCCGACTCGCAGATCGCGCGCATGGAAGCGAACGTCGAGTCGCTGGAGAACCTGCGCACGAACCTCGCCGAGCAGGGCTACAACCTCGACAAGCTCCCGTACGTCATCCAGTACAACAAGCGCGACATGCCCGGCGTCGCCCCGGTGGAAGAGCTGCGTCAGCTGCTCAACACGGCGAACGTGCCGGACTTCGAGGGCGTGGCGTCGACCGGAGTCGGCGTGTTCGACACGCTCAAGGCCGTCGCGAAGCTCGTGCTGACGGCGCTCAAGAAGGGTACGGCCTAAAGCCCGAGCAGCGGATTGAGCTCGCCCTTCTTGTCGAGGGCCGCGATGTCCGTGAAGCCGCCGTAGGGTTTGCCGTCGATGAAGACTTGCGGCACGGTGCGCTGCCCCGTGACTTCGACCAGCCACTTGCGCTTCTCGGAGTCGGTCTGGACGTCGATCTCCTGGAAGGCGACGCCCTTCTCTTTCATGAGCCGCTTGGCCATCACGCAGTACGGGCAAGCCTGGGTCGTGTAGATCTCGACGTGAGCCATGTCACCCCTTGCTTTCCAGTTGTTCGGGGCTGAGTCGTCGCCTACCTGGCGAGCGTTGCGCAGCCTCAGCCCAACACTAGTAACTCTCGCCATAACGCTCGCAAGCAGCACGGCGAGCGCGTGGCACGAACTGCCTCCTGGGCAGCACGGCTGGCTGGAGGCCGGACAGGGCGCCATCCGCGGCATCACGGTCGGGCCCATCGAGAGCTCGCAGTGGCCGGGCCGCGGCTACGGCAGCGCGTACAGCGAGGAGCTGCTCGACGAGCTGGTGCGGCTGGGCGCGAACTGGATCAGCCTCACGCCGTTCGGGCGCGTGTGGAGCCTGACCAGCACGGAGATCGTGGGCGACTTCGAGGCTCCCTACGCAAAGAACCAGGCCGACGTCGCGCGCATGGTCGAGCAGGCGCATGCGCGTGGTCTCAAGGTGCTGATCATCCCACACCTGTGGGTCGAGACCGGCGGCTGGCGCGGTGAGATGGATCCGGGCAGCGCCGAAGGTTGGCAGCGCTACCAACGTTCGTATCGCGCGTTCGTGCTGGGCTGGGCGGAGGTGGCGGCGCACGCGGGCGCGGATGCGTTCTCGATCGGCGTCGAGTGCAAGAGCTGGAGCAGTCGCTTCTTACCATTCTGGAAGAGTCTGATCGCGAGTGTGCGGAGTAAGTTTTCGGGTCCACTCACGTACAGCGCGAACTGGGATGAAGCGGAGCAAGTCGCGTTCTGGCCGGAGCTGGATCTGATCGGCATCAACGCGTTCTACCCGCTCGCGTACCAGGGCAGCGCGACCTACGCCCAGTACGTGGAGGGCGCCACGCGCGCGCGAGATGGCGTGGCCAAGCTGGCGAACGCGCTGGAAATCCCGGTATTGTTCGTCGAGGTCGGCTACACCACCCGGCGCGACGCCGCGGTCGAGCCCTGGCAGTGGCCCGACGACATGACCGATGTCGCCTACGACGAGGACGAGCAGGCGCGCGCGCTGGCGGCGCTGCTGGAGCTGTTCGTGCCGGAGCCGTGGTTCGCCGGTCTGTTCGTCTGGCGGTACTACGCAAGTCTGGATGACGTGAGTCAGGAAGACGCGTGGGGCTTCTCCCCGCACGGCAAGGCGGCCGAGCACGTGCTGGAGCAAGCCTTCCACTGGCGCTGGGGAAGCGACCCGGCAGTCAGATATTGATTCCGGGCGTGATCTGCTGGTAACGCTGCACTATGGGGACCGAAGACAGCGGCTCGCGCCGCGTCTCAGCTACGCACGCGCGCGCCAACCGCCCGTTCGCATTCTTTCGTGCCGGCAAGGACGAGGCTCAGAACCTGAGCAAGCCGATCCTGGTGCTGGAGAAGGTGTTCAAGTACTTCCAGCGCGACACGCCGACCTTGCGCGGCATCGACCTGACGGTCGAGCGCGGTGAGTTCGTGTTCATCACCGGTCCGAGCGGCAGCGGCAAGAGCACCTTGCTGCAGCTGCTCTACCGCAAGATTGGGCCCGACGAGGGGCGCATCCTATTCTGCGGCAAGGACGTGTCGAGGCTGACCGAGGCGTCGATCCCTTACTTGCGCCGCAACATGGGCGTGGTGTTTCAGGACTTCAAGGTCATGCCGCACTGGACGGTGTACGAGAACATCGCCGTCGCGCTGGAGATCCTCGACCTGCCGCCGCGCTTGATCCGCTCGCGCGTGGGCGAGGCGCTGGAGCGCGTGGGGCTTGCGGGACGGGGCGACGACCGCACCTCGACGCTGTCGGGTGGCGAGCAGCAGCGGGTCGCGATCGCACGGGCGATCGTGGGGGAACCCTCGCTGCTGATCGCGGACGAGCCCACGGGCAACCTCGATCCCACGCTGGCGCTCGACATCCTCACGCTGTTCGAGGAGATCAACCAGCACGGCACCACGGTGGTGTTCGCCACCCACGATCACTCGCTGCTGTCCGTGCGCTCGCACCGGCTGCTGGTGCTCGACGAGGGTCGGCTGACGGAAGCGCGCCAGGGCCTCAGCGGCTGGGCGCAGCGCAAGCAACCGCAGGCGCAAGCGCAGACCGCGTAAGCAAGGGGGAGCCATGGACTTCAAGGGGGCCTACGCGCGCGCCTTGCGCGGCGTACGGGAAGACGTGCGGCTGTACCTGGTGGCGATCTCGAGCCTGACGGTCGCGTTCCTGTGCCTCGGGGGCGCGCTGCTCGGCGTCGCCAACCTGAGTGCGCTGTCGGAGCGCTGGGGGCACAGCGACCGCATGACCGTGTACCTGCGCGACGGAGCGCCCGAGGGCGACGTGTCGCGGCTCGCGATGCAGCTGCGCGAGCACCCCGCCGTCACCAAGGCGAGCTAC
Organism: Polyangiales bacterium; assembly: GCA_040508235.1. Classification (GTDB taxonomy): domain Bacteria; phylum Myxococcota_A; class Polyangia; order Polyangiales; family DASUME01; genus DASUME01. Next base: position 417 of record JBEVNG010000451.1, on the reverse strand, counting down.
CAGAACGCCGACGTGTCGCGCGCGCGCTTCCTGGAGGGTGCCCACGACAGCAGCTCGCTGCGCGATCTGCCGCGCTCCGCGTTTCCGGCCACCATCGAGCTTGAGCTCAAGGCCAAGGCGGATCCGCAGGCGGTGGCGTTGATCGCCGAGCGCGTGTCGGCGCAGCGAACGCTGGTGGAGGAGGTCGACACCTACCGCAACTGGTTCGAGCGCATCGCCTCGCTGATCGGCGCCGGGCGCGCGGTGGTGTTGGTGCTGGCCTCGCTGGTGCTCGCCTGCGTGATGGCGATCGTGGCGAACACGATTCGTCTGGCGGTGGCCAGCCGGCGCGAGGAGATCGAGGTGCTGAAGATGTGCGGCGCCACCAACTCGTTCGTGCGCGCGCCTTTCGTGCTGGAAGGCACGGCGCAGGGCGTG
>JBEVNG010000424.1:0-8278 GCA_040508235.1 Polyangiales bacterium | reverse complement strand
CGAGGAGCTCACCGATCCACCGAGCGATCTCGACAACGTCGAGGCGGTGCAGCGCTTCATCGGCGTGCGCTACCTGCTCCTGGCGCCGATCTTCGGCATCGTGGTGCACGAGCTCAGGCTCGACGAACCCGGAGCGCGCACGCCGCAAGAGCCGACCATCCTGATCGGCCTCGGCACGCTCGCCGACGAGGTGGGCATCGAGGAGTTCCGCGAGGTGATCCGCGAGGCCGTGCGCCGCGAGGAACAAGCCTCGCGCCCGCAGCGTCCGTTCGCGATCGACCTCGGCAAGATCCCGGAGGCCGAGGCGGCGATGGCGCGCGGCGACATCGAGGGCACGCTGGAGATCCTGGAGCCGTGGGCGGGTCCGCTCTCGATGCTGCTGCGCACGCCGCAGGGACAGGGCCTCGCGCTCGACGCCAAGGCCGCGCTCGCGCGTGCGCTCGGGCTGCTCGGCGCCGCGTATGCGCGCAAGCAAGAGTTCGCCTCGGCGGAAGAGGTGCTGCGCCTCGGCGTGCAGTGGGTGCAGGACGGAGAGATCACCGGCCAGCTGTTCGCGCAGCTCGGCGAGCTGTCGTTGATGCAAGGGCAGCCGGGGCAGGCCATCGGCTTGCTGCGTCGCGCGCTCGCGCTCGGCAGTCCGCGCGAGAACGTGCTGCCGGTGCTCGCCGATTGCTTCGTGCAGCGTGGTCGCTTCGTGGCGGCGCTCGCGTGCGTCGACGAAGCACTCGCGCGTGGTGTACCGGAAGAACGCGTCAAGCACGCACGGCTCGCGTCCCTCGAGAAGGTCGGGCCGGTGTACCGCGAGTTCAAGCGCCGCGTACCCAGCGCGATACCCGCTTCGCGCGCGTCGTAAGAGTTTCCGTTCCGCGAGGAATATTCTCGTTGGGGTGATGCAAATCCCAGAGAAGCGGCCGTACCCTTAAACATCACAGGCGCATTCCACCGGTCGGGGGGCCGGGGGAAGGGGACCTCCGATGTTGGGCAGTATCGACGCTGCGGCCGCGAAGTGCCGTAGCGTGGGGGCGTGCTGCGTCTTGCTCGCGGCGGCGCTCGGCGCCTGCGGCGATGAAGTCGCGGGCACGACGCCAGATGAAGCAAATCTGTTGGTGCAGCGTGTTCCGTCGCTCGGTTGCTACGAGGACATCGCGGCGCCGGGCAGCTGCCAGCGCAGCGCGGACTGCGCGGAGCCGTCGCTGCGTTGCGTGCACGATCAGCAGGCGCTGAACGCCGATCGCGCACCTGCGCCGCTGCGTTGCGGCATGGCCGTCGGCGAGCGCGCCGCGCATGCACTGTGCTCGCGCGGCAGCGACTGTGCGAGCGGCCTGTGCGCGCTGACGGGCGTCTGCGTGGAGCCGTGCTTGAGCGACGACGACTGCGGCTTGAGCGATGGCTGCCGTCCGGTGGAGACGCGCCTAGGCGACGCGGCGCTGCAGCCGGTGATGGCGTGCACGCGCGCGATCGTGGTGCCCGAAGACGTGAAGATCAGCTACGCACCGCGCGGCTACGAGCTCGGCAAGGGCAAGGCCACGGTCGAGATCCCGGGCAGCGACACCAACGCGCTGGTCTTCCTGCAGGGCGAGTGCGGCAAGTCGTTGGACCTGTTGTCGGTGCGCGCGAACGACCTCGGCCGCATGGTCTACGACCGCGACACGCTGCGCGATGGCAAGCGCCAGGACAGCACGATCCTGCACGACGGCAGCGCGCTGGCGGCGCTGGTTTATCCGAACAATCCGCGGCTGATGCCGATGGTCGACGGGCTCGGCCTCGGCGTGCGCAGCGGCAATGCGCAGCACGCCGAGTCGGTCACGCTGTCGCGTGCGCGCGGTCGCGGCGTGCTCGACCTCAACCTGTTCTACGTCGGCGGCGGCGGCGAGCTGGTGGCGGGTGGCTTCCACCCGGGCGATCGCCGTGTGCGCGAGATGCTCAAGGACTTCGACGAGCGACTGCACGCGATGAACGGCCTGTCGCTCGGCAGCGTGAACGAGTTCGAGGTCGTCGGCGCGCTGCGCGAGGAGCTCTCCGTGCTGGAGGTCCCGCGACGCAAGGTCGGCGAGCGCACGGTCGAGGGGCGTCCCGAGCGCCTGCCCGAGTTGTTTCGGCTCTCGGCGGGCCTGGAGAAGCCCGGCGTGAACGTCTTCATCATCGGCGACATGGGCGACTACATCGGGATCGCCGGCGGCATCCCGGGGCCGATCGGCCTGCACGGCACCGAGCGCTCGGGGCTCGCGTTGGCGGCGGACTTGATGGGCGATCTGAAGGGTGCGGACCAGGTGCTGCTGCACGAGATCGGGCATTACCTCGGCCTGTTTCACACCACGGAGAGCAGCGGCACCATACTCGAGCCGCTCGCCGACACACCCGAGTGCGACAAGCAGTACGACAAGAACGAGGACGGCGTGCTGACCCTCGACGAGTGCGAGGGGCGTGGCGCCGAGAACTTGATGTTCTGGACCGGCCCGGGAGTGCTGCTTTCTCCGCAGCAGATCGACGTCTTCGCGAGCTCGGTCGCGCTGCGCTAAAGCGACGCACGTCAGACCTTTTGGTTGTACGACTCACCTCGGGCCAGGTAGCTTGAGGTCGCATGTCCAAACCGTACTTATTGGCCATCGATCAGGGGACGACGGGCAGTACGGCGCTGGTGCTCGGCGTTGACGGCGCCGTCATCGCCAAGGCCAATCGAGAGTTTCCGCAGCACTTCCCCAAGCCAGGCTGGGTGGAGCACGAGCCCGACGAGATCTGGGCCAGCGTGCAGGGCTCCGTGCGCGACGCGCTGGAGAAGGCCCGCGTCGATCCCAAGCAGTGCCTCGGCATCGGCATCACCAACCAGCGTGAGACCACGCTGCTGTGGGAGCGCAAGCGCGGTGAGCCGCTCTACCGCGCCATCGTGTGGCAGGACCGTCGCACCAGCGCGCGCTGCGCGGAGCTCAAGAAAGCCGGCCGCGAGGCGCTGTTTCGGGACCGCACCGGCCTGGTGATCGATCCGTATTTCTCCGGCACCAAGCTGGAGTGGTTGCTGGAGAACGTCGAGGGCGCACGCAAGCGCGCGGACACGGGCGAGCTCGCCTTCGGCACGGTCGACAGCTACCTCGTGTACCGCCTCACCGGCGGCAAGGTGCACGTCACGGACGTCACCAACGCCAGCCGCACGCTGCTGTTCGACATCCGCAAGCAAGCCTGGGATCCGGAGCTGCTCGACGTACTGCGCGTGCCGGCGTCGGTGTTGCCCGAGGTAAAGGGCTCGTCCGAGCTGTACGGACACACGCACGGCTTTGGTCCGCTGCCGGACGGCGTGCCCATCGCGGGCATCGCGGGCGACCAGCACGCGGCGCTGTTCGGGCAGACCTGCTTCGAGGTTGGAGACGGCAAGTGCACCTACGGCACGGGCGCGTTCCTGCTGGTGAACACGGGGCGCGAGCCGGTCGCGAGCAAGCACGGGCTGCTGACCACGCCCGCCTGGCGCATCGGCAACGTCACGGAGTACGCGCTGGAAGGCAGCGCGTTCATCGCGGGCGCCGCGGTGCAGTGGCTGCGTGACGGGCTCGGCGTGATCCGCACCGCGGAGGAGATCGAGTCGCTCGCTTCCAAGGTCGACAACGCCGGCGACGTGGTGTTCGTACCGGCGCTGGCGGGACTGGGCGCGCCGTACTGGGACCCGGACGCGCGCGGCATCATCACGGGCATCACCCGGGGTACGACAGCTGCCCACCTCGCCCGCGCGACGCTGGAGGGGATCGCGTTCCAGGTGGCCGATCTCGCACGGGCGATGGAGCGCGATATGGGGCGACCCATCGGAAGGCTGCGCGTCGATGGCGGCGCCAGCAAGAATCGCCTGCTAATGGAGTTTCAGGGGGACTTGCTGGGTGCGACCGTCGAGCGACCGACGTCGATCGAGACCACTGCGTTGGGGGCGGCTTATCTGGCCGGTCTCGCCGTGGGTGTGTTCGCCGATCGCGCGGCGATTGCGCGCGCCCACCATATTGACTGGAGTTACAAACCTACTATGAGCCTGGATGAGCGCAGTGCACATAACGAGCGATGGGCGCGCGCGGTAGCGCGGTCCAGAAGTGAGCTTGCCCGGTGACGGCCGAAGAGCGCAGGAGCATGGCACAAGGCGACGAGACCAAGCGTAAGGTCCCGGTCGCCTGGGAAGCGCTCGAAGACGCGTTCGAGAACAACGCGCCCGAGGTACACAGCTACCTCCACCTCGTCACCGGAGAGGTCATCCGCGTGGTCGACGGCGTCGCCGACCCGGCAACCCACGGACGCATCGCGTCCGACTCGAACTACCTGCGCGTGGACCCCGTGTCCTCGCGCGAGCAGTACCGCTGGATGGAGCGCTTCATCGCGACCGTCGAGGAAGGTCCGCTGCGGCAGAAGTTGCTGCAGTCGATCGACGGCAAGGGCGCGTTCCGCCGCTTCAAGGACGTGCTGGTCGCGTTCCCGGTCGACCGCGAGCGCTGGTTCACGTTCCGCAGCGAGCGCCTCAAGACGTGCATGGAGGCGTGGCTCGACGCGCAGGGCGTGTCCGTGGTCGACCGGCCCGAGTGGCACGTTCCCACCGCGGACGAAGTTCGTCCCGCGCCTGCCAGCGAGCGCCCCGAGCCCGCGCGCGTGGAGAGCGAGCAGCGCGTGATTCGCCGTACGCCCGTGCGCCCGCCGCCGCAGCTCAACGGGGATGTTCGCGCGCGTGCCCACGACCTGATCGACTCGCTCTCGCAGCGCGACCTGGAGGCGGCCGTGGCCTACCTCGAGTTCACGCGCGAGCGCAATCGCCCGGCCCCGGTGGCGCCCACGGTGCCCGCGCCCGCGACCCCGTCGCGCGAGCTCTCGCTGGTCACGCCGCGCATCGACCGCGAGTCGCTGCGTGACCGCGACAAGCCGCGGTCCGACGAGCGGTCCGATGAGGACGACGACGAGGACGGCGACCCGTCGTGAAGCGAGTGGCGTGGCTGCTGCTGCTCTGGGCGGCAGGCGCGCGCGCGCAAGACGTGCACCGAGTCGATGGCGTGGTGGCCGTCGTCGGTGCGCTCACGCCGGGGCCCAACGCGATCACGCTGCTCGCGAGCGACGTCGAGCTGCGTGCGCGCTACGCGGTGCTGCGCCAGCGTGACCTGCGCACCGCGCTCGGTCCGATGCCCAGCTCGCTGCTGGCCGCGAGCTTGAAGGAGCTGCTCGGCGAGGCGTTGATCGCGGCGGAAGCGGCGCGCCTGAACATGCCGGAGCCCAGCGGTGCGGCCGTCGCGGAGCAGCGCGCGCAGCTGATCGGCAGCGCCGCCAACCCGACCGCGACGCGCACGCTGCTGGAGGCGCTGGGCGTGAACGAGCGCGAGCTGGTCGAGTGGATCGAGCGCCGCGCGCGCGTCGACGAGTTCCTGCAAGCCAACCTGGAGGGCACGCTCGACGTCAGCGAAGAGGAGCTGGAGCAGGCCTTCACCCGCGAGGCGCACCCGTTCTACGGCGAGCCGTTCGAGCTCGCGCGCGAGAAGTTCGAGCGCTGGTACGCGGGCGTGAAGCTGCAGGAAGCGGTCAAGCGCTGGGTCAGCACGCTCGCGCAGCGCACGCCGCACCGCGTGCTGACGGAGTACCTCACTCCGGCTGCAGATCAGTGAGGTAGCGCCGGGCGTTCGCGACGTAGCCCGCGGCCGAGAGCTCCAGGCGCTGGCGCTCCTGCTCGGTCAGCTGCCGCACGACCTTGCCGGGGGAGCCCATCACCAGCGAGCCCTCGGGGATCTCCTTGCCCTCGGCGATCAGCGAGTTCGCACCGATGATGCAGTACTTGCCGATCTTGGCGCGGTTGAGGATCACCGCGTTGATGCCGATCAGCGCGTAGTCGTCGATGGTGCAGCCGTGCAGCATCACCTTGTGGCCGACGGTCACGCCGCGGCCGATGGTGAGCGGCACGCCCATGTCCGTGTGCAGCACCGAGCCGTCCTGGATGTTGGTCTCGGGGCCGATCGTGATCGGGTCGTTGTCGCCACGCGCGACCACGTTGAACCAGATGCTCGAGCGCTCGTGCATGATCACCGAGCCGATCACGGTCGCGTTCGGCGCGATGAACGTCTCGCCATGCCGCACCACGCGCTTCTCACCGAGTCGATAGATCACCACTCACCTCTTCGCACGGGATTTGCCAAGCCGTTCCCAGCAACGTACACGTCCTGGGTGGGGCGGTCCAAGGCACCAGCGGCACCAGCGAGCAAGGTCGCCGACAAGGGCGGGCGCTACCATCACGGCGACCTGCGCCGCGCGCTCGTGGATGCGGCGTTCGAGCTGGTGAAGGAGCACGGGCCGCGCGGGATCACGCTGCGCGAGGCAGCGCGTCGGGCCGGCGTCACCCATGCCGCGCCGTACCGGCACTTCGCGGACAAGGAGGCCCTGCTGGCGGCGCTGGCGGAGGAGGGCTTCGTGCGCCTGCGCTCGGCCATCGAGCGCGCCATCGATGGCGTGGCTCCGGGCGAGCAGCTGGAGGTGCTGGGCGTCGCGTACGTGCGCTTCGCCCGCGCCCACACGTCCCAGTTCCGCGTGATGTTCGGCGCCGAGATGGGTGACAAGCGGCGCTATCCCTCGCTGATGCAGGCCGACCAGGCGGTGTTCGACGTGCTGTGCAACGCGATCCGCTCCGGCCAGGAAGCGGGGCTGCTGCCCGCCGGCAACCCGGCCCGCCTGGGCATGGTGCAGTGGTCGATGTTGCACGGCGTCGCGGCCCTGGTGGTCGATGGCCAGCTGGAGCGGGCGGGTGTCCGGGAGGAGCAGCTGGACGAGTTCGCGCGCCGTGTCGCGCGGACCGGCATGGCCGGGCTCAAGCAGTGGACGCAGACCCGCTGACCCACAACATCTTGTGTAAGTCACGGTGTGACACTCACTAGATATCGCGACGAAAGTTTGCCTATCGCCGGTTCGAGTGATACCCAGGACGCTGCGGATTAGGGTTCAAGCCTGATCCGGGAACTAGGGCGTCCCGACGGGGTCACTGCATGAAGCTCAAGAGCCTCGAGATTTGCGGCTTCAAGTCGTTCGTCGACAAGACGGTGGTGCGCTTCGATCACGACATCACCGGCGTGGTCGGACCCAACGGCTGTGGCAAGAGCAACATCGTCGACGCGATCCGCTGGGCCATGGGCGAGCAGTCCGCCAAGCACCTGCGCGGCAAGGCGATGGACGACGTCATCTTCAACGGCTCGGAGGCGCGCGGTCCGCACAGCTTCGCCGAGGTGACGATCACGTTCGACAACGCCGACGGCGACTGCCCGATCGAGTACCGCGACTACGCCGAGCTGGCGGTCACGCGCCGGCTCACGCGCGACGGCGACAGCTCGTACATGCTGAACAAGACGCCGGTCCGCTTGATGGACATCACGGCGCTGTTCCTCGGCACCGGCGTCGGCACCAAGGCGTACTCGATCATCGAGCAGGGCCGCATCGGCCTGATCGTCACCGCCAAGCCGGAAGACCGCCGCCACCTGATCGAGGAAGCGGCGGGCATCACCAAGTTCAAGGCGCACAAGCAGAAGGCCGAGCGCAAGATCGAAGCGACGCGGCAGAACCTGCTGCGCATCACGGACATCCTCGGCGAGCTGGAGAAGTCGCTGGCCTCGCTGAAGCGGCAAGCGCAGAAGGCCGAGCGCTACAAGGCATACCGCGACGAGCAGCGCGACCTGGAGCTGTGGATCGCCTCGCATCGCTACCTGGAGCTGGCGGTGATGCGCGGAGCCACCGTGCAGCAGCACGCGCAGGCGCACGCGGACAGCGAGGACCTGCGCACGGGCCTGGTCACGGTCGAGACCGAGCTGGAGGCCGAGCGCCTGGAGCTGTCGCACGAGGAGCTCACGGTCAACGAGGCCAACGAGCGCGCGCACCAGCTCGAGAGCCGCGTGAAGCTGCTGGAGACGCAGATCAAGCACAACCTGGAGCGGCTGACCGCGCTCAAGTCGAGCGAGCAGGCGGCCGACCGCGAGCTGGCGGAGATCCGCACCCAGCGCGACCGCTTCGAGAGCGAGCGGGCGCAGCTGGAAGAGGGCCTGGCGTCGCTGGTCGAGCTGGAGGAGCAAGAGGCCAGCGTGCTCGAGCGCGAGCACGAGATCGGCGAGCAGAAGAAGCGCGCCTCCAGCGAGGCCGATCAGGCGATGAACGCGGCGCGGGCGCGCGTGTCCGAGTCCAACACGCGCATCGCGCGCGCCGAGGCCGTGGCGTCGCAGTTCGAGCGCCGTCGCAGCGAGGCCTACGCACGCCTGGAGCGCCTGCGCTCGGAGCGTGAGGACCTCGAGATCCGCACCGTCGA
>JBEVNG010000413.1:0-16470 GCA_040508235.1 Polyangiales bacterium | reverse complement strand
CATGGTCAGGTAGGCGAGCTCGCCCGAGCCCACCTCGTGCACCCGGACCACGCGCGGATGTGCCACCCGCGCCGCCGCGCGCCCCTCGCGCAGCAGTCGCTCGCGGGCGACATCGTGCGCCATCGCGGTCTTCCGGAAGACCTTCAGCGCGACGTGCTGCTCGCGCTCCAGGTCGAGCGCCGCGAACACCTCGCCCATGCCGCCCGATCCCAGGCGCCGCTGCAGCCGATAGCGGCCGTCGACTTCATCGCCGGGAACAAGGCTCCGAGTCATCCGCGGCTGTCATATACCAAAGCGGAGCATCTTGCAGCTGGTGCTGAGACACCGCCGCGCTCGGCGCCTCTAGGCAAAAGTTCACAAGCCGTCGGCGGCGCCATTGCAGCTGCGCAGGATGTCCGCCGGATTGAGGCAGCTGCGGTCAGGCTCGATCCCGAGCGCGCTGCCGATGGCACCGAGGGGGTCGCTGGCCAGGGCCCCCGCCGGCCACGCGGTGATGATGCCGAAGCAGGTCTCCTCCTCCGCGGTGTCGCCAAAGGGGATCGGCAGCAACATGTCGTTGTCGAACCAGCAGCGCGTCTCCAGCCTGTCGCCCGGTTGCAGCGTCACGTCGCGCGGCGGGAAGCGTTGCTGGTCGTCGAACGCGAACGCCGCGTCGTGCAGCAGCTCGCGCTGGCCGCTGGCGCGCACCACGTCGATCTGCATGCGTCGCCCGTGCCGGTGCATCGAGGGCCACACGTCGAGCACGTGGATGGGACCGAGGTCGGTGCGTGGCTCGCAGCTACCGCTGACCTCGTGGTTGCGCGCGCCAGGTGGGATGCAGATGGCCTGGGTGCCCGTGAAGTGCACCGACGCCGTGTGCGCGCGCGAGCGTGTTCGCGCCGCGCAGATGCGCACGCCGGTGCGATCGAGCACCTCGCTGCTGCCGCTGTCGTACTGCACCTCGAGCACCATGCCGGCGCGCAGCCCACGCGGCAGCTGCAGGCCGACGTCGTCCGGGAGGCGCACGTCGCCCACGCCGGGTGCGAAAGCCGCCAGCATGTACGCACCCGGCTCGGGGCCGTTGCAGGGCGCGACCTCGCCATCGTCGTGCGTGCTCTTGTCGAGGCCGTACAGGCTCCAGCTGCGCACGCCGACCGTCTCGTAGAGCAGCCCCGAGAAGCCGAGCGCCACCGAGTCGACCACGTACGGGAGGCGGAAGTAGAAGCACACGCGCTGGCGCTGGCTGCCGGGCAGCAACGTGCGCGCCGGCACGTGGAACGGCTCGCCGAAGTCGTCTGCGGCGTGCGCGCGGAAGTCGAACGTCGACTCGCAGTCCTTCAGCGCCGGATCGTCGCTGGAGGGACGCGGAGCGCGCGCATCGACCTCGGGGGCCGCGGCGTCGGGCTCGACCTCGAAGCTGCTCGGGTTGCACACGCACTCGCCCCAGTCCTCGTCGAAGCACTGGGCGATGCCCTTGCTGCCGTCCTCGCACGTGCAGCTGCGCGCCTTGCCGCGCCCGCACGGCCCCGCATCACCCAGCGAGCGGGCACCGCGCGCATCGCAGCCCAGCGTCAGCAGCGCGAGCAGCAAGAGGGATAGACTTGGTGGGCGAGCCGACAAGTACGTCTCCGGGAGAGACTCCCTTGTAGGACGAGCTGGCTCGCCGCGTCGACATCCGGGAGCAACAACCAATTGACCGCAGCGCGCGAGCGTCAGCGATCACCCGGAAATCGCTGGTCCGCGAGCTTGCGCCGCTGCGCCGGGCTGAGCTGTCCCGCGCGCTCCAGCAGGCGCTGGTGCAACAGCTCCTGGCCACGCGCGGCACTCGCGCGCAGCGCCTCCAGCGCGTGCTCGGCCCGCGCGCGATCGTAAGGCTCGTGCTCCAGCGCCTCGCCCACGCGCTTGCGCGCCGCCATCAGCTCCTCGTGCTGCGCGCGCAGTGCCGGCGTGGGCGGCCCGAGCATGTGCATCAGCGCCGGCCGATGCGGCCCATTGTGCGCACGCCACGAGCGCGCCACGCCGAAGCCGACCAGGAACAAGTTCAAGCCGATGGACAGCGCCAGCGCCCAGCTCAGCCGCTTGATCACTGCACGTCTCCTTCCTGCACGCTCAAGTCATCGAACAGATCGTCCGCGAAGGTGAGCCCCGTGATATCGGCGCTGCTCGTGTCGAGCGCTTCGTCGTCGAGGTACTCGCCACCGAGCAGGCCCAGCAGCACCGCCGCCGCCGCCGCCAGCCAGGTCTGCTTGGACGAGTGGAACGGCAGCAGGCGCACCACCGCCGCGCGCTGCGTGTGCTGGTGCGGGATGGCGCTCAGCCTGTCGATCAGCGAGGGCGAGACGTCCAGCCGCGCCTCCTCCAGCACGCCGTCGAACGCGCGCGCGGCCTGCACCAGCCGCTGCGCGGACTCGTCGCGTCGCAGCAGCTCGCGGGCGCCCTCGCGCTCACGCCGCGGGAAGCGCTCGATGTCTCCGCCGTAGGCCTCGACCAGCGCCTGGAAGCGCTCGATGCTCAGCTCGGGTTGCTCGGTGTCAGCCATCTCAGCCCCCTTGCTCCATCACGTTGGCCAGCCGCTCGCGCAGCGTGCGCCGCGCGCGGGACAGTAGCGACTCGAGCGCCTCGACGCTGATCTCCAGCAGCTTGGCGGCCTCGATGTTCGTCAGCTCCTCGAAGTGCACCAGCGAGAGCGCCGCGCGTTGCCGCTCGGGCAGCTCGTTCAGCTCCTGCTGCACGCGCGCACGCAGCTCCAGCTCGTGGATCGAGCCGCTGGTGCGCTCGCGCGCCGTGAGCTCCTCGACCGCGTCCGGGTCGTGCTTCCTGCGCGCGCGCAGGCGGTCGATGCAGAGGTTGTGGGCGATGCCGTGCATGAACGTGCGCAGCTTGGCCTCTGGCCGATACGTCGGCGCCGACTTCCACAACCTGACGTACGCCTCTTGCACCACTTCCTCCGCCTCGCTCGGGTTGCGCAGCATGCGCGTGGCGTGCGCCAGCAACGAAGCCGTGTGGCCGACCACGAGCGCGCGGAAGGCGTTCGCATCGCCCGCCGCCACCCGCACCATCAGCCTCTGGTCGTCCTCGTCGTCGCTGGGCAACGCGCTCCTCGCTCCCAGTCTACAACGCGGCTCGGCGCCGGCTCCGTCGCGCAATCTTTAGTTCACGTAGGGGCCGCAGCGCTGCCGGTTCATGTGGCACACGTACTGCTCGCGCTGGGGGCACTCGTCGGCGGCGTGGCACACGCATTCGGACAAGGTCACGCACTCGCCCCAGCAACCCTCGACCACCGCGGGCACTTGATCGTTGCCGCAGCTCGGTCGCGAGCGCTTGCAGATCACGTCGCGCTCGTCGCAGTTGAGCTCGCGGTCGGCCTTGCACGGGCCACGCGTCTTGACCGAGCTGCCCGCGGCGTGGGCGGCGCACGGGCTCTCGTAGGTCTCGCCGTCGCAGCCGCACACGCGCTCCGGCTGGTCGCAGGTCTCGCTCCGGCTCACGCACGTGCCGAGGCTGTCTTCCCAGCCGCAGCCGAGCCCCTCGGGCGGCGTCTCCTGGTTGCAGAATTCGCCGTCTGGACAGCGCAGCCCCGCGATGCCGCCGCAGGCCGGATAGGGCACCACGTCGGGCGTGCCGCGCGCGTCGGGCGCGTTCGCGTCGGACTCCAGCACGGCGCCGTCGCCCTGGCCGATCGGCAGGCCGCTGGCATCGAGCACCGGCGTCGCCGCGTCGCTTCGCGAGCCGCTATCGCTCGCTTGAGCCGGGTTGGGATCGCGCTCCACCTTGGGTGGGTCATCACCACATGCGGCGAGCAGCGCGGTGGCGAGCAGGAGCGAGCGCAAGACCATGCTCCCTCTGTTGCCATCGAACGCGCGAATCGTCTACGGAATTGGCGCCGCGTGGTGGGCAGCCTCGCGATCGAACGGGGTCACACGCTCGGATGAGGACGGCTCGTATGGGTCATCACCAGGTCCCCGCCCGTATCCGCCTCGAGCTCGGGCGAGCGCCAGAGCTTGGCGAACGCGGACGCGCACCAGTACAGCGCGGTGGCCTTGCTCTGCGTGCGCCACATCGAGAGCTGCGCCCCGTTGGTGCGCGCGGTGATGAAGAGCTGCTCGCCTATGCGGAACGGCTTCAGGATCTGCTCGAGCATTTGCAGCGCGTCGCTGGGCGTCTTCGGCCGCATCACGCCGTCGGTCACGTGCTCCTCGCCTCGCATCACCGCGACCGCCACCGGTCCGCTCTCGGGGATACGAAGGTGCACCTGCCAGAGTCCTCGTGGTTCATCGCTCACGAGCTGGGACCAATGCAAGCTGAGTACCCGAAAAATTCATGAGTGGTTACGACATATGCCGTGAGGCGCATTGCCGCGATGTGAAGGCGTACGAGGGGCAAGTCCGCACGTCTGCCACACTCAGGTCAGGCGCTGCTCGCGGATCGCCTTCACCACGACCCGGTGCTGGTACTCGACCTGCTGCTGGCGCGGGAGCACGCGGCCGTCGGTGAGCTTGGTGCCGTAGGGCAAGACCTTGCTGAACACGACGCGCCCGGCCTCGAACACCTGGGTGCGGATCTGCCGCTTCTCGGCGCCGAGGTCCTCGGTCTGCACGTGATACAGGCGATCGCTCACGCGCAGCTCCTCGTTCATGCCGCGCGCCATGGTGCGGTCCTGCGCCTCGGCCGGCGGCTCGAAGCGCTCCTCCAGCTGCAGCTGGGCGATGCGGTCGATGTCCCGCGCGCCCACGCTGGAGGGGGAGAGCGCCACCAGCGGCAGGCCGCGCTCGACCGAGGTCGGCACCCCTGGGTCCTTGCGCACGGAGCCGGCCTCCATGGGCTCCGCGGCCAGGAAGGCCTGGGTCACCGCGCGCAGGGCCCGGAACACGCGCTGCGCGCCGTCATCGTCGGCGTTGTTGGCCAGCAGGCGCGGCTCGCAGCGCAGTGGCGGCTCTTGCGACTTGGCGCGCGCGTGCGCGCACTTGATGAAGCCGTAGGCGTTCTGGATCGCGGTCAGCTCGGGCGTCGTCACCACCAGCTGCACGCGCGCGATCAGGAACACGTCGAGCGTGTTGAAGCTGGTGCCCGCGCCGAGGTCCAGCACCACCACGTCCGCGTCGGCCTTGCGCACGTGGCGCAGGAACTTCTGCTTCTGGCTGTGCTTGGGGTTGGCGGAGCCGAGCGCGTCGCTCGACGCGAAGATCAGCGACAGGCCGTGGAAGCGCGTGGGCGTGGCGACGCTGGAGAGCTCCTTCTCCTCGCCGGCCAGGAACGCGTCCAGCGTGCCGCGCGGCTTCTCGACGCCGAACAGCGTGTGCTGGTTGGCGCCGCCGAGGTCGGCATCGATCAGCAGACAGCGCAGGCCGCGGCGTGCGACGGCGACCGCCAGGTTGGCCGCGATCACGCTCTTGCCGACGCCACCCTTGCCGCCGGCGACGGCCCAAATGTCGGGGCCTTGCTCACCCGCCTCACGCGCGCGCCACGAGACGAGCGGGCGGTCGGAGGTGGAACGTGCCCCGGGCGGCGAGTTGGCGGCATCCATTACGGCACTGGGCTCCAGCCCACAGACGATACCAGACTCTTCGCATGCGTAGCGAACAGTCGTCTGTTGTACCGGTCAGCCAATGCGGCGGAACGGCGGCGGCGGCGCGCTGACCATCGCCTTGTAGCCGTTCATCGCGCGCGTGCCGGTGTCGGTCTTCTCCAGCTCCTCGCGCGTCTGGTCGCGTAGCTGCTGCAGCGCGGCGAGGATCAGCTGGTCGCGCTCGTGCACACGCGCCAGCCGTGCCAGCAGGCCGCTGCGCAGCTCGACGTCGAGCTCGTGGGGACTGGCGGCGAGCAGCCCGTCGATGATGCGCTGACGCTCTTCCATCGCCGAGCGCATGCCCTCGGGGTCCTGGAAATAGGCCTCGAGCGCGATCTCTTCAAGCTGCTCGACGAGCTCGGGCCAGGGGTGGGTCATGGGGTCGACGGGGTGACGACCGAGCGCACGCCGCTCGGCTCGTCGGCGATCTGGACCCAGGCGCCACGCAGCATCTCCAGCACCTTGAGCGCGCCCGCAAGAGGCTTTGCGTCCATCTTCATGTTCGCCTCGGTGATGCAGTCGAGGACGTACACATAGAGCCGGTCCAGCTCCTCGCACAGCTCGGGCGCCTTGGTGGCGTCCAGGTTCGCGCGCATCTCGGCGACGATCGCGTGCGCGCGCGACAAATGCATGCCCTTCTTCGCGTAGTCTTTGTTCTCGATCCCCTGGCTGCCGAGTTTCACGAACTTGATGGCACCGTCGTAGAACTGCACGATCACGCGCGCAGGGCTCGCGGTTTGCACCTGGTTGGAGCGGTACTGAGAGACTGCAAACGACACGATTTCTTCCCCCTGATTAGCCGGACGCGAGGATGCTGCTGAGAGAACTGCCCTGGCTGTTGAGGTTCGACATCGTCTCCTCCAGCGCGGTGAACTGCTTCTGCAAGTTCTCTTTGTACTTGTCGATGCGGGTCTGCATCGACGTGATCTGAGTGTCGATCATCTTGTTGCGCTTGGTGAGGTTGTCGATCTTCATCGACAGCGCTCCACCGGTCTTGGTGTAGTTGAGCAGACCGTCGGAGATCTGCTTCATCATGCCCTTGCCGTCGGTACGACCGGCGAGCAACGACGCGACACCCTCGTAGTCCTTGGCCACGGCCGCGCTGTACTTGGTGTCGTCCAGCGTGAGCGTGCCGTCGCGCGCGGTGGAGATGCCGATCGAGCTGAGCATCTTCATCGAGCTGTCGCCGTTGTCGGCGACGCCGCCGACCAGGCCGCGCAGCGACATCTGCAGCTGCTTCATCGTGGTGTCGCCGGCCAGCGTGTCCGCGCCCTTGGTCGAGCCGGTGTACGTGAAGGCGGCGTTCAACGTCTTCATGACGTCGTTGTACGCGGTCACGAACGTCTGCAGCTTGGTCTTCATGCCGTCGGCGTCGCGATCGACCTTGATCGTCGAGCTGCCGACGTCGACCAGGTTGAGCGTGACGCCCGGGACCGCACCGTTGACGGTGTTGCTCTTGCTGGTGACTTCCAGGCCGTCGACCAGCACGACGGCGTCGCTGGCCTTCTGCTTCTCGTTGGCGGGATCGGTCAGGCCGAGCGACAGGCCATCGGCCTCGCCGAACTCGATGGCGCCGGTGCTGCCGGCCTGCGTACCCGTGACCTGCAGGCGGAAGCCGCCCGCGCCGTCGCTGAACACGCCGGCGGTCACCTGGGCGCCGGACGCGTTGATCTTCTTGGCCACCGAGGCGAGCGTGTCGTTCTCGTTGACGATCAGCTCCACGGGCTCGCCGCTGCCGACCTTGAGCGAGAGCGTGCCGGTGCCGAACAGACCGGGCTGATCGGAGGCGCTGACCTTGTTGCTGTACGTGCGCTCGGTCTGCGCGAGCGACTGGACATCGATCTTGTAGGTACCCATCGAGGCGCCGCCCGCAGCGGTCACCGTGAGCGCCTTGTCGTTGCTGCTCGTGGACTTGTTGCCGAGCGCGTCGCTCTTGGTGTCGAGCGCCTGCGTGGCCGTCTGCAACGCCTGCAGCTTGGTCTTGATGTCCGTAATCTTGGTGGACTGGGCGGTATTCGCCTTCTGCGTGTTCTGGAGCTTCGTGACGGGCGTCTGCGCGCTCTTGACCAGCGCGTCGATCAACGAGGCGGAATCGATGCCGCTCGCGAGACCGCTGAATGTGATGGGCGATGCCACGTTACGTACTCCTCACCGAGAGCGAAAAAGGGAAACGGGAAAAAGCGGTTCAGAAAGAGTCGCGCGCGGGAGTCATACCTTGGGTTGCCCTTACGGTAAGACCGCCGCGCGCGATATTGAGATCAGCCGCGAAGCAGCGAGAGCGCCGACGACGGGAGCTGGTTCGCCTGAGCAAGCACTGCCATGCCCGCCTGGCTGAGGACGTTGTTACGCGTCATGGACGCGCTCTCTTCGGCGACGTCCACGTCGCGGATACGCGAGTTCGCGGCCGACAGGTTCACGTTCGCGCTCTGAAGGTTCGACACCGTAACCGTCAGACGGTTCTGGGTCGCACCGAGCGACGCACGCGAGCTAGACGTGGCGGCGATCGCCTTGTCCAGCTGCTCGAGGGCAGCCTGCGCGCCGTCCTGGCCACCGGTCTTGCCGATGTCCAGAGCCGACAGGTCGAGGCCGTCCGCGCCGTACTTCGTCGAGGTCATGGAGACCATCTTCGAAGTGATCGTGTCCGCATCCGTGTTGCCGATACCGACCTGAAACTTGAAGCCGTCAGTGTTGCTGCCGTCCAGAAGCTTCGTGCCGTTGAACTCGGTCACGTCGGCGATGCGGTCGATCTCTTCGCGAAGCTGGCCGAACTCGGTGTTCAGAGCATCGCGCTCGTCATCACCAAGCGTGCCGTTCGCGGACTGCATCGCGAGCTCGCGCATGCGAGTGAGGATACCGCTGTTCTCGTTCATCGCGCCTTCCGCCGTCTGAAGCAAGCTCATGCCGTCGTTGGCATTGCGCTCGGCCTGAGACATGGAGCGGATCTGCGACTTCATACGTTCGCTGATCGCGAGGCCCGCGGCGTCATCTCCAGCGGAGTTGATGCGTTGGCCGCTCGAGAGCTTGGCGAAGTTCGACTGCAGGGCCTTGCCGGTCTTGGAAAGGTTGCGCTGCGCGTCGAGAGAAGCGGTGTTGGTGAGAATGCTGAGTGCCATGGTGTTTCGTCTCTTCCTTGAGTTGGTACCGGCTCCGCACTGGAGTCCGGGCACGCCGTCCGTGGCGTGTGCCCATTAGTTCGGCACGAATGCGTGGTTCCTTGAGGCCCTTTTCGACCGGACTGGCGCGCAGCTGACTGTTTGCTTCGCGCTTGGTTAGCTCGCCGTTGCAAGCTGCTTTGCAGGAGCTCGGGCGAGCGCGTGCAATCCCGTAGCAGCGGTTGCAAAAGCCGCGGCTTCGCGCGCTAATGGACGCGCGGAGTGACACTGCGGAGGACTCGACATGATCTCGGTTACCAGGCTCAAAGGTCAGGTCGTCGCGCTGAACCCCGACATGATCGAGAGCGTGGAGGAGATGCCCGACACGACCATACGCCTCACCAGTGGTGAGAAGCTGCTGGTGCGCGAGTCGCTCCAGCAGGTGGTCGAGCTGGTCGCCAACTACCGGCGCTACATCCTCAGCGCGATGGCGGTGCAGCCGCTGACCGCGGGCTTCAGCAGGCATCCCTCGCAGGCGCCGGGGATGATCGAAGAATGAGGCTCGACGTCGGCTCCATCCTCGGCATCGCGATCGGTCTGTCCGCGATCCTGCTCGGCAACATGCTCGAGGGTGGCCACCTGTCCGCGCTGTTCCAGCCCACCGCGCTGCTGATCGTCGCGGGCGGTACGGTCGGCGCGACCATGCTCGGCTTCCCGCTGCCGGTGTTCGTGCGGGCCGTGCGCGCGCTGCGCGACGTGTTCACGTCGCCGCCGCAGCAGGACAACAACTCGCTGATCGAGGAGATCGTCGAGTACGCGCAGAAGGCTCGCCGCGAGGGCATCATCGCCCTGGAGCGCCCGCTCGAGACGGCCAACGAGCCGTTCCTCAAGAAGGCGCTGCTGCTGGCCGTCGACGGCGCGGACTCCAAGAGCATGCGCGACAACCTCGAGCTGATCATCGAGCACTACGAAGACGACAAGGAGCAGCTGGCCAAGGTGTGGGAGGCTGCCGGCGGCTACGCACCCACGATCGGCATCATCGGCGCGGTGCTGGGCCTGATCCACGTGATGCAGAGCCTGTCCGACGTGTCGGCGGTCGGCCGCGGCATCGCGGTCGCGTTCGTGGCCACCATCTACGGCGTCTCGCTGGCCAACCTGCTGCTGTTGCCGGTGGCGGCCAAGCTCAAGCTGCGGCTGCGCGAGGAGACCAAGCGCCTGGAGCTCATGATGGAGGGCGCGCTGGCGATCCAGGAGGGCCTCAACCCCAGCCTGATCCGCGAGAAGCTCTCCAGCTTCTACCAGGAGACGCGCAAGAAGAGCGAGGCCGGCGGCGTGTCCACGCGTGCGGAGGTTCGTACATGAGGTCTCAAGTCGTGGACCGGCCTGGCCGATAGACTGACGAGGGTATGGCGCGCCGCAGAAAGCGAGAAGAGCAGCACGTCAACCACGAGCGTTGGTTGGTGTCGTATGCCGACTTCATCACCTTACTGTTTGCCTTCTTCGTGGTTTTGTTCGCCGTCTCGCAGGTGGACAAGCACGAGATGGGCCGGCTGTCCGAGGCCGTGCAGGAGGCGACCAACGTCGGTGTGTTCGAGCCCAAGCTGGGACGCAGTCCGATACTGGGCGGGCAGGGCAGCGCGGCTCCGCTGCCGAGCGCGCCGCTGGTCGACCCGGTGACCGTGCCGCCGCTGAGTGGTGCGGCCAGCATGGACAACATCCGCGAGACCCTGAGCAAGACGCTCTCCAACGCCATCGGCACCGGCCGCGTGGCGCTGGTCGAGCGCGACGACGGCCTGGTGATCCGGCTGCGCGACGCGGCGTTCTTCGAGCCCGGCAAGGCGCAGGTGCGCGCCGAGGTGTTGGCGGACGTGCGCTCGGTGGGGCAGACGCTGCGGGGCCTGGAAAACGCGATCCGAATCGAGGGCCACACCGATCCCAACCCGATCCGCAACTCGACCTTCCGCTCCAACTGGGAGCTGTCCGCTTCGCGCGCGGCCTCGGTGCTCGACGAGCTGGTGCGAGGCAGCGGCATCCACGAGTCGCGCATGAGCATCGCCGGCTACGCCAGCCAGCGTCCGATCGCCACCAACGACGACGTGGCCGGCCGCTCGCAGAACCGTCGCGTCGACATCGTGGTGCTCGATCACGGGCGGACCTCGCCGTGAACGTAGGCGCTTTCTCTACCTGCGGAAAACCGCGACCTGTGCATCGTTGCTACGAAAGCGGGATGCGACTCGTCTATAATGCTGAGAGGAGTGCAGCATGGTTCAGCACCAGCTCTTGGTGAATGAGCGCGATATGCAGCAGCTGACCGCCACCATCGGGCGAGTCCGCCGTATGCGCATGCGTCTACACGACGAAAACATGCGCGCGCTGATCGGTTCCATCGAGGGACTGCCCGTGTTGCCCTCGGTGTGTCGGGAGCTCAACACCATCCTGGCCAAGCCAGACTTCGCGATCCGCGATCTTGCGCAGGTTGTGGAGAAAGATCCCTCCCTGTGCGCCAAGCTCCTGCAGACCGTCAACTCCTCGTTCTTTTCGGTCGGACGTAAGATCGCCACCGTCCAGGACGCCATCTCGTTCCTCGGCACCACCATGCTGAAGAACCTGGTGATGAGCGTGTCGCTCTGGCGCTCGCTGGAGGAGGCGCGACCGGAGGCCCTCAGCCGACTGCAGCGCGTGCACATGCGCTGCCAGCGCGTCGCGGGAATCTCGCGCAAGATCATGGGCAACCAGCGCGCCAAGGCAGAGGAAGCCTTCGTCGCGGGTCTGCTGCACGACATCGGCGAGACGTTGATGATCGTGTACCTGCCGGAGCGCTACGAGCGCGCCCACAAGCAGGCCAACGCCACGGGTAGGCCCTTTCACGACCTCGAGCGCGAGCTGTACGACGTCGACCACGCCGAGCTCGGCGCGCACCTCCTGGACTCCTGGGGGCTGCCATTCCCGGTGCTGGAGGCGGTCGCGTTCCACCACAGCGCGCCCGAGCTGGAGCACAACAGCCTGGAGACCGCGGACGCCGTCTACCTGGCGGAGACGCTGGTGTGCGCTCGGGAGAAGGGCGTCGACCCGATGACGCTGCTCGATGCGGGCTATCTGGAGCGCATCGGGGCGACGCAGCAGATGCCCGAATTCATCAAGCTGCTCGACGGTCCTTGAGAAGCCTCAGTCTGCAGACATTTTTGCCTCAACACCGCTCGGATTTCGTCCGATAATCGAACGAAGCGACGATGAAGAGCGACACGGGTCTGGAGACCGCGGCCGGAATTCTGCGCGTCCTTGGCGAGCAGAGCTTCGATACGGAAGACATGAAGGCGGGCGCCACGCGCCAGACCGCCGAGGCCTGGGCTCGCCATCTGCTGCTGGGCACCAAGCACCCGGAGCGCGGCGTCGAGCCGGCCAGCGAGCGCGAGCGCGACTTCATCGGTGCGCGCCGCTTCGTCGAGCAGCTGCGCCGCTCCGAGCTCAACTACGTGCGCCGCTCGCTCGGCGACGTGCGCCAGGTGATCATGTCGCTGGTGCAGAACTTCCACCGCGCGATCGCGGTCGAGGGCGAAGAGGAGCGCAAGGTCACCCAGCAGATCGAGCGCTTGCAGAAGGCGATCGAGAGCAACTCGATCGAGCAGCTCAAGAAGGAAGCCAGCTCGGTGGCGACGTCGCTGTCGAACATCGTGCAGGTGCGCGAGCAGCGCCGCAGCATGCAGTTCGAGGAGCTGGGCACCGAGCTCAAGAGCATGCACAAGCGGCTCGAGGACGCGCGCAAGTCGAGCGAGACCGACCCGCTGACCGGCCTGCACAATCGGCGCGCGCTCGACGGCTACATCGATCGCGTGATCGAGTTCGACGGACTCACCGGCGTGCCCGCGCTGGTGATGATGATGGACGTCGACAACTTCAAGCAGATCAACGACAGCTTCGGGCATCCCGTGGGCGACGAGGCGCTGCGTGCGCTGGCCAAGGAGATGCTCAAGCTGTTCCTGCGCAAGTGTGACTTCGTCGCGCGCTACGGCGGCGAGGAGTTCGCGGTGGTCGTGCGTGACATGGACTACAAGCTGGCTGGCCAGCTGGCGGAGCGTGCGCGCGAGCGCCTGGCCACGGTCAAGCTCGCCTCGCAGCCGCAGATCAACCTGAGCGTCAGCATCGGCGTCGCCGAGCTGCGCGAGGGCGACGACCCGGCGACCTGGCTGCAACGTGCGGACTCCGCGCTGCTGCGCGCCAAGCAGACCGGCAAGAATCGCGTCGTGCTCGCCGCCTGAAGACAAGCGCGTTCGCGCGCGACGAAAGTTTTCCGAAAATGCGCCGGAGATTCGTCGTCGCGAGCTGACGGTGCAATCCGCGGCGATGGATTCCGCGCCACGTGGCTCGATATGACTCGCTCTCGCGCTCGACGCTGAGCGCGCAGGAGTCGCCATGCGTGGGAGTCTTTGGTTCGCCTCGAGTCTTACTTTGTTCGCCCTCGCTTGCAGCGAGGAGCCAGCACCGGCCCCCACCCAGTCGCTCTGCAGCGAGGGGGACGACTGCGAGTGCGAGGACGGAAGTGCGGGCAGTACCGTCTGCGAGGACGACGAGGCCGTCTGCGAGTGCGCGGACAAGCCGTCGGGCTCGGTCGATGCCGGCCAGAAGCGCGACGCCTCGAAGCCGACGGTGCCGCAAGGGATCCCGCTGCCCGACCCGGTTCGCGATGACGCGGGCCGCGAGCCCGAGCCGAGCGACATGACGGATGGCGGTGTCGACGCGGCCACGCCGCCCGTCGATGTCAGCAAGCCCGATCCCGCCACGCTGCCCAAGCCCAAGGGCAAGTGCCCCACCATCAAGGATGGCAGCGCCACCTTCGCCGGCATCCCGGTGCGCCTGTATGTCGGCAACGATGGCGAGCAGAAGCTCGGGCCGCTGGTCTTCTACTGGTACGCGACCGGCAGCAGCGCGAGCGAGGTCACGCGCGGGTTGAGCAACGACATCATCGAAGAGATCAAGGACATGGGCGGCATGGTGGCGGTGTTCGAGCGCTCGCTGGGCACCGGCCAGTCGACCGGCAACTTCGTGTGGTTCGTCGACGACTACAACGTCGCGGACGAGGTGCTCGCGTGCGCGCTCGAGCAAAAGGTCGGCATCGACACCTCGCACATCCACGCGATCGGCTTCAGCGCGGGCGGCCTGCAGAGCTCCTGGATGGCCTACGCCCGCAACAACTACATGGCCAGCATCGTCGCGTACTCGGGTGGTCTGACCGGGCTCGGAGCAGGCACCTGGGTCACGCCGGTGGACGACACGCCCGACCCCAGCAACGTGGTGTCCGCGATGCTGGTGCACGGCGCGCCGGGCCGCGACGTGGTGATCATGGACTTCGCGGCCGGCAGCGCGGCGATGCAGGAGGACATCAAGAAGCGCGGCGGCCTCGCCCTCGACTGCAACCACGGCGGTGGGCACATGATCCCGGCGGCGGTGCCGCCCTCCGCCTGGCAGTTCATGCAGGACCACCCGTACAAGCTCCAGGCCGACCCCTACGCGAGCGGGATCCCGGCCAGCTTTCCCAAGTACTGCAAGCCCTAGAAAACCAGCTCGGCCTGGTCGACGTTGGCGCCGATGCGGGTCGCGAAGCCGAGCCGCGACAGCAGCACCTCGGACAGCTTCAGGCGCACGAAGTCGCGGTTGCCGAGCTGATCCTCCAGCGCCTCCAGGTTGACCAGCTCGCTCTCGCCAGCGTCGCTCGCCGACAGCGTCAGCAGGATCCTGCTGCCGAGGCGGCTGGCGCGCAGCTGCAACGCCACCGCGCCGTCGCGCGTGACCACGCCGGCGAGCCCGACCAGCGCGCGCTCCAGGATGCTGACGTCGAGCCCGACGGAGCGCGTCTCCAGCTCGGGCGCGATCGTCAGATCGCAGCACAGCTCGCGCGCCAGCAACGTGTTGCGCACGCGCTGTAGGCTCTGCCCCACCTGCACCTGCGGCGCCTCCAGCACGCGCCCGTTGTCGTTCTCCGGGCGCGACAGCTCGATGCAGGTGTCGACCAGCTCCTGCAGGTGTCCCGCCGCCGCGCGCACGTGGCCGACGAAGCGCTCCTGCTCGCTGCTCAGCACGCCGTAGCGCGGCTCGGCCAGCAGGTCCGCGTAGCCGACCACCGACTGCAGCAGCGAGCGCAGGTCGTGCCGCACGCGCGTCAGCGCATCACGGCGCGGCTTCAGCTTGATGCGGAAGCCGGGCTGCACCGTGAGCGCGTGCAGCGAGCGGCGAGGGGGCGCCGAGCTGCGTGCGGGAGCGAACGAACTGTGCTGCGAAGGCATGGCCGGGTGGTCCCAACCAGTCATTCGGCTCTTTCAGGAGCGTTCTTGAGCCTGTCGCGACAGGCCTGTTAGCCGTCTTCGCTTTTCTCGTCGCCTTGTACGAAGCCCTTCTTTTTGAGCTTCTCCACCAGCGTGGTGCGGTTCATCTGCAGCAGTGCGGCCGCGCGGTTCTTGTTCCAGCCCACGCGCTCCAGCGCCTGACGGATCAGCGCGGACTCGAAGGCCTCCATCGCCTCGCGCAGGTCGAGGCCCTCCGGCGGCAGCTGCGGCTCGTCCCAGGGCGAGCGCTTGCTGACGGTGCGCGTCTGCACGCTGCGCATCTTCTCCGGCAGGTCATCCAAGCCGAGCTCGCCCTCGACCTTGAGCAACACCATGCGCTGCACGGTGTTCTCCAGCTGCCGCACGTTGCCGGGCCAGTCGTACTCGCACATCAGCTCGAGCGCGCGCTGGTTGATGCCGGTGACCTTCTTGGCGCGCCGCTGGTTGGCGCGCGCGAGGAAGTGGCGCACCAGCTCCGGCACGTCGCTCTTGCGGTGACGCAGCGCCGGCAGCTCGATCGGGATCACGTTCAGGCGGTAGAGCAGGTCCTCGCGGAACGAGCGCTCGCGCACCATCTCGTCGAGGTCCTTGTTGGTCGCGGCGACCACCCTGACGTCGATCTTGCGGCTCTTGCTCTCACCGAGCGGCGTGACCTCTTTTTCCTGCAGCAGCCGCAAGATCTTGGCCTGCAGGCCGATCGGCATCTCGCCGATCTCGTCCAGGAAGATGGTGCCGCCATCGGCCGCGGCGAAGCGTCCGACGCGCGCGTTCTGCGCGCCCGTGAAGGCGCCGCGCGTGTGGCCGAACAGCTCGCTCTCCAGCAACGTCTCCGGGATCGCCGCGCAGTTGACGGCCATGAACGGCTTGTCGCGGCGATCGCTGAAGTCGTGCACCGCGCGCGCGATCAGCTCCTTGCCGGTGCCGCTCTCGCCCGTGATCATCACCGAGCAGTCGCTGTCCGCGACGCGCTCGATGATGCTGAACACGCGCAGCAACGAGGGATCCGAGCCCAACACGTCCGGCGCGTAGCGCTCGCGCCAGCTCTGCTGCGGCGGCGCGCTGAGCAGCGCGGCGGGCGGCGCCACCGACAGCTTCCTGCGCACCTGCACGCGCGACAACGCGGCGTCGAGCGCATCCATGGAGAACGGCTTGACCAGGAAGTCGGTCGCGCCGTGGCGCACCGCGCTGATCGCGTGATCGATCGCGGTGTCGCCGCTCATCACGATCACCGCCGGCGGGCTGGCCAGCTTCTTCATGCTCTGCAGCAGGTCGAAGCCGGAGCCATCGGGCAGGAAGACGTCGGTCAGCACCAGCCGATAGCTCTTCTCCGAGAGCGCCTGACGCGCCTCGCGCACGAGCGAGGTGATGGTCACCTCCCAGCCATTCTGGATCAGGTGACCGGACACGAAGTGCCTGAGCAGCGGGTCGTCCTCGACGATCAAACAGCGGCCCCCGGGCGCGACGAACGTGCCGGTGCCGGTCGTCGCGTCCGCGCCGTACTCGCGTTCTGCTGGCA
>JBEVNG010000410.1:0-9243 GCA_040508235.1 Polyangiales bacterium | reverse complement strand
AACGCCCTTCGCTACGGCGCCAGCAAGCCCATCGAGGTGACCGTCCGCGCCGAAGGCGAGGTGGCGGTACTGGAGGTGCGCGATCAGGGCATCGGCATCGCCAGGGCCGATCAAACGCGGATCTTTGAGCGCTTCGAGCGCGCCGCGACGGGCAACCTCGCAGGCTTCGGGGTGGGCCTCTGGGTCGTGCGCCAGTTGTGCCTCGCTATGGGCGGCGAGGCGCGGGTCGAAAGTGAGGCTGGAGAGGGGGCCCTGTTCACCGTAACGTTGCCACGACGAGCACAACGGAGTGGCGATGACAGCTGACTTGGTAGAGCGCGTGCCGACCGGAATCCCCGGTCTCGACACCATCCTCGAAGGCGGGTTCTTGCGTGGTGGCGTGTACATCATCGAGGGCCCGCCCGGCGTCGGCAAGACCACGCTCGGCAGCCACTTCTGCTTCAATCACGCGGCCAACGGGGGGCGCGCGGTCTACATCACGCTGCTCGCAGAGTCGCACACCCGCCTGCTCGCCCACCTGCGGCGCATGCGCTTCTTCAACCCCAACCTGGTGCCCGACCAGGTCTCCTACGTCAGCGCTTTCAAGGTGCTGGAGGCCGAGGGCCTGGGCAGTCTGCTCAAGCTGGTGCGCCAGACGGTCGCAGCCCAGAAGGCGAGCGTGGTCGTGCTCGATGGCCTGGTCTCGGCGGAGGAAGCCTCGCCGTCCGCCAAGGACTTCAAGAAGTTCATCCACGAGCTGCAGGTCGTGACGGCGATGATCGGCTGTACAGCGCTCTTGCTCAACAGCACGGAGCGCCCGCGCGGCTTCCGGCCCGAGCGCACGATGGTCGACGGGATCATCGAGCTGGAGGACGAGATGGTGCGCCTGCGCGCCGTCCGGCGCCTCAGCGTGCGCAAGATGCGCGGCGCGGCGCCGGTGCGGGGCAAGCACTTCATGACCATCACGGATGATGGCGTGTCGGTGCTGCCGCGCATCGAGACCGCCCAGGTCGAGACCTCCGGAGAGGTCGAGAGCCCGATCGCGCGCGGGCGCGTGAACTTCGGCGTCGAGCAGCTCGACGAGATGATGCTCGGCGGCGTGGCGGAGAGCTCGATCACGGCGGTGGTGGGTCCGTCCGGGTCGGGCAAGACCATCCTCGGCCTGCACTTCCTGCACGCGGGCGTGGAGCGGGGCGAGCGCGGCCTGTACTTCGGCTGCTTCGAGCGCCCGCACGTGCTGCTCGACAAGGGCCAGAGGCTCGGGCTTCCGCTCGACCACCCGCTGATCGCGGTCGAGTGGCACCGCCCGGTCGAGGGTGTGATCGATTTGTTGGCCGACCACCTGCTGCGCACGGTGAGGCAGCATGGCGCGCGGCGCGTGTATCTCGACGGCTTGCAGGGCTTTGCCGCCGCCGCGGAGTCGCCCGAACGCCTGCGCGAGGTGATGTCGTGCCTCACGGACGAGCTGGAGTCGCTCGGCGTCACCACCGCCTACTCCGCCGAAACGCCGGACCTGTTCGGCGAGAACCTCCAGCTGTCGATCCTCGGTATGTCCTCGCTCACGCAGAACATCCTGCTGCTCAACCACGTGGAGCGCGCGAAGACCACACGCCGATCGCTCACTGTGTTGAAAGTGCGCGATAGTCAGCATGATCTTTCCGTACGTGACTTCGCGATCACTACACGAGGGATCGTGGTGTCCGTGCCTGAAACAGAGAGCGACCCGGCTGCCAGCAAGCCCGCCGCTCCGCGAGCCCAGAGGAGGAAGCTGCCCGCGAGCACGCCCAAGAAGAAGGCGAGCAAGACGCGTCAGCGCCGCGCATGACCAAGCGGATCCTCATAGTCGACGACGAATTTGGCATAGCCGATATCGTCGCCGAGATCCTGACGGAGCATGGGTACGATGCACCCATCGCCATCAACGGGAAGCTCGCGCTCGACAGCATGCGCGCGCGCCGTCCGGATCTCGTGCTGCTCGACGTGATGATGCCGGTGCTCGACGGCGTGGGCACGCTCACGGCGATGCGGGCAGACCCGGCGCTCGCCGACATTCCCGTGGTGATGATGACGGCGCTGCCCGAGGCGCTGCCCAAGGACCGCTCGCTCTACCAGGGCGCCATGAGCAAGCCCTTCAGCGAAGAAGAGCTGTTCGGCTGGATCGAGAAGCTGCTAGGACAGCCCTAGGCTGCGACTCGACGCGGCCCCGAGCCTGCAATCGGGAGGATCAGTCGTCTTACTGTCCACCCCTGACCAGACGGGATGGGATGGAGATGTCGACACGGAATCGCCCCCGAGCTCGCATGGATCGCCTGCTGCTGCTGTGCAGCGCGTGCGCGATAGGCTGCGACGACGATGCCACGCAGGCGACGCCACGGCGTGATGCGGAGGTCCAGCTGCCGGCGGTCGACGCGGGCACCCCCGCCGCCATGGACGCGAGCGCGCCGGTGCTCGACGCGAGCAGCGTGAAATATGTCTCGCTGGTCGACATGGAGAACTGGCGTCGCTACGACGCCGCGGTCGACCCGCTGAAGTCGCATCAGCCGGCGGAGATCGAGTGCCCGGACAGCGCGACGTACCTCGAGTACGGCGCCTACGAGGTCGACACCACACGCTGCAACTACGCGTTGTCTTACACGCCGGCGATGCTGGCGGTGCCGGCGGGCACGCCGCTGCGCGTGAGCTTGCTGCACTACGATCTGATCGCGCCGCAACCCGCGGAGGCGCACATCGCCGTGCTGTTCGGCGACAGCCTGCAGTGGGAGCAGACCATCCCGATCCCCGCGCGCGGCAACGGCGTGGACGCGACGTTCGTATCCACGGTGCCGCTGGCGTTCCAGGACCCGATCCGTCTGCACCTGCACAACCACGGCGGCAACACCTACCTGCTCGTGTCGCTGGAGGCTCCGGAAACGCCCTGAAACGCGCGTTGGGGGCGGGAGGAAATCGGCCAAGTTCTAGCGGCCGTCGGCCATCTGAAGCGCGCGCGCGCGGGCTCGACGGTTTCCGCGTAGTCGTCTGCCATGAGACCTTGGCTTGGTGTGATCGCGCTGGTCCTGGCGGCGTGCGGAACGGAGTCCCCCGAGAAGGGCCGAGCGAACCTCGACGAGCCCGACGACGCGGGCGTCGTGCGCCCCCTCGATGCCGGCCGCGTGACGCCCACGCCCGAGCCGAAGCCCGCAGCCGTGGTGGACGCCTCGGTCGCGACCGGACTCACGTACACCGCGAACGTGCGGCCGATCCTCAACCGCTCCTGCGTGCCTTGCCACAGCGACGGCAACATCGCGCCGTTCTCGCTCGACACCTACGAGAGCGCCAAGCCGTTCGCGAAGATCATCGCCGCCGTCTCGCGCGCGCGCACCATGCCGCCGTCGGTGGTCGACAACTCGGGCGAGTGCAACACGTACCGCGAGCTGCCCTGGCTGACCGACGACGAGATCGCGCGGCTGGAGGAGTGGGCCGAGGGCGGCGCGCCCGAGGGGGCGGCGGCACCGGTGCCTCCGGTCACGGCGCTGCCCAAGCTGAGCGGCGAGATCGGCAGCATCAAGACGCCACCGTACGTGCCGAGCACCGAGCTGCCCGACGACTGGCGCTGCTTCGTGCTCGACAATCCGTTCGACCAGGCGATGTTCCTGACCGGCTTCGACACGCGTCCGGGCGACCCGCGGACCGCGCACCACATGGCGCTGTTCTATCCGCTCGACGACGGGGCCGGCTTGCTGGCGCACGTGCTCGATGAGCTGGAGGAAGGCCCTGGCTACACCTGCTTCGGCAGTGCGATCACGCCCGCGACCGTGATCGCCGCCTGGGCGCCCGGCGGCGGCGCCACCATCTACCCGGACAACCTCGGCATCGAGATCCTGCCGAGCCGCCCGTTGATCGTGCAGATGCACTACAACACCGCGGCCACCGCGATGCCGGGCGAGGACAGCACCTCGGTCGACCTGCAGGTGAAGCGCGAGGGCACCACACCCGCCAAGCTGCAGCCGGTGCTCGACCTGGAGATGGCGCTGCCGCCTGGCACCAAGGATGCCAAGGAAGTGGTCGAGCGCACCTTCGACAAGCCGGTCGAGGTCTACGGCGTGTTCCCGCACATGCACGAGATCGGCAAGACGCTGCGCGTCACGGTGACCGACTCCAAGGGCGAGCGCTGTCTGCACGACGCACCTCGCTACGACTTTCACTGGCAGCGCATGTACTTCTTCGACAAGCCGATCACGCTGGAGGCCGGCAGCAAGCTCTCGATCGACTGCCGCTTCGACACCACGGACCGTACCCAGGTCACGAACTGGGGCGAGAGCTCGCAGGACGAGATGTGCGTCGCCGGACTCTTCATCAAGCTGTAAGGCGATTGGCCGCTGGTGGTAGTTGACCGGCTTGTCCGCGCGTGATTAGCGTCGGGCCACTGTGGGCGTACCAAGCGCAGACATGTGGCAGCTGACACCGACCGGTGTCTCGGATCCGTACGCGCATTCCACGCTCTCGATCGCCGTGCTGCACGCGCTGGTTCACGCGGTGCAACAGGTCGGCGTGTCGCGTGACGAGTTCCTGCGCCGCGGTCAGATCGACCCGACCTTGTTGGAGAAGGACGGCCGCATCGCCCGCGCGCAGCTGTTCGCGCTGCTGGAGATCGCGCTCGACCTGACCCAGGACCCGGCGTTCGGCCTGCGCTGGACCGCGCGCCGTAGCGAGCGCATGTTCGCGCCGATCAAGCCGCTGCTGGCGCAGTGTCTGACGCTGGCCGAGGCGCTGGCGCTGTTGGCGCACGCGTACCGGCTGATCAGCGACGTGTCCGACTACCACATCGTGGTCGACGGCGAGCGTGTGATCGTGATCTGCAGGGCGCTCCCCTCCGAGTCGCTGCGCGTGCAGCGGCTGGTGGCGGAGATGGTGATGGGCGGCTTCTGTTGGTTGCTGCGTCTCTACGCGCCCGACGCGCCGATCAAGGTCGGCTTCGCGCACGAAGCTCCGCGCTACAAGGATGCCTACCCGAGCGTGTTCGGCGACACGCACCGCTTCGCGCAGCCGAGCACCACGCTGGTCTTCCCCGAGTGGGCGCTCCACAAGCGCGCGCTCGAGCGCGACGAGAGCACCCGCGACGCGCTGGCGACGCTGGTCGAGCAGAAGCTCTCGCGCATCACCCAGGGCGTGCCCTACGGCGAGCGCATCCGCGAGTACCTGCTGCGCGAAGGCTGGCCCAAGAACACCGACATGGACAGCGTCGCGCAGGCACTAGGCTGCAGCGTCCGAACGCTACGCCGCCGCCTCGCCGAGGAAGGTCGCAGCTACCAGGACGTGCTCAACGACGCCCTCGCCATCGTCGCCACGAGCCTGCTCCAGAAGCCGAGCACCATCCAGGAAGCCGCCTTCGCCATGGGCTTCACCGACGCCAACAGCTTCCACCGCGCCTTCAAGCGCTGGACCGGCATCACCCCCACCGCGTTCCTGCGCGGTCGGCCGGCTCCGGGCGGTGGCCGGTCGAATCAATAAAGCATCATTATCTCCGATACTTGCATCATGCAGATTGGAGCCGTGGCGTGCGGGTATGGCCCCCGACGTGCCGCCCCAGCCAACCACGACCGTCACCATCCGCCACGTGCCTGCGTCGGTGCACCAGGATCGCGAGCGGTGACGTCGATCGTCGCGGACGCCTCCTGTGTCGCTGCCGCGTTGGTGGCCTCTGACAGCTCGCGACCATGGGCCTCCGCACTACTGCGAAGCGCAGAGCTGGTGCACGTGCCGCACCTGATGCAGGTCGAAGCGATCAGTCGCCTGCGCAAAGCAGAGCTTCATGGGCTGTGCTCGGCGTCGCGGGCGGACGAAGCTGTTCAGAGCCTCATGGAGATGCCGCTTCAGGTCTGGCCACTCGAGGGACTGCACTCGCGGGTCTGGTCGCTGCGGCAAAAGGTGACCGCCTACGATGCCTGGTACGTCGCGCTAGCCGAGTATCTGGAGCTTCCTCTGGCGACGTGCGACGTCCGCCTCGCACGCGCGAACGGGCCCACCTGCGCTTTTCTTACGGCACCGTGAACGTGGCGCGGGGTGGCGCCATCGGGGGCAGGGGCATGCGGCTTACGTAGTACTGCAGGAGCTGCGAGGCGGCGGGCGGATCGAAGTTGCTGAGCGCGACGACGACGACGCCTAGCTCCGGGTAGACTCGCAGCTCTCCGTTCATGCCGTGATGCCCGCCACCATGGCCGTAGCTGCGGCGAGATGCTTGCCCGTGGATGTGGAAGCCGTAGCCGTAGCTGTCGGCGCTCGGCGTGGTCGCCTGCGCAAGCAGAGGCTTCGGGATCAGGGTGCCCGACTCGAGCGCTTGCGCGAAGCGCAGCAGGTCACCCACGGTCGAATAGCCGCCTCCCGCCGCCGTGCCGCGGAAGGGGAGAGAGTCTCGGTTCGAGACCCAAGCCTCGCCGCTTCGTAGGTAGCCCTTGGCGAGCTTCGCGATCGGTTCGCTCTCGGGCAGGGAGTCGGTGGACGTCATGCCCGCGGGTGCGAGCACGTGATTGCGTACGTGATCGTAGTAAGACGTGCCCGTGACGTGCTCGATGATCGACCCGAGCAGGACGAAGCCGTAGTTCGAGTAGCGATGTACGCCGACTGCGTCGTCGAGCGCGCGCGCTCCGAACAACGAGACGTAGTCGTCGTGCTCGCGTAGCGAAGCGCGGTGCTGGTCGAACTCGGGGCCGAAGATGTCGCCTGTGCCGCCCGTGTGGTTGAGCAGCGCGCGCACGGTGACCTTTTGCGCGAGCTCGCGGTTCGGGTAGCTCGGCAGGTACTCGATGATGGGTGCGTCCAGCGAGAGCTTGCCCGCGTGCACCAGCTGCAGCACCGCCACCGCGGTGAACATCTTGTTCATCGAGCCGATGTGAAACCTCGTGTCGACGTCGGCGGCGATGTCCGCTTCACGATCCGCCTTGCCCCATGCGTCCCGCAGCAGCACGCGCCCGTCGCGCGCGATCAGGAGCGCACCAGAGAACTCATCGCGTTGCGCACGCAGCGCGGCCTCTCGCGAGAGCGCGGTCAACGCGTCGGCCTCGGCCATGCGCTCCTGGATGCAGACCGCGGCGCGCGGCGCGGCAGCCGTGGTCTGCACGGGCTGCAGCTGAATGGCGTCCACACCCGCGCGAATGGGACCGCGCTCGCTGCTGACCGTCAAACGAAGTCGGACCGTCTGACCGCGAAAGGCGGAGAGATCGAACCGCACCTCTCTAGCCGCGCACACGAGAGCGCTGTCCGACGACGTTTGGAAGACCGTCCCGAGCAAATCCTCCTGCGCGCGCGAGTCGACCTCCGCCGCCGCGCGCAAGACGTCGATGCGATAAGCCTGCTGCCCATCGAACGGCACCACGCCCTTGTAGAACAGCGTAAGCCGCAACGCGTACGCGCGGTCGAGTTGCAGCGTGCGATGCAGGATGAGCGTACCGGGCCCATCCATGTCCGTGACCGCCGCATACGTTCCCTGCGGCGGCGCGGGCATCTCGAACGGCGCCCCGCTCTGCGCCAACGGAGACCCGCCGCCGTCGCGATACACGAACCACCCGCCGGCGCCTCTCCGCTCTACTCGCCAGCTCGCCAGCGCCCCCGACTCGAAGTCATCGACTCCACGCACCGCCGGCGCTGACGCACACGCCAGCAGCAGCACGCACCATGACGCGCGAGCGGACCGACCCAACTCGCGTCAGTCCTTCAATGCCTTGATCAGCGGCATGCGCGCTGCGCGTACGGAAGGTGCGAGGCCGCCGATGAAGCCCATCACGACGGCGAACGTGAGCGCGCCGATGATCGCGTCGGGGGTGGGCTCGAAGCGGAACACGATCTCGCTGAAGCTCTGGAAGTTCATCATCGAGAAGCTGACCATGCCCATGGCGAGCGAGGCCAGCGCGCCGACGATGCCGCCGATGAGCGCGAGCGCGAGCGCCTCGAACAGGAACGACAGCATGATCTGCAGCTTGCCGAAGCCCAGCGCACGCAGCGTCCCGATCTCGCGCTTTCGGTTCGCCACCGCGGAGTACATCGTGATCATGGCGCCGATCATCGCGCCGACAGCGAAGAAGAACGCGACCACGGTGCCGAGGATGTTGATGAACAGCGACGTGCCCTCGGACTGCTTCTCGTAGTAGGTCACCTCGCGCTCGACCTCGAAGCCGAGCTGACGGTTGCCCTCGATCGCGCGCTCGAACGCGGGGAACAACGCCGGATCACTCAGGCGCACGCGCACCGAGCTCACGATGCCCTCGCGCCCGTAGGCGGTGCGCACGGTGTCGACGTCGGCCCATAGCTCCGACTCGAACGACGAGCCGCCCGACTCGAACACGCCCACGATCTGCACCGGACGGTTCTTGCGCAGCTCGTAGCTCTGGCCGAGCGCCATGCCCTTGAAGCGACCCGCGATCGCGCGGCCGATCACGGCCTCGTCCGCGCCCGGCTTGGCCTTGCGGCCCTCCGTGATCTTCACCTCGGGCCGGAAGTCGTACACATCCTCGGGCACTCCGCGGATCTGCGCGTTCGACACGCCGCTGTTGTCGAACTTGTCGGCGGTCGCGACGACCACCACCTCGCCGACGCCGTCGCTCTTGCCGTCCTTGCGCCGCGCGACCTCCTTGTTGGAGAGGATCAGCCCGACGTTCGGCGTGTCGATGGCGCTCGACAGCTCCGCGTCCGCGCCCTTGCGAATGATCAGCGCCTTGTCGGGCTGACCACTGCTGCTGAGGGTCTTCTTGATGCCGGCGGAGAGCATCGACACCGCGGAGAACACGAACACCACCAGCGCGATGCCGAAGGCAGTCGCCAGCGTGGTCGTCTTGCGCACCGTCAGGCTGCGTAGGTTGTAGCTGAGCGGGATCATCGACGGCTACTCCACGCGCCGGAGCGCATTGACCACGGACAGACGACCGGCCTGAATCGCCGGCACCAGACCGGACAAACCACCGAGCGCGAGGGCGAGCACGAGCGCGGTCACGATCGTGCTCGGGTCGATGCGGAAGTAAGGAAACATGGCGCCCATGTTCTCTTCGATCACCGCGGCCATGCCGTTGTTGACCAGCGGCCAGGCGATGCCTACGCCGATCAAGCCCGCGATCAGCCCCACGGTGATCGACTCGCCGATGATGAAGTAGCGGATGTGGCCGGGCGTGAAGCCCAGTGCCCGCAGCGCGCCGTACTCGCTGGTCCGCTCGCGCACGCCCATCGCGATGGTGTTCGCGAGGATCATGGTCAAGATCAGCAAGATGATGATCGACACGATGTCGATCGCCTTGAGCACCG
>JBEVNG010000395.1:0-12474 GCA_040508235.1 Polyangiales bacterium | reverse complement strand
CAGTCTGTCCGACTGCTCACGCAACGCGCCGAGCTCGGCGTCGGCGTCGACGTTGAGAATGCCCAGGCGCCCCTTGAGCTGCGCGATCTGAAAGCGCAGATCCTCACGCTCGCGCTCCGCGGCGACCACACGCGCCTCCAGCCCCGCCAGCTGCGCCTCGGTCTCCAGCCACAAGGTCGCCGCGCCGCCGAGCGTGCGCAGCAGCTCCACCAGCGAGCGATCGACGTGCTGGCGCTCGGCCAGCTCTCGCTTGCCCTCGCGCATCGGCTGCTCGAGCTCGCGCAGGCGCTGACGCGTGGCCTCGATCGCCGCCTCGGCGTCCCCCATGCGGCGCGAGACGCGCGACTCGTCCTGGCCGAGCTCGTCGGCGGCGTGCCCCACGCGCAGGCGCGCGGCGCGCAGGTTGTCCTCGTGCTCCTTCGCGCGCAGCAGGTTGTCGCTGAGCTGCTTGCGCAAGCTGCGCGCCTGCTCGACCTGCTCGGCCATCTCGCGCAGCGCGCGGCGCACGTGGTCGGGCGTGTCGCCGCTGTAGGCGCGCGGCAGGAGCGACTTGAACAGCTCGTAGCGCACGGCCCAGGCTTCCTCCGCGGCGTCGACCCACGGCTGCGTGACCGTGGCCTCCGGCGACGGCACCGACAGCACGCCGGAGCGGCGCGGCGGCTTGGAAGAGCGTCCGCCCTGCCCGCTGTCGAGCAGCGCGCGCAGCTCGTCGGCGAGGTGGTACGCGTCCGTGAAGCGCTCGCGTGGGTTCTTCTCCAGCATGCGCGCGCACAGCGCGTCCAGCTCCGGACCGAGCTCGGCGTTCTTGCTCGATGGCGCGTCCGGCTTGGTCTGCAGGTGCTTGATCACGACGTCGGGGCTCGGCCCATCGAACGGCAGCTCGCCGGTCAGCATCTCGAACAGCACGCAGCCGAGCGCGTACTGATCGGCCTGCCCGGTGAGCTGCTCGCCGCGCGCTTGCTCGGGCGCCAGGTACTCCGGCGTGCCGAACACCTTGCCGGTGGCGGTGAGACGATGTTCCCCGAGCACCTTGGCCAGGCCGAAGTCGAGCAGCTTCACGAAGTCGCCGCCGCGGCGCTGCAGCACGAAGATGTTGTCGGGCTTGATGTCGCGGTGGATGACGTCGAGCTCGTGGGCACGCGCCAGCGCCGTCGCGAGCTGCCATGCGATGTTGAGCGCGCGCTGCGGCTCCAGCGGGCCCTTCTCGATGATGCGGGAGAGCGGCTCGCCCTCCAGGTACTCCATCACCAGGAACACCAGCTTGTCGCTGGTCTCGCCGAAGTCGGTGATGTCGATGATGTGCTCGTGATCGATCCGGTTGGCGGCGCGCGCCTCGCGCAGGAAGCGCTCCCGGGCGGCCGCGTCGCTGGCGTAGCGCGGAGCCAGGAACTTGAGCGCGACGTCGCGGCCCACCAGCTGATGACGCCCGCGATAGACCGCGCCCATGCCGCCCGTGCCGACCAGCTCACAGATCAGATAGCGGCCGCCGATGGTGCGGCCGACCAGCGGATCTGGCGCCTCCTCCAGCATCGC
Source organism: Polyangiales bacterium (assembly GCA_040508235.1). GTDB lineage: Bacteria > Myxococcota_A > Polyangia > Polyangiales > DASUME01 > DASUME01. Next base: position 10,941 of record JBEVNG010000395.1, on the reverse strand, counting down.
GCCGTCCATCGGGCAGACCCGCGAGTCGGCCGTGTAGTGCGACGAACACGTGGGGCAACGCCTCACAGCACGCGGCTCCGCGCCGACCTGCGATCAGCAAGTGCGCATGACTGCACGATTCGGGGCGGAGCTTCGCGCATGCGGATGAGCCTAAACCGGACGGCACGATAGCGCCCGCACCCTTCACGCCGCAACCGCCCCAGGCTATTCTTGACTTCTCCGATGTGGAAAGTAGCCTAAGCGTCAGGACCCCACCCTGTGAAGCTCTCCAACAAGGGACGCTACGGCGTACGCGCGTTGTTCGACCTCGCCTTCCACGGCGGCGGCGTGGCCGCGCAGATCCGCGAGATCGCGGAGCGCCAGAGCATCCCGCCGCGCTTCCTGGAGCAGATCTTCCAGGACCTGCGGCGCGCCGGGCTGGTCTCGAGCAAGCGCGGACCGCGTGGCGGCTACCAGCTGACGCGCAGCCCGCGCGAGATCACCCTCGGCGACGTGATCCGCGCCCTCGAGGGCAAGCTCAGCCCGTACACCTCGGAAGAGGACGCCGCCGGGGGCGACGCGGCGAGCATCGCCATCACCGAGGCCGCGTTCGCCGACCTCGCGCAGCGCATCGAGGCGTGCTTCGAGCAGGTGTCGCTCGAGGAGCTGTGCCAGCGCGCGGAAGAGCAAGGCGTCAAGCGCGGTGCGCCTGGCGGCTACGTCTACGTGATCTAGAGTCGGAACCTCATGAGCGCCCCGGTTTACGAAAACGTGCTCTCGCTGATCGGCAACACGCCGCTGGTGCGTCTGCGCCGCGTGCCCAGCAGCCAAGGCGCCACCGTGTGGGCCAAGTGCGAACAGCTGAACCCGGGTGGCTCGGTCAAGGATCGCATCGCGCTGGCGATGATCGAGGGCGCCGAGAAGGCGGGCCGCATCAAGCCGGGCGACACCGTGGTCGAGCCGACCAGCGGCAACACCGGCATCGGCCTGGCGCTGGTGTGCGCGCGCAAGGGCTACAAGCTGGTGCTGACCATGCCGGAGAGCATGTCCCTGGAGCGGCGCGCGCTGCTGCAGGCGTACGGCGTGGAGATCGTGCTGACGCCGGCCGAGCGCGTGATGGAGGGCGCCATCGAGGCGGCGCTCGACGTGGTGAACGAGCGCGGAGCGTACATGCCCGGGCAGTTCGACAACCCGGAGAACCCGGCCGCGCATCGTGCGCGCACCGCGAACGAGATCCTCGACGCCATGGATGGCCTGTCCATCGACGCGTTCGTCGCCGCGGTCGGCACCGGCGGCACGATCAGCGGCGTGGGCGAGATCCTCAAGCAGCGCCACCCGCACGCGCGCGTGATCGCGGTGGAGCCGGAGTCGAGCCCCGTGCTCACCGGCGGCGATCCTGGGCCGACCAAGATCCAGGGCATCGGTGCCGGCTTCGTGCCGCAAAACTACCGCGCCGACGTGGTGGACGAGGTGCGCCTGGTCGGCGACCGCGACGCCTACCAGATGAAGAACCGGCTCGCGCGCGAAGAGGGCTTGCTGGTGGGCATCAGCGCGGGCGCGAACGCGTTCGTGGCCAGCCAGGTGGCGCTCGAGCTGGGTGCCGGCAAGAACGTGGTCACCGTGCTGTGCGACAGCGGCGAGCGCTACTTCAGCCTCGACGAGTACTTCAAGTGACTGCCCGCGTGCTCGTGATCGGCGCGGGCGGCTTGAGCTGCCCGGTGTTGTCCGTACTGGCGGAGAGCGGCGTGACGCGCGTGACGCTGGTCGACGACGATCGCGTCGAGCTGAGCAACCTGCAGCGCCAGACGCTCTACGAAGAGAGCGACGTCGGCCAGCTCAAGGCGGAGTGCGCCGCGCGCCTGGGCAACGTCACGCCAGTGATCGATCGCTTCGTGCCCGAAAACGCGCTCGAGCTGCTGCGCGGCCACGCACTGGTGATCGAGGGCTCCGACAACTACGCCACCAAGTTCTTGGCCGCCGACGCCGCGCGCCTGAGCGGCGTGCCGATCGTGCAGGCGGGTGCGGTGCGCTTCGCGGGCTGGGCGCTCGCCAGTACCGCCGCGAGCCCGTGCCTGCGCTGCGTGTTCGAGGACGTGCCCACGCAGGCGGACACCTGTGCCTCGGCCGGCGTGCTCGGCCCGGTGGTCGGCGTGGTCGGCGCGCTGCAGGCCGCGCTCGCGCTGGAGTTGTTGCGCGGACGTGGTGCGGGCGTGCTGTGGAGCTACGACGCGCTCGGCGCCGGCCTCCGCAAGCGCCCGGTGCGCGCACGCAGAGATTGCCCGCTGTGCAGCGGACAGGTTCGCGACGTTTCGGAAGCGCGCTACGTGGCGGCTTCCTGCTGATTAGAGGAGAGAGTCATGGCCATCACCGTTCGTATCCCCACGCCCCTGCGCACCCTCACCGGCGGCGCGGACGAAGTTGCCATCGCCGGCGCCACCGTGCGCGAGGTGATCGAGAACATCGAGAAGAAGCACCCCGGCCTCAAGGAGCGCCTACTCGACGAGAAGGGCGTGCGCCGCTTCGTGAACATCTACGCCAACGAGGAGGACGTGCGCTTCCTCGACGGCCTCGACACGCCGGTCAAGGACGGCGACTCGGTCAGCATCGTGCCGGCGATCGCGGGCGGCTGACTTGAGCCTCGCTCGCTACGCACGCCACGTGTTGCTTCCTCAGGTTGGGGAGGCCGGGCAGCGCCGCCTTTTGGAGACGGCGCTGCACGTGCACGGCGATGCCGGCGTCGCGACGGTGGCGGAGCGCTACCTGTCGCGTGCCGGGCTGCGAGTCGGCGAGGGCAGCGAGAGTGTGCGCGTGGCGTCGTCGGAAGACGTGGCGCGCGTGGCGGGAGATCCCGCGCTGGAGCCGGCGGCACGCGCATTACTGGGAGCGCTGGCCGCGGTGGAGGCGATCCGCACGACGTTGTCGTTGCCGGGTCGCGCGTCGGAAGAGTTCGTTCTGTCGTCGGAGGCCGTGTGAGTCGCTTCAAGCGCATCGACTCGATCGTGGACGCCGTGGGCAACACGCCGCTGGTGCGCCTGCGCAGCATCGAGCGCGACAACCCGGGCGTGAAGATCTATCTCAAGCTCGAGTACATGAACCCGGGCGGCTCCGTGAAGGATCGCCCCGCGCTCAACATGATGCGCACGGCGATCGAGGACGGTCGCCTGACCAAGGACAAGACGCTGATCGACGCCACCAGTGGCAACACCGGCGTGGCGTACTCCCTGTTCGGTGCCTGCCTCGGCTACAAGATAGCGCTCGTAATGCCGGCGAACGTGTCCCAGGCGCGCAAGAACATCACCAGCGCGTTCGGCACCGAGCTGATCTTCAGCGATCCGATGGAGGGCTCGGACGGCGCCATCCGCCACGTGCGGCGGCTGATCGACGAGCACCCCGACAAGTACTTCTACTCGGACCAGTACTCGAACCCGGCCAACCCCGGAGCGCACTACAAGGGCACCGGCGTCGAGATCCTGGAGCAGGTGGGCGACGAGATCACGCACTTCGTGGCGGGCCTCGGCACCAGCGGCACGATGATGGGCACCACGCGTCGGCTGCGCGAGCACAAGCGCAAGATCCTGTGCGTGGCGGCGGAGCCGGCCGAGGCGCTGCACGGACTCGAGGGGCTCAAGCACATGGCCAGCTCGATCATCCCGAACATCTACGACGCCACGCTGCCCGACGAGATCCTGCCCGTGCCCACCGAGGACGGCTGGGACATGGCGGACCGCATCTCGCGCGAGGAAGGCCTGCACGTGGGGCACAGCACGGGCGCCAACGTATGGGCGGCGGCGCAGCTGGCCAAGCGCGTGAAGGAAGGCTGCGTGGTCACCATCGCGTGCGACCGCGGGGACCGCTACTTCGCGCCGATGCGCTGGGAGAAGCACTATGAGTGGTGACTGGATCCAGGGCGATCTGGTGATCACCGCCAGCGTGCTCGAGGAGCTGAAGGCGCACGCGATCGCGACCTACCCGAGCGAGTGCTGCGGCTACGTCACGGGGCCCGCCGCCGAGCCCACGCTGCTCGATGCGTCGGAGCGCGCCGAGAACGAGGCGGACAAGTACCACAAGCTCGATCCCGAGACGTTCCCGCGCACCTCGAAGGAGTACTTCAAGATCAATGAGCTCAAGGCCGGCAAGATCTTCGACGCGGGCGCGAAGGCGGGCCGTCCGGTGAAGGTGATCTATCACTCTCACCCGAACGTGGGCGCGTACTTCTCGTCCGAGGACGCCGCCACCTTCGCGTCGGACAACACGCTGATGTGGCCGTGCGCCTTCATCGTGCTCGCCTCGCGCGCCGACCACGTGGCCGAGGTCAAGCTGCACGTGCACGTGCCGGGCACCAACACGTTCCGAGAATCCAAGCTGGAAGTGCGATGATCGACGTCGAAGAGCTCAGCTGCGACCTGTTGATCATCGGCGGCGGTGCGGCGGGTTGCGTGGCAGCGGTGGAGGCGCGCGAGAAGGCGCCGGACCTCGACGTGCTGCTGGTGGAGAAGGCGCACATCTATCGCAGCGGCTGCCTGGCCGCGGGCATCAGCGCGCTCAACGCGTATCTCACGCCCGGCGAGACCGCCGAGTCGTTCCTGCGCTACACCATCCGCGACACGCACGGCATCGTGCGCGACGACCTGGTGCTGACGATGGCGCGCGAGGTGAACGAGCAGTCGCACCGCGTGGAGAAGTGGGGCCTGCCGGTGCCGCGCGACGAGAACGGCAACCCGCTCAAGCGCGGCCGTGCGTCGATCAAGATCCTGGGCGAGCGCATCAAGCCGATCATCGGCAAGGCCACCGAGGCCAGCGGCGCGCGCATCCTCAACCGCGTCAACATGACCGGGCTCGCGATCCACCGCGGGCGCGTGATCGGCGCCTACGGCTTCAACGTTCGCACGGGCGCGTTCTACGCGATACGCGCCAAGGCCGTGATGATCTGTACGGGCGGTACGGCGGGGCTGTACCGACCGAACAATCCAGGCATGGCCTCGCACCGCATGTGGTACTCGCCCTTCAACACCGGCGCGGGCCTGGCGATGGGCATCCGTGCGGGCGCGGAGATGACGAGCTTCGAGTTCCGCTTCATCCCGCTGCGCATCAAGGACGCCATCGCGCCCACCGGCGAGATCGCGCAGTGGCTCGGCGCCAAGCAGATCAACGCCAAGGGCGAGCCGTACCTGGAGAAGTACTACCAGCACCTCGGCGGCGCGCGCATGACCACGCAGGACCGCCTGTACGCGACCATGCAGGAGAAGCTCGCGGGCCGCGGGCCCTGCTACCTCGACCTGCGCAACGTCGACCCCAAGAAGCTGGAGGGCACCACCAGCGCGTACCTGTCGATGGCGCCGCCGGCGGCGATGCTGCTGCAGGACGAGATGTACTACGGACGTGGTGGCGGCACGATGGCGCCGGTGGAGATCACCGGCAGCGAGCCGCACGTGGTCGGCGGCCACGGCTTGAGCGGCTTCTGGATCGACCCGGAGCGGCGCACCACCCTGCCCGGCTTGTGGGCGGCAGGTGACGTCGCGGGCGGGTCGCCCAAGAAGTACGCGTCGGGCGCCTGGGCCGAGGCCGTGCTCGCGGTGCGCAACATCATCGAGGACGTGCGTGGCCGCAAGGCCGTCGAGCTCGACGAGGAGCAGACGCTGGCCGAGCGCGACCGCGTGTTCGCGCCCCTCGAGGAGAAGCAGGGCGTCGCACCGGAGGAGCTGGAGGAGCGCCTGCAGAAGGTGATGGACGAGTACGCCGGCGGCATCAGCCAGGGCTACGGCTACTCGGAGGGCGAGCTCAAGATCGCCGAGATCCACCTCAAGCGCCTGGAGCAGGAGTTCACGGGCATCATCGCCAAGGACGTGCACGACTTGCTGCTCGCGCACGACCTAATGGACCGCGTGACGGTGTCGCGTACGCTGGTCGCGCACATGATGCACCGGCAGGAGACGCGCTGGCACTGCTACCAGGAGCGGCTCGACTACCCGGAGCGCAACGATGAGCGCTGGGGCTCGGTGTTCGTTAACTCCGTTCGCAAGGGCGATCACGTGGATATGGTGGAGCGTGCGGTGGAGCGCGCGAACATCGATGTGGTGTTGCCTCCGCTGGCGGACGGCGCGATCATTCGACACGGGCAGGAGTAAGAGGCCATGGGCATTCACGTCGACGAGAACGTCTGCAACGGCTGCGGTGTGGCGCAGGAGCCGATGTGCATTCGTGATTGTCCCGGCGACCTGATGCTGCTCAAGCCGGGCACCCGCAAGGCCATGATCCGCGACAACCGCGAGTGCTGGGACTGCGCGGCGTGCGTGAAGGTGTGCCCCACGCAGGCGATCGCGATGCAGCTGCCCAGCTCCGTCATCGTGCGCGGCGTGAAGCTCAAGGGTCGTGCGATCAAGCACAAGACGACCTGGAAGCTGAAGCTGCGCGACGGCAGCGAGCGTAGCTACGAGACCCCCAGCACCGGCTCGCCTCCGTTTACGCCTTCGCTATGATCGCCCCGTAAAGGGAGGTCTCGATGGCATACAAGCCCGAAGGCTACACATCGGTCGCGCCGTACCTCATCGTCGACGGCGCGGAGAAGACGCTCGCGTTCCTGAAGCAGGTGTTCGATACCGAGCCACTGCGCAAGTACGACAACGGAGGCAGGGTCCATCACGCCGAGGTGCGCATCGACGACACGGTCGTGATGGTCGCCGACTCGGTCGAGGGCTATCCCCCGCTCCCGGCCAGCGTGCATGTCTACGTGAAGGACGTCGACGCGACCTGGAAGAAGGCGCTCGCGGCCGGCGCGGTCGCCGTGCAGGAGCCGGTGCAGAAGGAGGACGCCGACAAGCGCGGCGGCTTCAAGGAGCCCGGCGGCACCACCTGGTGGATCGGCACGCAGGTCGGCTGACTACTAGGGCAGCCAGCCCAGGCGGCGTAGCGTGGCGCGGTCGCGCTCCAGGTAGCCGAGCCCGATGTCACGGCGGTAGCGCAGGTTCGGGATCACCACCTTGTCGACCAGCGCATAGCTGTTTGTGCGCGCCTCGCTGACGTCGGCGCCGCAGCCGGTCACGACCATCACGTAGCCGATCTGGCCCGACGTCAGCAGCAGCTCGCCTTCGCGTCGCACCTCCGCAAAGTGCAGGTGCTCGCGCTCCGTCTGGCTGACGTCGTTCAGGTGGATCATCGTGTTCTTGCCGAGCCGCTCGTAGCCATCCGGATAGGGAAACGGCGGCACCGTCAGCACCACGCCGAGCGCGTAGCCGTCGCGCGTGGCGAAGCGCTCGCGCTGATCGAGCACACGCTGCAAGACCACGTCCCAGGGGTCTTCGTGCAGCGCGGAGAGGATCGCGTAGCCGGGCACGCCGAGGCGTGAGGTGAACTCGAGCGGGAATGCGCCCTCTTCGTTCACGATCAGGTTGAGGTTGATGTATCCGACGTGGCCCGCCTTCGCGAGCAGCGGCGCGACGCGTCCGAGCGTGGCGTCGAACAGCTTGGCGCCGTCGTGGTAGGACACCAGCGTGCCCATCTCGCTGGTGAGCTCGCCGAGATCGCCGGGGAAGAAGCGCTTGTGCTCGTAGTCGAGGTTGACCGGCGCCAGGAAGCGCTGGCCGTCGAAGAAGCCGCCGACGCCGACCTCGACGCCGCGCAGGTGGCGCATCAACACGAACAGCGCCGGCTCGTCGCTCGGGAAGGTCGCGCGCTGGCGCTCCAGCATCGCGATCATGTCGGCGCCGTTGTCGAGCTGCGCGACGTAGTTGCGCGTCTTGGCCAGCTTGTCGCCGTGGAACTTGAGCACGTAGCGGGCGGGGTGCGCGCGCACGAAGTCGAGCGCGTCCTCGAACCCGTCGAAGTCGATCATCTCGGCGGTGCGCAGGCCGCAGGCGCGCGCGACCTGCTGGCCGAAGTCGCGCTCCAGCTCGAGCCGGTCGCCGAACGCACTGCCGCCGAACACGCGGTAGCCTTGCGCCCGCAGCTCATCCTGTTGCGCCCCGAAGCCGGTGCTCTCGAACAGCAGCATGCCGCCCTTGCCCACCCAGGCGAGCTCGTCGCGCCAGTCGGCGCAGCGGGGCACGTCGCCCGGCAGGATGTCCTCGCCCTCGTCGGCGTGGACGCGCACCTCGCAGCCGCGCGCGAGCAAGCGCAGGTAGAGGTCGCCGAGCGCCACGTTGTGACCGACGCCTAGTACGCGCACCCAGCCTGAGTAGGCCCGGCGCCCGCGCTCGCTACGGTTGGGGCGAAAGCGTGCGGAGCCGCCCCAGGGTGCCCCGAACGACGTGCGCTTCTACGTCGGCAACTCACCGACTGCATGGCGACTCCGGCGATCCCTTAACGCCGAAAGGCGACCCGAAGGCCGCCTTTCCACGCGCGCTCTCGCGCAGTCCCGCTTGTAAGATGCTCAGCCCTTCGCCTCGGCAGCGGGCTTGGCCTTGGTCTTCGCCTTGGAGCCGCTCGCGCTGATGCGCTCGCGGGTGCTCTCGCGGAGGCGGGCCTTCTTGCCCTCGAGCTCGCGCATGTAGTACAGGCGCGCCTGGCGAACGCGGCCGCGGAAGCCGATCTCGACCTGCTCGATGCGCGGCGAGTGGAGCGGGAAGATACGCTCGACGCCCACGCCGTACGAGGTCTTGCGAACCGCGAACGTGGCGCCGATGCCGCCCGCGGACTTGCGGATGACGGTGCCCTGGAAGATCTGGATGCGGTCCTTCTCACCTTCCGAGATGCGGAAGTGGACCTTGATGGTGTCACCGACGCGGAAGTCCGGCAGGTCTCGGACCTGGGCTTGCTCGATGGCGGTGATCTGCGGAATGGTGCTGGCCATGACGTGATTCTCCAAGCGGGGGCGGTATTTGACATACCCCCCATAGACCGTCAACGAGCGCTTCAGGCGCCTTCGTCTCCGAACAGACGGTCGAGCATGATCGCGCACGCGGCGCGAACGGACAGATGGTTGTAAACGCCCGGACGGATTGGCGGAAGTGAGAGATCCGCCGCCTCGAGCACGCTCGCGGCGAGGCCGTGTCCGGTTCCAAAAAGGATGAGCCAGGGGCGATCTGAGGCCCGCATTTGGGCCCGTGCGTCGCCCGGAGAGACCGGCTCACTGCCGTTGGGCAGCCGGGCCGCCGTCACCGCCACGGTGGGCTTTTGCCCGTGCCGGTCCGTGATCGCCTGGATCGCGGCCTCGATGGTGTCGATGGGCTCGCACAGCGAGAGCGCGACCTTGCGCTCCGGCACGCGCTTCTGGCCGCTGCCCTCGACCCAGTGCTCCAGGATCTTGCCGACCAGCGCACGCTGCGCCTCGATGGGCGTGATCACGTAGTAGCCGCTGAGTCCGTAGCTGCGGCACGAGCGCGAGAGGTCGTGCACGTCGAGGTTGGTGACCGCGGTGGCGACCGTGTTCTGCTCGCGGTCCTTGACCGGGTGGTGCACGAGGCCGACGTAGATCGGCGCGCGGCGGTCCTCGAGCAGCGTGCGATCGTCGTTCGACAGCGTGTGCGCGGCGAACAGATCGGGGCGCGCGCTCAGGGTGCGCTGCAGCGCCTGCTTGCGGCGCCAGCGTGCGACCGCCGCGTGATCGCCGGACAACAGCACATCGGGCACCGCGCGCTCGCGATAGACCGGCGGGCGCGTGTACTGCGGGTACTCCAGCAGCCCCTCGGAGTGGCTCTCCTCGTGGGTCGAGTCGATGTTGCCGAGCACGCCGGGCAACAAGCGCGCGGTAGCCTCGATCACGGCCATCGCCGCCACCTCGCCACCGGTCATCACGAAGTCGCCGAGCGAGATCTGCTCGTCCATCGCCTCGCGTACGCGCTCGTCGACGCCCTCGTAGCGGCCGCACACGAGCGCGATCGCCGGCAGCTGGCTGAGCCGACGCGCGGTCGCCTGATCGAACGGCTTGCCCTGCGGCGTGAGCAGGATGCGGTGCAGCCGCCCTGCTCCCTCGCGGCTCTCCAGCGCGTCGAGGATCGGCCCGGGCAACATCACCATGCCGCTGCCGCCGCCGTAGGGCGCGTCGTCGACGGTCTTGTGCTTGTTGTTGGCGAAGTCGCGCGGGTTGGTGCGCGTGACCTCGATCGTGCCGTTGCCATGCGCCTTGGCGACCAGGCCCTTGGCGAGAAACGAGTCGAACAGCTCGGGGAAGATCGTGACGACCTCGAAGCGCATCAGCGCTTGCCCGTCAGCGGCGCCAGCGGGACCGGCTCCAGCTCCTCGAGGTTGTCGACCTTCACGTAGCCCTCGGCGACGCGCACCTCGAGCAGGTAGCGCGGCAGATCGGGCACCTCGCGCACGATGCCGTCGACCAGCACCACCAGGGCGGACACGCTGGGGTACTCGATCACATCCTCGACGTAGCCGATCTTCTCGCCGGCCGCGTTCTGCACGGCGAGGCCCGGGAGATCGACGAGGTAGTACTCGCCCTCTTCCAGGCCCGGCAGCGTGGCGCGCTCGACGCAGATCACGTGGCCGCGCAGGGCGTCGGCGGCATCGCGATCGTCGATGCCCGTCAGGCCCAGCAGGATGCCTTCCTTGCTGCCACGCGAGGAGCGAACCTCGTACGTGCGCAGCGCGCCATCGGGCGCGCGCAACATCACCTGGCGCAACGAGGACAGCAGATCGCTGTCCGGGTTGAACAGCTTCACCACCAGCTCGCCCGCCAGCGCGTGCCCGCGCACGACTGCCGCGAGCTCCACCAACGCATCGGGCATGACGGTTCCTTACTCGAGGATCTCGAGCACGGCGCGACGCTGACGACGGGCACTGGCCGCGGCCAACAACGTGCGCAGTGCGCGCGCGGTGCGACCTTCGCGGCCGATCACCTTGCCCAGGTCTCCCTTGGCGACGGTGAGCTCCACGACGATGGCGTTGTCACCGTCGAGCGCTTCGACTTCCACCGCGTCCGGGTCGTCGACCAGGGCGCGTGCGATGTAGCCGATCAGCTCCTCGATCTGCTGCATGGCCGAGCTCAGGCGCTTGCCTGGGCCTGCTTCTTGGCCTTGA